>JAFSXD010000070.1 GCA_017444245.1 Selenomonadaceae bacterium | reverse complement strand
GTTTTGGAAAGCCCCGACGATATTTCAAAAACTGTTTTGGGCAAAGGTCTCGACGCGGGCACGGCATTTGAAATTTTGTCAATCGACATCGCGGACGTTGACGTTGGACGAAATATCGGCGCACAACTTCAAACCGATCAAGCAGAAGCTGACAAGCGCATTGCTCAAGCAAAGGCAGAAGAACGCCGCGCAATGGCTGTAGCGCAGGAACAAGAAATGAAAGCTTACACGCAGGAAATGGAAGCCAAAGTCGTCGAAGCTCAAGCGGAAGTTCCTCACGCAATGGCAAAAGCTCTTATGGAAGGAAAAATCGGCGTCATGGATTATTTCAACATGATGAATGTTAAATCCGATACTGAAATGAGAAATGCAATCAGCCGCACGGGGTCAAGTGAAAGAGCTCGTGTCGCGCACAGTTCTTAAGGTGTCGCAATGGATGTTTCTTTCCTCGTCGTAGTCTGGATAATTATTCTGGTTGCCGAAAATATTTTGAACAAAAACAAAAAAAAATCGCCGCCTCCAACTGAAGGGGCGAAGAACGGCGGAAATATTTCAACTTCAATTCCGACTTTAGCCAACGATCCGAATTTTCCTGACGAAGACGTTGTAATTTTTCAAGATGAGCAACGGGCGGCGGAAATTCGCGAAGTTGGATTTACAGAACCTTATCAACGTAAAGGCAAAGTCATGGAAAATGCATCTGCGCGGAAAGTTGAATCGAATTTGGCGGAGGAAAAAAAATCTTCGTTGCCGCTGAATCTTACGGCTGAATCGGCAATGAACGCGATAGTTTTAAGCGAAATTTTAGGTAAACCTAAGGCGTTACGACGCAGATAAAAATTTTTTGTAGGGCGTCTAAGTTGACGCCAATTTTTTTTGGAGTGAATAACTTGATAAAAATCAAAGGTCTCAAAAAAAATTTTGACGACTTGCAAGTTCTGCGCGGAATTGATTTAGAAATTGCAGAACGTGAAGTCGTCGTGATAATCGGTCCGTCCGGTTCGGGCAAATCAACTTTGTTGCGTTGCATAAATTTTTTGGAAGAACCAACCGAAGGCACAATCGAAGTTGACGGCATCGAACTCAACAGCGCGGACAACATCAGCAAAGTTCGTGAAGAAGTCGGCATGGTTTTTCAGCGGTTTAATCTTTTCCCGCATATGAGCGTACTCGACAACATCACGCTTGCGCCAATGAAAGTTCGCGACATTCCCAGAGAACAAGCCGAGATGACGGCGCAGGATTTGCTTGACCGCGTGGGTTTGGGCGACAAGGCGGCGGCGTATCCCAACCAACTTTCCGGCGGACAACAGCAACGTGTAGCCATTGCGCGCGCGCTTGCCATGAATCCGAAAGTTATGCTCTTCGATGAGCCAACCAGCGCGTTAGACCCCGAAATGGTCGGCGAAGTTCTCGACGTTATGCAAAAACTTGCCGAAAGTGGAATGACTATGGTAATTGTCACGCACGAAATGGGATTTGCCCGCGAAGTCGGCACGCGCCTTTTGTTCGTCGACGGCGGATATATCGTTGAGCAGGGAAAACCTAAAGAAGTTTTTGAAAATCCGAAGGAAGAACGCACGAAACTTTTTCTCTCGAAAATTTTGTAGGTTAGCTGAAAGCTTAAAGCTTAAAGCTT
>JAFSXD010000069.1 GCA_017444245.1 Selenomonadaceae bacterium | reverse complement strand
GCGATGATGATAGCGTATTCAACCATGCCTTGTCCCTTTTGGGAAAGTTTTTCGTGAAGTTTCTCCTTCAACTTCTGAATCATTTTGTACATACTAACATCTCCTTTTCATTGTTTAAAACATTTTCAAACGAAGACGCGCATTTCTTAAATTTTGTGTCCAGACAGTTTTCAGCTTCTTTGTAATTTTACCACAAACAATTAAATTCGTCAAATTTCTCTGCCGTTCAAACGTCAATATCTACGATTCGCATAATCACGAAGTAGCCGACAATTTCCATAACGATAGAAACGCCAACGGCAATTTGCCCGAGCGGCTCTTCAAACAACATCATAAAGTTATCGTGATTCAGAAAAAACATTGCGGCGGCGGCGACGAAGGGCAAAATTACCAAAATTATCGCAGAAAATCTTCCCTGCGCCGTCAAAGATTTAATCTCCCCTTTCATACGGATTCGCTCATTGATTGTGTAGCTGATGTTGTCCAAAATTTGAGCAAGGTTGCCGCCAACTTCGCGCTGAATCAAAACCGCCGTGACGACAAGTTCAAAGTCCGAACTGCCAATGCGGTTGTTGGCTGTTTCAAGTGCCTCCTCCAACGAAACGCCCATTACAATATCGTGATAAATTCGCGAAAACTCTTCGCCGATTGGAGGTTCCATTTCGCTGGAAATAACTTCAACTGCCTGCTGAAAACTGTAACCTGCGCGGAGTGCGTTGGAAATTGTTATAAGGCTGTCGCCAAGTTGCCCCGTGAAAGATTCAAGCCGCCGACTTATCAAAAACAGCACGACTCCCCACAATGCCAACGGAACGGCTAAAATTGCCAATATCGCAATGCGAAAATCCAGCGTGATAGACCAAGCGATTAATCCGACGAACAGCGCACCGATAGCCGCTATTACGACGAACTCTCCGCCGAGAATGGGTAAACCCGCTTGACGCATTTTATATTCGAGGGATTGAGCAAAATTTCTTTCAACGAGTGGCTTGGCGATTTTCTGGATTATGGCGTAAGCCTTCAACATTATTTCGGCGACGTCTTTGCTTTTTTTCGTCGCAACTTTGATGTTGTGGCGGCGCATTCTTCGTTCAGGGTCTAAATGAATTTTTTTCTGCACGTAAACCAAAAGTATCAACGCCAGAAAAAATGTTCCTACCGCAATAAAAGCTGAAATAAAGAAAATCATGAAATCACGGGCTCACATTTTGTTAGACATAATCTGTTCAGCAATTTTTTCGACATTTTGAATCATCAAATTGTTTTTCGGAAAAACGTGGCGCAAAATTTGTCCGCTGTTCGCGGTGGAAACCAAGCTGTACTCGTTGGGGAAAATCGCCGTAATATCGTAGCCCAATTCAAGGGACATTTTTTCTCGTTGCTCTTCGTTGCAAGGATTTACACGAGTGAAGACGGGATAAATTTTTCTGCCATGATGTTTGTCCATTTCAAACATATCAAGGCAACGTTTCATGTGAATAATTTCCAAATTTGTGTTTATCATGGAAACTACGAAACATGCATCGGAAAATTCCGAAACGCCCACAGAAATGGGGTTGAACGCCGTCGGCAAATCGACAAACACGTAGCGGAAAATATCGCCCGCCATTGCAATCACGTTGATTAAATCTTGAACGGCAACCAATTCTGCCAACTCGGGGCGATCAGGACTGCTAAGCAAGTAAAGCCTATCAGAAAGCTTGTGGAAGTACGGTTTAAAAGTTATCGGCGTCAACAAGGAAACATCATGCGTTGCGTCTACGACAGAATGTTCAGGTTGAATGTCGAAAAAAATCGGCAAGTCGCCAAATTGTAAATCGGCGTCAATCAGCGCAACGGACTCATCACTTTTTCGGGCGATATGCAACGCCATTAATGCGGCAAGCGTCGTTCTTCCCGCGCGTCCCTTCGGACTGAAAAAAGAAATTATGCGCGGAGGAGCTTTCTTGCCCCGTTCTGCGTAAAGTTCAATCGCGGAAAAAATTTCTGCCGGCGTGAACGGCTTGATTATGCAACCGTCAATTCCTGCAACGGACGCCTTGTAAGCAAAATCTTCGCTCCATTTCGATATCGTGCCCAATATTTTTGCTTTCGGAAAATTTTTTGCAAAGTTATGCAAATTCTCCAAGAGTATGGGATTTTCAAGGTCCAGCAAAAACAAATTTGGATTGTGAATTGCACTTTGTCCTAATGCTTGGTCATAGCGTGAATAAGTCGCAACGAGTTCAAATTCAGGCGAATTTTGAATGATGTCCGTCAATTTGTCCATCATCAACGGATCGCCCTCAACGAGTACAACTCTATAAGGCAAACACTATCACCTCGCTAAGCTTTTAATGCCCAATAAATCTTTTACAAACTTCACAACGCTTGCAAAAATACTCGGCGCACCGACATGTTCAATTTCAATTTGCGGACGATTGGAATACATCCCCGCTAAACTTTGAATGCCCCGCGTCAATGCCGAATCCGGCGCAACTGCAAGCAACGGTTTCCCTTCACGAATTGATTTACTTGCGGAGGGAAAATCGTTAGGGAAGTTGTAATAAAATTTCGCGCCTACCACTCTTTCAACATCACTGCCGCTAATCAGCTTTTGAGAATTTGAGCGATTCTCCACCAATCGAATTTTACTTTCAGGATAGTTGAAAGCAATCAGCGTATCGTAACCCAGTTTAAAATTTTTCACTGACGGCATGAAATCGATGACACCCATAAAATTAACGACGGTGCTAAGGTCAAGTACCGCAATGTTTAACGCACTGAAGACCGCGCTCAAATCGCAAATTACAAACTCAAAATTTTTCAGCCGCTTAATAATTTTTTCGACTACGGCAACTTCAATCGTGTACGCGTCGTAAATTGTTTTTGGCGGAGCAATCACATCAAAGGAAACCTCATTGCCGCCGGCTGTCTCGAACGTGTACGGCGTCAAGTAATCTTCAATGTGAAAATTTTTTTTGTCCTCTTTGTAATCATTGCATGCGTCGAACAGCGTGCGATTCGGTTGCAATCGCAGGTAATTTACAACGTCGCCGAACTGCAGATCCAAATCGACAAGACAGACGCTGTGTCCGTAATTCGCAAGACTTGCCGCCAAATTAATTGCGGTAACTGTTTTGCCGATACCTGAACCTGTGCTGAAGACGCTGATAATTACGCTACTCCTTCCGTCTGACTGAAGTGCGTGCGTCGCGGCGTGATGTACTTGCGTTTTGGGCGTCGCGGACTGCCGCAAACCTAGTTGACCTTTCATACTGAAAATTTTCCTCCTTCCTCAAGGAAATAATTTAACCTATTCTATCCTCCCTCTATTTCCGAACTAGTTTTTGTATTTTTTGGCGTTGACTTCCGATTCGGGCGGCGGCGGATCGTTCACGTCGACTTTGTTAAGATTTTCTTTTTCGCGCTTGTGATCGTGATAATAATCCTTCATCGAATCGGACATATCTGCGCGTGAAGAATCATACTCGTCAATTATGTACGGCGTTACCAAAATTATTAACTCCTGTTTATTTTTTGTCGTCGAAGAGTATTTGAAAAATTCGCCGAGTATGGGAATATCTCCAAGCAACGGAATTTTCCGTGTCAATTTTCTTTCTGAAGAATCCATTAAACCGCCGATAATCATGGTTGAGCCCGGCAACATCGTAACTACCGAATCTGCGCGGCGTCTTTCAATTATCGGATAACCGTCTACACTTTCTCCGCTCAAACTGCTGACTTCGGCATGAATCGCTGAAACAATTCTGTTTTCGGCGTCAACCACAGGCTTGAGTTGCAAAATGATGCCGTAATTTTCCCAGTGAATATCTACTTGGTCTTGCCGATAAGTCGTGTAGGGGATGCGCCCGCCGACATGAATCGACGCCTCTTCGCCGCTCATCGTCGTAATATTTGGGCGGGATAAAAGTTTTGCTTTGTTGTTGGAAATTAAAGCGTCCAATCTCATGTTAATTGGGGAACGTCGATCCGTAATCCACCTTATAGGATTTGTTTTGAATGAATCTCCGCTACCGTATGATTCGCCGGCGAAAAAAATTCCTGACGCTTCAGCCGGACTGCTTCCGCCGTAATCGAAACCTAAACGTTTGACATCTGACGGATTGATTGAAATTATTTGCGCCTCCAGTTTAATTTGAGTCGGCGAAGTCATTTTCAGTAAATCGATAACGTTGCCGTCGTCTTCAACTTTATTATTCTCGGCAAGCCCGCTACCTGAAGAGCTCGTTGAACTTTGCAAACTCAAAGAAGTATCAGTATTGCTACCGAAAGTCAAACTGCTCTTCGTGCCGCTACCGACGAAAAGCCGCGCAATTTGTATCGCGTAATTTCTTTCGTACTGATTTTTTACCGTTCCGCTAAGTAAAACTTTTCCTCCAACTTTTTTTACATGAACGTTCGGCAAACCGATAGCGTCTTCAATCGCCTTAGCCGAGCCGTATTCTTCCTTCGTGACCGTGATTGAGTATTCGTACATCGCGCCGTCGACTGTCCACACGAAGAGCGTAGTTTCACCTTCTGTTCCGGCGGCGGTTACCACGAATTCATTTAATGACGGCGGCAGTTGATGAACTTTTGCAATCGCCGAACTTCCCATGAAAATCCTTGAAATATTTTCGTCCAGCTTAAAATGTTTCGACGCATGAAAAGTTAAATTCACTTCTTCGGTGTAGATCGGCTCTTCAGCGTGAACAACACTTACCGTCGCAAGAAAAAACAGCAACGCAACCGTTAGGAAAATCCGCAAATTCATGGTGTCACCTCAACTGTCAACTACATTTTCCGGCGTTGATTTACTCTCGGCACTTGGCGCAAATTTTTTCTCCGTCTCCTTTTCTATATCATCTCCGTACAAAATTTCAATTTTTGGTTGCTCAATCTCTGGTTCTTTCTTCTCGACTTCCTTCGGCTTTTCTTCTGTTGGTGCAGGAGTTTCAGCAACTTTCGCTTTGATTGATTTCATGGTATATTCTTCGCCGACGCTGTATTCCGTCCAAGCCTGAAAAGGTCTAAGCATCAAATAAATTTCGCCGATCTTTGATGCAGAAATTAATTTCATTCCCTCTTCCGGTCTCAACGCCAAAGTTGCAAGCGACGGATTGTCAATCGCCTTAGTTGAGCTATCGTCTTCGGAATTTTTATTGACGCCCATGTTTTGGTTTATGCTAAGCAACAGAACATCTTGAAGGAGTACGCTTGTTGTGGCGACGCCTTCGTTTCGTTCGACAAGCATAACATCGACGCGATCTCCAGGCTTGGCAAATCCCGCAACGCCCGTTATATCGTTCACGTTGACGGAAACCGCGCGGCAATCAGGAGGAATTGTCCCGACGAAACCAATCTGATTTACATTATCGAAAATTTTTTGCGTTGTGATAACTTCGTTTGCGTTAACAGCAACTTTTGTTGGCTTGCCGACGAGTTCGGAAACATTGCTGAATGCTCCGGGCGGTACTGAATCTTCAAGAAAATCTTTAACCGTCAGCATTTCTTCTTTCAAAATAGTTTTCGGCGCAATGGTAACGTTAGCAACTACGACTTTTTTCACGACAATTTGCGGCACAACTTTTGGAGTTTCCACTTCAACTTCTTTTTCCGGAGTTTCATGCTGAACGAGCATCCAAATTGAAAAGCTAGCCAACGCAAACATAATCAAGGCGATCACAACTGCCAGCGTTACAATTTGGCGGAAATCTAATTTGCTTATCCAATCGAACAGCCGCGATGACATAAAATTTTCCTCCGCTTCTTGATTAACCCACAAAATTTTGGATAATATTTCTTCGGACGACTACTTTGATTTTATTATTGTAAGTCAAAAAAATTTTTTGTCAACTTTTAGAGATTATTTAGATACGAAGGGAAAATTTCACGTGAATTTACTTTTTTTCAGGATAATTTTATCCGCAGTTTTATCAAAAATTTCAGCCTGTTTTCTGGTAAAATTATACGCACGCAATTTGGAAATATTAAGTTATCCGTCAAAAATTTTTTCAAATTCCTTGCCGAGATTTTTTTTTCTGTTTCTTGGGACGGCGGCAAGTTCGATTTTCTTGACGGTGCAGGGCGAAGATTTTTTTTCGACGCTGATAAAAATTTTTTTGGTGCACTTAATGTTGGTGACGATTTGCACGGATTTTGAGCAGGAAGTAATTTTCGACAAAGTAATTTTGCTCGTGGCGATATGCGGCGTGATTTTCGTAAAATATTTTTCTTTGCCGGTGACAGAACATTTAATCGCGGGAATTTTTAGCGGCGGAATTTTTTTCCTGTTGGCATTGACGGGCGGCATTGGCGGCGGCGACGTGAAATTAATGGCGGCGTTGGGATTTTTGCTTGGGAAAAAAATAATTGACGTTGCTTTAATCGGAATGGTCGGCGGCGGAATTATCGCGCTGATTTTGTTGGCGACGGGCAAAAAAAAACGTACGGATTTTTTCGCGTACGGAATTTTTTTTGCGGGCGCGGCAATTTTTGAAATTTTGCTTTTCCCTAGCCCCTAAGTTCTAACTGCTAAACACTGAAATAAATTGCTTGAATTAGATTTGCATACGTAGTAAAATTTTCATGAAGAAGGGAGGAGGCGACGACAAATCATGGTAATTTCCAGCAGCATACGACTGAAACTTTTTATTCTCCTCCTTGCAATGGGATCAATCCCGTACATAATCATAATTATGCTAAGCACGCTGAACACAATTTCAACTTTGGAAGAATCCGCCACGAAAAATGGACTGTTGCGCGGCGCGATCGTTTCAGAAAATCTTACGAAACATTTTGAAAAAAATGCGCACTCCCTTCAAACTTTGGCACTCAATCCGTTTATCGAAGAATGTCTGGAGACGCCGCCCAGTGAACGCGAAAGCAAATTGGACGAAGTGAAAAAACTTTTGGAGTACACCAACTCAACCTTCCGCGATTCAGGGACGACTGCCTTAACCGATTCGGCAGGAGATCAGCTGTTACGAACGGACTCGGGAAAATTAGTGAACCTTTCCAAACGCGCGCACTTCCAAGAGGCAATGAAAGGTTACAATTACGTTTCTGATACGCTAATCAGCATGTCGACGGGAAAAGGTATTGTCGTTTTCGCCGTTCCCGTGAAAGATTCTATCACGGGCAAACCGATAGGAATGTTGCAGAGAAATTTTTCCGTCTTCTCTTTCCAAGAATTTGTTGAAACTTTGCACGAGGACGATTCATTTATCATCGTCATGGATAGAAACGGAAGGTCCGTTGCAAATTCCAGCGGTACAATCAATCTCGGCGAAGAATTCAGCGGCGAAGGACGCTACAAAAATTTATTTCAGCAGATTTATAAATTTTCCGGGACGCTCCGCACGGATGTTGAAGGTGAAGACTGTCTCGTTTGTTACACTCGAAATTCTCTGTCCGATTGGCTGGTAGTTACCATTCAACCGTACAAGAGTATTTTGAATCAAGTTTATTCGCAAATTTTTCGTTACATCGTCATAGGCATGCTTATGTTGTTCTTGGTGAGTTTGGTTTCTTATTCGCTTGCAGTCAGAGCCACGCGCCCGATAATCGAAATGACGCTTGCCGCAGAAAAAATTGTGAACGGCAAGGGAACTTTCACTGAAATAAATATCTCTTCGGATGATGAGCTTGGGCAGATGGTCAAGGCGTTCAATCGAATAACTTCTGCGCGGGACGCTTACAGATTGGAATCGGAACTTGACAGATTGACGGGACTTTTTAACAAGAGTGCGACGGAAGAATTTTGCAAAATAAAATTGAAGAAGTATCAAGAAAATCCGTTCGACCATATGCTAATGGCAATGTTTTTGATTGACTTGGATCATTTCAAAGAGGCGAATGACACTTACGGGCATCAGTTTGGGGATCAAGTGCTGATAGAATTTTCAAGACAACTGCGCGGAAATTTCAGGGCGACGGATTGCGTCGGAAGGTTCGGCGGCGACGAGTTCGTTGTAATTGTGGACAACTTGAAAGATTCTGAAATGGTTGTAGTTTTTGCGCGGGAAATTTTGAGAATCGCGCGGGAACTCACGGTAGAAGGACAACACGCGGGAGTTACGGCGAGCGTCGGAATTTCAATCGCGCCGCACGACGGAGTAGAGTACGACGCAATTTTTAAATCGGCGGATATCGCGCTTTACCATGTCAAATTGAACGGGCGCAACGGTTTTCATTACGGCTCATTGATTGATGAAGAGGACAACGACGGTTTGTTATGAAAAAATTTTTGTCCCACTTCGATTTTCAATCTGTCAACTTCACCGGCGGCAAGTTCCACGACGGATTTTGCACCAAAACAAATTGAAAGACCAATCCACGCGGGCAAGTTCTTTACAATTTTTTTCACGACAAAATTTTCGTCAAGATAAACAACGTCAATCGAAAAACGCATGAAAAGCATGTGGATGCTGTTGCACGGGGAAATTAAAAGACCATGTCCGCGCTGAATATTTTTTCTGCCCATAAGTCCGAGAAAACGTTTAAAAAAAGTGTCGGCAATTTCCATTTGGATAATCGGCGCGGCGGAATTATTTTCTATTTGAAACTCAACAAAATTTTTTCCTTGACTGTTGTCGAGGTTTTTTTTATTCATGGCGAAAACTCCTTTGGTTTAGCTTCAAGCTTCAAGCTTCAAGCTTTAAGCTTTCTAGCGATCTCCCAACAAAAATTCTTGTCTAATTTTGGATATTGTAGTATATTTTAGCAACATTTAACTTTGAAGGGAGAGAAATTTTTTTGAGAAAAGATCAACTAGCAAAATTAGCTGTCAGCTTAGTGGCAATCGTGGCATTATTCGTTATATTCATTCGACCGTTGGCGCATTCAATTCGTCAAGGGCTTGACTTGCAGGGCGGCACGCACGTTGTACTGGAGGCGGAGGACACAGAAATTGCCCAAGTCGACGAAGACGCCATGCAAAGAGTTGTCAGCATCATGGAACGGCGCGTCAACGAATTGGGTTTGACTGAACCGATAATTCAACGCGAAGGGGCACGGCGCGTCATCATCGAGTTGCCCGGAATTAAAGACCCCGACAAGGCGATTGAAACTATCGGCAAGACCGCAATGCTTGAGTTCAAGGACGAGGACGGCAAAACTCTTTTGACCGGCAGCGATTTGAAAGACGCGCAGGCGGCAATGAATCAGCAGAACGGACAAAGTATCGTTACTTTGGAATTTAGCGACGAAGGCAAAGAAAAATTTGCGGACGCAACTTTGGCAAACGTCGGCAGACAAATTGCAATTTTGCTTGACGGAGAAGTTTTGACAGACCCCGTCGTTCGTGAACCGATTCTCGGCGGACGCGCAGAAATTTCCGGACAGCGCGATTTGGAAGAGGCTCAACGTTTGGCAGTTCTCCTTCGCAGTGGCGCGTTGCCCGTCAAAGTGAACATCATCGAAACGCGGACGGTTGGTCCTTCACTCGGGCAAGATTCAAAAGATAAATCTGAATTTGCATTCGTCATCGGCGTTGCGGCAGTTTTAATTTTCATGCTGTTGTTCTACAGACTTTGCGGATTCATCGCGGATATAAGTTTAATGGCGTACACTTTGCTTTTGCTTGGAATTTTGAAAGCACTCGACGCAACTTTAACTTTGCCGGGCGTCGCGGGAATAATTCTTTCAATCGGCATGGCAGTAGACGCAAACGTTTTGATTTTTGAACACTTCAAAGAAGAATTTCGTTTGGGAAAATCAATTCGTCTGGCAATGGACACGGGATTTAAACGCGCCTTCACGACGATTTTCGATTCAAACACGACGACAATAATTGCGGCGGCAGTTTTATTTTTCTTCGGCACGGGCAATATTCGCGGCTTTGCAATCACGTTGGGCTTGGGAGTTTTGCTTAGCATGTTCACGGCAATAACGCTTACGCAATTTTTGTTGAAACTGTTGGTTAACTCAAAAGTTGTTGAAAGTCCTGCGGCGTACGGCGCGGACGGTTTTGTACTCTTCGACGTGAAAAATGAAAAGGCGGTGAAGTAAATGCCGAAGTTTGATATTGCGGGGCGCGCAAAAATTTGGTTTATCATTTCACTGCTGATAATAATTCCGGGAATAATTTCAATGGCGGTGCGCGGATTCAATTACGGAATTGATTTTACCGGCGGCACGATAATGGATTTGAAATTTGAACAGCCCGTAGAAATTTCTGCGGTACGTGACGCGTTAAAACCTTTCGGCTTGGACGGAAGTACGATTCAACTTTCCGGCGAAAGTTCTGACGTTGCCGCGTCGAACAACGTAATGATTCGCACGGTTGATTTGGAAGAGACGCAACGAAAAGATGTTATGGCGGCGATTCGCGAAAAAGTTGGCGGCTATGAAGTTCTGCGCGAAGAAAAAGTTGGCGCGGTTATCGGCGGAGAATTAATTTTCAATGCGGTAATGGCGTTGGTAATTTCTTGGGTGCTGATAATTTTATACATTGCCTATCGATTTGAATTTAAATTTGGATTTGCGGCGGTAATGGCGTTGGTGCATGACATTTTGATTGTGCTGGCGTTTTTCTCATTCACTCAACGGCAAGTGGATTCGTCGTTCGTTGCGGCGTTGCTTACAATCGTCGGCTACTCGATTAACGACACGATTGTTATTTTTGACAGGATACGTGAGAATTTGAAATTGCATTTTAGGCGCGGCGGTGACGTTGTGACGCTCGTCAACAGATCGATTTATCAAACGTTGACGCGTTCGTTGTACACGGTCTTCACTTGTTTATTTACGACGTTTGCTTTATTTTTCTTCGGCGGAGAAACGACAAAAGATTTTGCTTTCGCGCTGATAGTCGGTTTTACCAGCGGCTGTTACTCGTCGATATTTATTGCAGGTCCTTTGTGGCTCACGTTTAGAAAAATGAGTAAAGCTTAAAGCTTGAAGCTTGAAGCTTAAAGCTAATCGGAAAAGTCATGCAGAAAAAATTTTTAGTCAAGCAGGAGAGACCGTTGGAAGTGGATAAACTCGTAAACGCGCTGGGCATCACTGAACTAACTGCAAAAATTTTAGTCAATCGGGAAATTACGGAAGTGGACGACGCAAGAATTTTTTTAAACCCCGAAATACAAAACTTCTTTGATCCTTTCCTGATGAAAGACATGGACGCGGCGGTTGACAGAATCATTGCGGCAATCAATCGCCGTGAAAAAGTTTGCGTTTACGGAGATTATGACGTTGACGGCATGTCCGGCACGGCACTTTTGACGCGGGCTTTGAAACGTTACGGCTTGAAAGTTGTTCCGTACATTCCGCGCAGAGTCGAAGGCTACGGAATAAACATCAACGCGCTGAAAAAAATTGTTGAACACGACGTGAAACTTTTAATTTCAGTGGACTGCGGAATTTCAAACGCAAAAGAAATTTCTGAAATGAAAGGCAAGTTGGACATCATCGTAACGGATCATCACTTGCCCGCGTTGGTGCGAATCACGGACGCCGTCGCCGTAGTCAATCCGCATCAGCCGGAGTGCAATTATCCTGACAAAAATTTATGTGGCGCGGGCGTTGCCTTTAAACTTTGTCAAGCGTTGGCAAAAAAATTTCATGGCGTCGAAATTCAAAATTACACTTCGGATATTGAACTTGCCGCGCTTGCAACCGTCGCTGACCTCGTGCCGCTTAAAGGCGAAAGTCGAAAAATTGTTCGGCTGGGTCTTCAAAAAATGCCGTCGTCTGAATGTATCGGCTTGCGTGCGTTGCTGAAAGTTTCCGGCTTTGAAGGAAAAAAAATCTTGGCGGAAAATATTTCTTTCCAAATTGCGCCGCGCTTAAATGCGATTGGTCGTTTGGAATCCGCGTTGACGGGATTAAAACTTCTGCTGACTGAAAATGTTGACAGAGCGGCGGAACTTGCCGAGCACATCGACGAAGTTAACAGGGAACGTAAACGGATTGAACGGGAAATTTTTTTGCAGGCGGACGAACAATTCAAAAATCTGCGCGAAGAGTGCGGCGGGGATTTATGGTCGGCGGTAATCACGGGCAAAGATTGGAACGCGGGAGTTATCGGATTGACGGCGTCGAAGTTAATGGAAAAATATAATTTGCCGTCAATCGTCATCGCTCACGAAGGAATTTTGTCGCGCGGCTCGTGTCGCAGTATTCCCGCGTTTCACATGAAAAATGCGCTTGACAGCATGGCGGAGCTTTTTGAAAATTACGGAGGGCATTCTCAAGCGGCGGGCTTTTCCATGCCGACAAAACTTGTTCCGGAATTTAAGCGGAGGTTTGACGAATACGCGCGGGCTCATTTGACGGACAAAGATTTTGTTCCCGTCGTGAAGGTGGACGCGCTTTTTCATCCGTCGTTGGTTGATATGAAGACGGCGGAGGAATTTGAAAAGCTTGAACCGTGCGGCGTTGGCAATCCCGCGCCGATTCTGGCTTGCACTAATGTTCGTTGCGAAGACGCAAAAATTATCGGCAGTGACAGAACTCATTTAAGTTTTTGTGTGCCCGCCGATTTGGACACGGTGGGTGCAAGGGACATTCGCGCAGTGGCATTTGGTTTTGCGAAAATGGCGGCGTTGGTTGATTCAGAGCCGATTAACTTGACGTATCATCCCGCCGTTGACGAATGGCAGGGCGACAGGCGCGTAAAATGTTTTGTGTCGACGATTGAGCCCGTTGCCGACGAAGAAAAAAATATCAGCCGTGAACAACTTGTTGAGATATACAAATTTTTGTACAAACTGCGCGGCAAGACAAAATTTTTTGATACGAGAACTTTTGCGGAAAAATTAAATGCCGCGTCGAAGGAAAAATTTTCTATGTACACGATTTTAAATGCGCTGGAAATTTTTAAGGAAGTCGGACTTCTACGATTGAATGAAGAGTTGAGGACTTTTGATTTGCCGAAACTTCCCAAGCGTGATTTGGAAAATTCGCGGACGTTTAGGTTGTTGAGTAGATCGATAGATCGATAGATCGATGGATCGATGGATGACCAAGAAACTATCGATCCATCGATCCAGCAACTATCGATCCAAAAAGGAGCTGTATCAATGGACAAAGCTAACCCGTATCCAATATTATTTGGGCTGTGCCTTGTACTTTTTTTTCTGGGCAGCTGGTTAATCCCCGTCACTGACCCAACAGAATCTTGCTACACGTTGACGGCAAAGGAAATGTTGGAGGCAGGAGATTTTTTTTCGCCGCGCATTCACGGAAATTTTTGGTACGACAAACCAATATTTTTTTATTGGGAACTAATTTTAGCGTACGGAATTTTCGGCGTGAATGAATTTGCGTCAAGATTTTTTCCCGCCGTCTTCGCAACCTGCGGCGTAATGTTGACGTACTATTTCGGCAATAAACTTTACGGGCACAAAGTCGGATTGTTCGCGGCGGTTTTGCTTGCGGCTACTCCGGAATTTTGGTACTTGTCCCACGCTATAATAACGGACATGACTTTGTTCTGCGCAATTTCTGTGACGCT
Organism: Selenomonadaceae bacterium; assembly: GCA_017444245.1. GTDB lineage: Bacteria > Bacillota > Negativicutes > Selenomonadales > Selenomonadaceae > Quinella. The sequence goes on along the minus strand of JAFSXD010000069.1, from coordinate 14,484 downwards.
GATGAGTTTTTATTTCGGCTACACGGGCGGCAACACGAAACTTTACTACATTTCCTACGTTGCCGTCGGAATTGGCATGCTCACCAAAGGTCCGATAGCTTTTTGTTTGCCGGGTCTGATAATTTTTTTGTTCCTGCTGATTCAAAAAGATTTAAAGCACCTGCTGAAAATGAAATTGCTCACGGGGATACCACTGGCGTTTGCGATTGCCGCCGTGTGGTATGTGCCGATGTACATAATTCACGGGCAAGAGTTCATAGATAATTTTTTCGGCGTGCACAATTTTTTGCGGGCGACAGTCTCCGAACATCCGAAGTTTGACGTTTGGTATTACTACACTGTAATTTTTTTGCTGGGATTTTTCCCGTACTGTTTGCCGGTAATTTATTCGCTGGTGAAAAAATTTTGGCGTGAACGTCGTCTGCCGAATCTCGACACGAAGGAAAAATTTTTACTGACGTGGGCGTTGACAGTGCCGATAGTTTTTCAATCTTTCGCGACAAAATATGTGACGTACACTCTGCCGTACATGATGCCCGTTGCGATTTTATTTGCCGGTTACTTCGTGAAACGCGAAAAAATTTTTTACAGAATGGCGGCGGCAATGATTATATTTTTGACGGCGGCAACTTTCATTGCAATTCCAATTTGTGAAAAAAATTCCGGCAAGGAGTTAGCTGAAGTTTTGGTTAAGCATGCCGACGAGGAAACTTGCGTTGTGAGTTACGGCTACAGGTATTCGTATTCGCTGGTTTATTATTCTGGCTTGAAAATTTGGCGGCTGGAAAAACCGGAGGACATGCACAAAGTTACGCCGCAAAAAATGCAATGGTCAAGTTTGAATGTCATGCCGATTATGACGACGCGCGATTTGCCCGATAAAAAAATAATCGCCATTGTCGACAGCAACTGGAGTGAAGATTTTTTAAATTCGGTCGCGGGCACGTGGGTTATGGTTGATCAGACGGAGGAACATAAAATTTTTAATCGTCTTAGTCGAAAAGAAATTAGTGAGTAAAAAATTTCTAAAAGCTACAAGCTAACAGCTGGAAGCTAAAAGCTAAAAAGGAGGGCGCGTTTATGAACGACAAAGGAAAAAAACCCGTAACGATAGAATCAATTAAAGCAGCAGTGAAAAAATATTTGCCGAACGCAGATTTTGATACGATTGATCGCGCCTACCTTGTGGCTGAAGAAGGGCATCGCGGGCAAGTGCGTCAATCCGGCGAAAAATACATCATTCATCCGTTGAGCGTCGCAGAAATTTTAACCGAATTGCAACTTGACGACGCAACAATTTGTGCGGCAATTCTTCACGACGTTGTAGAGGACACTCTATTCACGCTGGACGAAATTCAAGATATGTTTGGCGAAGAAGTCGCGTTGCTAATCGACGGCGTAACGAAATTGGGAATGATTCAGTTCAAGTCCAAAGAAGAACGCCAGCTTGAAACTTACCGCAAAATGATTTTGGCAACTGCAAAAGATATTCGCGTAATCATAATAAAATTGGCAGACAGACTTCACAACATGCGGACGCTGAAATTTATGCGCGAAGATAAACAAAAACGAATTGCCCGCGAAACTTTGGAACTATACGCGCCGCTTGCCAATCGACTTGGAATTTCAAATATAAAATGGGAACTTGAAGATTTAAGTTTGCGCTACCTTGAGCCGGAAATTTATTACGAGCTGGTTGAGCAAGTCAAACAAAAACGTCAGGAACGACAAATTTACATCAGTGAAACCGTTCGGCAAATTGAAGAAGTCTTCGACGATTTGGACATGAACGCGACGATTAGCGGGCGGGCAAAACATTTTTACAGCATCTACAAAAAAATGACGCGCGACAACAAAGAGATTGGCGAAATTTACGACTTGTCCGCTGTCAGAATTTTGGTTGAGACTGTTCAAGATTGTTACACAGTTTTGGGCGTGATACATTCGCGTTGGAAACCAATTCCCGGCAGATTTAAAGATTATATTGCAGTTCCGAAAAGCAACGGCTATCAATCGTTGCACACGACGGTAATGGCATTGGGTTATCCGCTGGAAATTCAAATTCGTACCTTCGCAATGCATCAAATTTCCGAATATGGAATTGCCGCGCATTGGAAGTACAAAGAGGCGGGAAAAAGTACTACCGTTTCCAAGACAAGCGATCAAAAAATGTCGTGGCTCGGACAAATGGTTCAGTTGCAAAAACAATTCAAAGACCCGAAAGAATATTTTGAAGCGTTGAAGGTTGACATTTTCAGCGACGAAGTTTTTGTTTTCACGCCGACGGGCGACATTCATTCACTGCCGAAAGGTTCAAACCCGATAGATTTTGCGTACCGCGTTCACACTGAAGTTGGTCATCATTGCGTTGGCGCGAAAGTCAACGGCAAACTTGTTCCGCTGGATTATAAATTGCAGAATGGCGACTCTGTGGAAATCATGACGAATCGTTCAAATCACGGACCGAATCGCGATTGGATAAATATTGTGGCGTCGAGTGACACGCGCAGTAAAATTCGTTCATGGTTTCGCCGTGAAAATCGTCCTGAAAATATTTCCAACGGCAAAGAAATGGTTGAAGCGGAATTGAAACGGCTGAACTACGCAGTCAAAGATTTGATGCAGGAATCATATTTGGAGGACGCCGCCGCCCGTTTGAGCTACCAAACTCCCGAAGATATGTTTGCCGCGTTGGGTTATGGCGCAATAAATCCCCGCGCAGTCACGACGAAATTAATTGAAACTTACGAAAAAGAACATGGAAGTAAAACTCCTGACGTTACAAAAATTTTGCAGGAAGTCATCACAACCGCACCCGCCAACCAGAAAAGAAGTGACACGGGAATTTTGGTTGAAGGGCAGAGCGGTTTTTTCGTGCGGCTTGCAAAATGTTGTTGTCCGATACCGGGCGACGAAATTTTTGGTTACGTCACTCGTGGCAACGGCGTTTCAGTTCATCGCGTGGACTGCCCAAATATTTTGAACGTGGAAATGAGCCGCAGTCTTGAAGTGAGTTGGGAAAAAAATATCGACACCAAGTACAGTGTCGAAATTGAAATTGTTTGCGCGAACAAAAGCGGCGTCTTGACGGAGTTGCTGGCTATTCCCTCGTCAATGCAATTAAATATTCGTTCAGTTCACGCCGTGCCGAACGAAAACGCGGACACTTCGACGATAAATCTTTGCGTCTACGTGTTGAACTCCCAACAAGTCGAACAGCTGATGTCCCGCATGCGAATCATCAGCAACGTTTACAGCGTCACGCGCCCCGTCTTGGTGAGCAGTTTTTAAATGGCAACGTTTCTGTTTCAAAATAAAAAAATCCCTCGCAAAAATTTGTTGAGGGAAATTTTTTTCTTAGCCGCAAATTACTAGCGATCTGGCGATCTAATGAACTAGCGATCTAAATTACATTGTGCCGTAAATCATCGCTTTCATCATCAAATCCGAATCGACTTCGCGGGAAACTTCCACGCCCGGCAACCATTCATCAGAGAAGATAGGCAGCCCTTCAACCAATTCTTTAATGATTGCGTCGAGTGCTTTAATCGATTGAGAATCTTGCGGAGATTGTAAAAATTCTCCAAGTGCCTGTCCGACTGTAAACATATCCTCTTCGTAAAGCGCGCGCGTCGTCGGGTCTAAGCTGGACAATCTCAAAACAGGATAGGAAATTCTGTCATTAGAAGTCATCAAAGTTTCAGCCTTGACGAGCAATCGCCCTTGCGCCAATTTTTCAACTAAAGTTTTCGCCTCTTGTTGGCTTTTCAATTTCACCAAAACCAAATGATTTTCCGTCGGTCCGCAAACTAAATCCGCCTTTGCATTTTTCAAACCTTTTTCAAGTGCGCGGGCATTCAAAATTACTTGACGCGCATAATCTTTGTACTCGTTGCAAGACGCCTCATGAAATGTCACGGCAAGCGCGGCGAGTACATTTTTTTTCAGCGACGCATGCCCCGTGTCGATAACCGCGCGCTCCAAAGTTTCGGCAAATTTTTTCTTGCAAAGGATAATTCCGCTTTGAGGTCCATGCAATGCGTCACTTGTTGCGAAGGTTGCAACGTCCGCGTAAGGGACAGGCGACGCAATTTCCCCCGCCGCAACGAGCCCCGCATTTTGCCCGATGTCAACCCACAAAATCGCGTTCACTTCGTCGGCAACTTTGCGCAATTTTTTGTAGTCAATGTTGTGCGGATAATTGACGGGCGAATAAATTATCATCTTCGGTCGACACTGGCGAGCAAGCAAACGAACTTTTTCAACGTCAATTCTGAAAGTGTCCGGCTCAATCGCAAATTTTATGAACTGATAATTCATCCGCTCCCCCGTGCAATGCTCACGTTTCCGCAGATTGAAAGATAAAATTTTATCGCCGTTTTTTACCAGTGCTTGAAGGACGACACGCGACGCGGCAACTAAATTTCCCACGCGAACAATCGCATGCTCCGCGTTGAAAAGTTTGCAGGCACGATTCGCCGCCATTGTTTCAGTTCTGCCGTAATGTTCGACGGAATGAAATCCTATGAAATCATTTCCTAACGTACTCCCTTTGAGGTAACTTACGAACGGCGACGCGGCACTGTCTGTGGGAATCAACGATAACATTGAAACTTGACGTTCGGTATTTTCCCTAAGCAACTGCCAAAGTTCCGGATCAAATTCTTTTAGCCGTTTCAAAATTTTTTTGTTCTCCACCTCGACACCCTCCATGACTTTTGATAGAAAATAATTCTACGCTATCACTCTTATTCCTTCAAGTTAGCTGTTAGCTTGTAGCTGTTAGCTGTTAGCTTGTAGCTTGTAGATTTTTTAAGCGACGCCGGTAAGCATGAAAAATAAAATGCAGAGGAAGGGCACGAAAAATTTCAATACCATTAAAACAATTATGTCGAAGTAAGCTTCCTTGTGAGTGAGTCCGCAAATTGCCAGCAACGTGACGAGCGCGCCGCAATGTGGTACGGGGTCAATGCCGACGGACGCTATCGCTACGATTCTGTGCAACGCCTCCAACGGAATACCTTGCGCCACCGCCATTTGCGCCCACTGTTCGCCCAACATGCTCAACGCGATTGTCAAGCCGCCCGACGCCGACCCCGTCAAGCCGCACATGATATTTGTCGTGACGACGGCGGACACCAACGCACCCGCGCTGTCAGCCAGTCCCAATAAAATTTCTTTAACCGGCAAAAATCCCGGCATGCTTATGATGACGCTACCGAATGCAAACCCCGACGCCACGTTTAAAACCGCCGCGCAGGAGGACGCCGCACCAAAATTTATTGTCTGCAAAAAATTTTCTCTGCCACTTATAAAACGTCTGCGCCCAATATACGCCGCCGCCAAACTGCTAACGATAAGCGCAACGCTGATTGACCACACCGCTTGAATTTTTCCGACACTCGCCGCCAATAATGCCAAGTGCAACGGAACGAACGCTTCCAAACTTTTTTCGTCCCAATGAAATCCCCATTCCCAATGAAACGGGTTGCTCAAAATTACGTTGATGACAATTACCATAAGCAACGGTATCAGCGACAACTGCCAAGAAGGAATTGTTCTGTCACGACGCTTTTGCGTCTCCGCCTGTTGCCCGTATCCTTCGCCCTTCGCCTGCAAAGATTTTGAACGGAACATCAGCCAGCCCATGCTAATCGCGATAAATGCCAGCGTCGCAAATAACCCTATGCCGACGCCTGCCCACGTTGAAGTTCCAAAGTACGACGACGGAATAATATTTTGAATTTGCGGCGTGCCCGGCAATGCCACCATCGCGAAAGAAAAAATTCCCATCCAAAGCGTAGCCGGCAAAAGTTTTTTCGGTATATCCGCCTTACGAAAAATTTCTGCACCGAACGGATACATTACGAAGGCAACGACGAAGACACTAAGCCCGCCGTAAGTCAACGCGGCACATCCCAAAATTACCGCCGCTATCGCCCGTTTTTCTCCAAGCAGTGAAATAATTTTTCCTGCTATCGCCGACGCCAACCCGCCTTTTTCCATTAGCCGCGCGAAAACTGCGCCAAATAAAAAAATCGGATAGTACGTCTTCGTGTACTCCGCCAACCTCGTCATGTAAAGTTCGCTGTAAACCGGTAAAATTCCGAACTCGCTCAAAATCGCGGTAACCACTGCGAAAAACGGCGCAATTAAAATAATTGACCAGCCGCGATAAGCAAACGTCATAAGTCCTACCATACCGATGACGATACAAACAGTTTCCATTCCTTCCCCTCCTGTGTCAGCTTGTAGCTTGTAGGAAAAAAATTTTTTCCTAACTTCCTATGCTAATATTATCACTACGAAAAAAATTTGCAACAAAAAATCTCCCGCCGTTTCAGCAGGAGACTCTTTTTAGGAAGATATTTTGCAGGGAAGTTTTACCTAAGCTTCAGCGGTAATCATTTCAGTTTCGAGCGCGTCAAGCAAATCTGTTGACGACGTTTCTTCAACTATATCGTAGACTTTAGAAATATCTGAAATGTCGACGTAATAATTTTTTCCGCCTGATTCGACGATGACTTTTGAAACTCCGTCAGAAATTGTAACGCCCGTGATGACGCCTTGAAAATTTTCCTTGTTGACTACGGGCTTGCCTTCTTCGTCCGCGCTGTTGGTTGTCTCCGTCCAATCAACGCCCTTGCCAATCATGCCGCTAAGTTGCCCGACCAAAAGCGAAGTGTCCATGTTTGAAACAATGGTGTTAATTTTGCTAAGCGAATCGTTCATATTCGTCATTTGTTCCAGCGACGAGAACTGCGCCATTTCCGCGACAAATTCGCTGTTCTCTTGAGGATCAAGCGGGTCTTGATTTTCCAACTGCGTGATGAGAAGTTTCAGAAATGCATTTTTATCTAAATCCATTGCATTAGTTTTTTCATTTGCCTTCGACGCCGCGTAAGCCGCCGCATCGTAGTTCACGCCGTCAACATTTATCGTGTTAAGCGAGTTTGCCATTTTCATCACCTCTTAAACTTTGTAATCGACGCCGTCTTCAGAAATATTTTCGCCAATCGGATTGAGAGCCTCCACTTCCTCTTCGACAGCATCAAGGTTAATCGTGCCCCTGTGGTTACGCTGTTGATTTTGTTGCCAAGCCTGCTGACCTTGTCCGTTCAACAAACCTTCGTCACTAAGTCCGGCGTAAACTTCCACGTTGTCAACTTTCAAACCCTGATCGTTGAGCTCCTGTTTCAGTTGAACGATTGAAGTTTCGATAATCGCGCGGACTTGTGCGTTGTCGCTGTAAAAACTTGCATTGACTGCGCCGTTAGCCGTGACGGAGACGCGCAACGTCAATTCGCCGAGATGTTCCGGTTTGAGATTGATGACCATTTCCGTATTCGTCGCGGTGCGAATCATTCGGGCTTGTTCGACAATCTGCGCGGGAACGTTGAAATCTTCGCGTGGAGTTTGCGTAACTTCGGGAGTTTGCATTTGCGCAGTCTGTTGAGTTTGTGTAGTGTGATTGACGGGCGCAAAGTTACTTACAAAATTTTCCTCGACAGTTTCAGTTTGAGGTTGAGTTTGAGTTTCGGCGTTGGCAGTGAAAGGCGTGAAATTTTGTTGGAAATTTCTGCTGAAGTTTTGATTCTGTTCAAAAGGATTATAAATTTCTTGCAAAGGCATAATCGGTGCAGTGGGTTGAGCGTCGTCGATTTGAACCGGCACGCCCAAAACTTCGTTGAGCACTTGCGGATTGACAACGCGCGAATCAAGTTGCGGTTGCAGAGAATTTATTTGCGGCTGAATTTGTGCGCCGAATTGCTGTTGAAGTTGCGTCGGTTGAGTTTGAACTTGCAACGGCGTTTGATTCGTCAACGGTTGAAAATTTTCCTGCGGTTGAGTTTGAATTTGCAACGGCGTTTGATTCGTTATCGGTTGAAAATTTTCCTGAACGTTCAACGTTTGATTCGTCAACGGTTGAAAATTATTTTGCGGTTGAGGTTGGAAATTTTTTTGAACGGTTAACGTCGTCTGATTCGTCAACGGTTGAAAATTATTTTGAACTTGAGGTTGAAAATTTTCTTGAACGTTCAACGGCGTCTGATTCGTCAACGGCTGAAAATTATTTTGCGGTTGAGTTTTAACTTGCAAGAGATTTTGATTCGTCAACGGTTGAAAATTTTCTTGAGGTTGAACTTGAACTTGCAGAGGATTTTGATTCGTCAAGGGCTGAAAATTTTCTCGCGGTTGAACTTGAATTTGCAAGGGATTTTGATTCGTCAACGGTTGAAAATTTTCCTGCGGTTGAACTTGAATTTGCAAAGGATTTTGATTCGTCAACGGCTGAAAATTTTCTTGCGGTTGAGTTTGAATTTGCAACTGCGATTGATTTAAATTTGTCTGCAGATTCAGCGGGCGCGATTGATACTGCGGCTGAATCGGAATTTGTTGGCTTGCAGGTTGCGTCGACGGTTGCGGATTTAAATTTTGCGTCGACGTTTCGTTTTCGGCGGGCGAAGTCCACGTCTTGCCGCTAAGAAAATCCAACATGGATTGAGCTTTGTTATCGCGCGATTGCGGCATGATTGACATTAAGTTTGTCTTGTCAACTTCGGCGGGAATTTCATTCACGCTCAAAAGGCTTGCGGTGTTCTCCGTGAAATAAAAAGCCATGTCTGCTGAAGTCGCCAACGTCGTGACAACTTCGGCGTCGGGAATTTTATTTGAGTTGTCCTCAACGTCAACGGGATTTTCTATCGGAACGTCGGGAGAAATTTTTTGCGTGGGTTTCGCCGCGACAGAAATTTTTTCGCCAACGTCAAGTGGAATTTCCGTTTGAATTTCCGTTGCAACTTGCGGATTGACATTTTCGGTAGAGATTTCTACTTCGGGATTTGTCGGCAAGTCGACGGGAATTTCAGTCGACGTTTGAACTTGAGATTGATTCGAGTTTTGCGAAGAAACAAAATTTTGCACGACTTCGCCAACAACTTTTTGTGAAACAAAATTTTTTTCTGAAGTTGAGTTGTTGACGGGATGAGATTTTTTTCCTTCGGCTAAATGTTGATTGGGATTTTGAGGCGCGTCCTGCGTTTCATTATTCTTTCCGTGATTTGATGTCTTAGCTAGTGTGTCGACAGATTCAGATTCGGCACTTTCGGCGACGGTTTTAACTTCGTCGTTTGGTTGGGCTGAATTGATTTGCGCGTTTGCTTTGTCGAGTTCTGATTTGAAATTATTTTTTTGACCTCGTGAATGATAGTGTGAAGTTTTTTGTTCAGAATCGGAACGCGACGAACGAGCAGCATGATTTCGCGACGAATTTTGTGCGTTTGCCGGTCGTGCAACCATAGACATTAAATTTGTGTTCGCATTTGCCATTGAAGCCTCTCCTTTCAAACAATACTATCGTTATTTTAGATAAGGCGATTAAATTTTTTTCTTGTAATGAAATTGCAAGTGGGATATAATACCTACGAATTTTTTGCAGGGGGCGGGGCGAATGCGTCGTTATACAATTTTATTTTTGACGGCATTCATGCTGGTGCTGTCGGCTGTGGCGGGAACATCATATCGAGTCGGCGCAGACGAAAGAATTTCTGAATTGCAGTTGACGGCGTACACAACTTTGCCGGCAGAAACCGTAACAATTTTATCAGAGGCTTACGAAAAAGAAAATCACGTTCGCGTAAATTTTGTACCACTTCCTGCAAAAGATTTAATTCAAAAAACGGCGGACGATTCTGTTTCCGATCCCACTGTTGTTGAAACCGTCGACGTAATTTTGGCGGAAAGTTCCGTGCTAAATTCTTTGGCGAACAAAAAACTTTTAATTTCTCATGCATCGGAAGTCAACGACGCCGTAAAAAATAATTTCAAAGACAAACACGATCGCTGGATTGGCGTTTGGTACGATCCTGTTGTTTTTTGCACGAACAAAGATTTTTTGAGCACGCTTAGAGAAATTCCTGACACGTGGACAGAGTTGGCAAATTTTCCCAACGTTCGCATTGGCATAACGGATTTTATTGTAGCTGATGCCGCGTCAAATTTGATGTTCCAAATGATTGGGAACTTTGGCGACGCCGAGACCTATAAAATTTTGCGCGGACTTCATCCGAAAGTTGTTCAGTACACAAAATTTTTGTCAAACCCCGTGCGTCAAGCGGGAATGGGTGAAACTGATATTTCAATCGCCGTAGGAAGTGAAACGATTCGTTACATGCAAGAAGGTTATCCGCTGAAAATAATTTATCCTGCAGACGGAACGTCGTACATTTTGACGGGCGTCGCGCTGTCGACAAAAAATTCTTCCAAGTCGTCAGAGGCAAAAAAATTTTCGGATTGGCTGTTGAGTGACAACGCCCAACTTGCTCTGCAACGCAACGGATTTTATTTCATTTCGACTAATCCGAACAGTTTGGCGTACAAATCTTTTGCGGGAAAAAATCTTGTGCTGTTCAAAAATTCTCCCGAGTTCACGGAGCAACAGCAACATAATTTTTTGGAACGCTGGGTAAAACATGTCAGGTTTAGGGACTAGAAAACTACAAGCTACAAGCTACAAGCTACAAGCTAACATAGGGAGTAAGAAAATTTGAAAGTCGGAGTAATAAGCTTGGGTTGCGCGAAAAATTTGGTTGACACCGAAGTTATGTTGGGAATCCTGCGCGACAACGGAATAATCATCACGCCCAACCCAATGGACGCTGAAATTTTAATAATAAACACTTGCGCATTTATCGCGTCAGCTAAAGAAGAATCCATAACGACAATTTTAAATTTCGCCGCGTACAAAGACGAAGGCAAATGCCATTCGCTAATCGTTGCGGGTTGTCTCGGACAACGCTACCGGCAAGAACTTTTAGACGAAATGCCGGAAATTGACGCGATAGTTGGCACGGGCGCATGGCACAGAATCATGGAGGCCGTCGAAGAAACTTTGTCGGGGCGGCGCGTAATTTTAATTGGAGAAAAAGAAATTATCTACGACGCAAAGACTCCGCGCCTTCGCACAACGCCTGACTACACCGCCTACGTGAAAATTTCTGAAGGTTGTAACCATCGCTGTGCTTTTTGCGCAATTCCCTTGATTCGCGGCAAACAAATTTCCAGACCGATTGAAGATATCAAAATCGAAGTTGAACGGCTTGCACGCGAAGGCGTCAAAGAAATTGTTTTAATCGCGCAGGATACCACAAACTACGGACGCGATATTTACGGCGAACCAAAACTTTGTGACTTGCTCCGCGAACTCGTCAAGGTAAAAAAAATTCGTTGGATTCGCGTGATGTACGCCTATCCGCAAAATTTTTCGGACGAGCTGATAGATTTAATTGCGAGCGAACCGAAAATTTGTAACTACGTGGATTTGCCGTTGCAACATGCCGACGACGCGGTTTTAAAACGCATGCACAGACCGGATACGCGCGCATCCATTGAAACGTTGCTGAAAAAAATTCGTGAAAAAATTCCTAACGTGTCAATTCGTTCAACTTTCATGGTAGGCTATCCAAACGAGACGGAAGAAGAATTTCAGACGCTGAAAAAATTTATTGAGGAGCAACGCCTTGATAAAGTTGGAATTTTTGTCTATTCGCCTGAAGAGGGAACGGCGGCTTACGAAATGGACGGGCAAATTGACGAAGGCACTGCGCAGGAACGTTATCACGAATTGATGAGCATACAAAGTTTAATTTCTCAAGAGATAAATGAAAGTTTGGAGGGGCAAGAATTTGACGTGCTGATTGAGGGGCGCGATATGGAAGTTCCCGAAGTTGTGGCGGGGCGTTCGTACCGTGAAGCACCGGAAGTCGACGGGCAAATTTATATTGAAAATGATTTGAAAAGTAAACCGGGCGATATTATTCGCGTGAAAGTCGTTGCGGGTTTCGCGTACGATATGGCGGCGGAAAAAGTTTTTTAGATCGATGGATTGATGGATCGATAGATCGATAGTGTATCTGACAGGGAGTAGATTTTAAGTTTGGAAAATGAAGTTGGAAAAATTTTGTTGGAGAAGAAACTAACGATCGCCTGCGCTGAATCTTGCACGGGCGGGCTGTTGACTTCGCGGCTTACGGACGTTGCGGGAAGTTCCGCTTACGTCAAAGGTTCAATCGTTTCATATTCCAACGAAATAAAAAATTCTGTCTTGCATGTCGACGCCGATACTTTAAAAAATTTCGGCGCGGTAAGTGAACAAACTGCGCGGCAAATGTCAAGCAACGTAAGAGAACTTTTTAAAACAGACGTTGGCGTTGGCGTAACCGGCATTGCAGGACCGGGCGGCGGCAGTTTGGAAAAACCCGTCGGCACAGTTTATATTTCAGTGAGCAATTCCGAAATGACGATTGTCAAAAAATTTCAGTTCAGCGGCAGTCGTCACGAAATAAAAAATCAGTCGTGCAATTCGGCAATGGAAATGCTAAAAGATTTTTTGGGAGGAAACTTTGAATGAAAAAAATTTTGGTAATGGCGGCACTAGCGATAACTTTTTTTTCGCCGATAACTTTTGCGGAGGAGGCGGCAACTGCCGATAATCAGACAACCCCTTCACAAACAATACCCGTCGATACGCGCATACCTCAAAACATCAACGAGTATTACGATTACACCAGCGCAGATTACGGCTACAGCTTGAAATGCCCTTGGAAACCGATCGTCGTCGATTTGAAATTTGAAGACCCGCCTTTGCGTGGCGAACAACTTTTTTTCCTGAACGACCAAAACGAAGTCGTCTTCCGTTACAGAATTGTTTTCGACGCATTCAACGATTCAGCTGTTCCCGATTTCAATAAAGCAAGCGAAAGTGAACTGAAAGATTATCTCGACAAATTCAAGAAGGCAAACCGTTTTGAACTCGCCGAAATTACAAATATCTCGCGGACTAACAAAGGTGCTTTCGGAATTACGGGCAAAGAAATTGAAGTTCCCGACGAAAACGGAAACCCTGTCGTCACTCCGGCAGAAAATCAAGCCGCTGTAACTTTTTTCCGCCAGAACGGACAGAGAATGTTGCTCATGGTTATCGCGGACGATTTGACGCGGGAAATGGTCAACGCCTACGGTTTTTCTGTTTCAACTTTTCAAACAAGCGACGCTAAAAAATCTGCAAAATAATTCGTAGCCTTTAGGAGAAAAAAATTTATGTTAGACATGAAATTTGTGCGCGATAATCTCGACGTGGTACGCGCAATGCTGAAAAATCGCAACAACGCCATGAGTTTGGACGGATTCGCCGAATTGGAAAAAAAGCGTCGTGAAATTCTCAACGAATCGGACGCGCTGAAAAGTCAAAAAAATTCTACGTCAAAGAAAATCGGCGAACTTAGAAAATCCGGCGAAGACACCACAGAAATTTCTGCGCAGGTGCGTGAACTTGGCAAAAAAATTTCTGCGTTGGATAATGAACTGCGCGAAGTTGAAGAAAGTCTCCGCGAAATTTTGTTGAGCATACCGAACATTCCTGCGGACGACGTTCCCATTGGCGTTGACGATACGCAAAATCCTGAAATTAGACGTTGGGGCGAGCCGCGCAAATTTGATTTTGAGCCGAAAGCGCATTGGGACATTGGCGACGCGCTGAACATTTTGGACTTTGACAGGGCATCGAAAGTCACGGGGGCGCGGTTTACTTTTTATCGCGGGCTTGGCGCACGGCTTGAGCGCGCTTGCATAAATTTCATGATGGATTTGCACGCGAACAAGCACGGCTACACTGAAATGCTTGCGCCCTACCTCGTCAACAAAAACAGTATGATTGGCACGGGGCAACTTCCGAAATTTGCGGAGGATATGTTCAAGGTTGAGGGCACGGATTTTTATCTTGTCCCTACGGCGGAAGTTCCAACGACGAATTATCATCGCGACGAAATTTTATCTGCGGACAAGTTGCCGGAATACTTCAGCTGTTACACGGCGTGTTTTCGCGCAGAAGCGGGAGCGGCTGGACGTGACACGCGCGGGCTGATTCGCCAGCACCAATTCAACAAAGTTGAGCTGATTAAGTTCACAAAACCGGAAGAGTCATGGGCGGAGCTTGAAAGCATGGTTGCGGCGGCGGAAGACGTGTTGAAAATTTTAGAAATTCCCTACCGCGTCGTCTTGCTTTGCACGGGCGACATGAGTTTCACTTCAGCGAAAACTTATGACATTGAAGTTTGGATGCCCGCGCAAAATAAATACCGCGAAATTTCTTCATGCTCAAATTGCACGGACTACCAAGCGCGAAGAGCGAACATAAAGTTTAGGCGCGACAGTAAATCCAAACCGGAATTTGTTCACACGTTGAACGGTTCGGGAATTGCCGTCGGGCGGACAGTCGCCGCGATTTTGGAAAATTATCAGCAGGCGGACGGCTCTGTAACAATTCCGAAAGCTCTCGTGCCTTACATGCAAGTCGACAAAATCAGCGTTTAGAAAAAAATTTTTCAATGCCGTAAAATCCCATTTGTGGTGAAAAAATTCGGTAGTTCCATACAGAGAAAAATTTTTTCCGTCAACGAAAATTGACGGAATTTTTTTGTGAAAATT
>JAFSXD010000068.1 GCA_017444245.1 Selenomonadaceae bacterium | reverse complement strand
GAATTTATACGGGACGTTCGCCTAAGGATAAATTTATCGTTTACGACGACACGACAAAGGAAGGCGCGCCCGGAGAAATTTGGTGGACAACGCCCGAATATCCCAACGATAACAAAAAATGTTCCGTCGAAAGTTGGAAGGCATTAAAAAAACTTGCCATTGAGGAACTTTCCAACAAACGCCTTTTCGTAGTTGACGGATTCTGCGGCACTCACAAAGATACGCGCATGAAAATTCGCTTTATCATGGAAGTTGCATGGCAGGCGCATTTCGTTACCAATATGTTTATTCGTCCGAAAACTCAAGCCGAATTTGATCAAGAGCCTGACTTTGTAGTTTTCAACGCGTCGAAGGCTAAAGTTACCAACTGGAAAGAATTGGGCTTGAATTCCGAAACTGCGACGGTCTTTAACATTACCGACAAGGAACAAGTTATTCTTAACACTTGGTACGGCGGCGAAATGAAAAAAGGTTTATTCTCAATGATGAACTATTTCCTGCCGCTTAAAGGTATCGCCGCAATGCACTGCTCCGCAAATACCGACATGAACGGCGAAAATACCGCTATTTTCTTCGGACTTTCCGGCACGGGCAAAACTACCCTTTCCACCGACCCCAAACGCCTTTTAATCGGCGACGACGAACACGGCTGGGATGATACGGGCGTTTTCAACTTTGAAGGCGGTTGCTACGCGAAAGTTATTAATCTTGACAAAGAATCTGAACCCGACATTTACAACGCGATTAAACGCGACGCACTTTTGGAAAATGTCACCGTCGACGAAAACGGCAAGATTGATTTTGCGGACAAGAGCGTTACCGAAAATACCCGCGTCAGCTATCCGATTTACCACATTAAAAATATTGTTCGTCCCGACAGTCACGGACCCGCCGCAAAGTCTGTAATTTTCCTTAGCGCTGATGCATTTGGTGTACTTCCGCCTGTTTCGATTCTGACTTCCGAGCAGACGAAATATTATTTCCTTAGCGGCTTTACCGCCAAACTTGCAGGCACTGAACGCGGAATTACTGAACCCACTCCGACATTTAGCGCGTGTTTCGGTCAAGCTTTCCTTGAACTTCATCCCACGAAATACGCTGAAGAACTCGTGAAACGCATGGAAGCCAGCGGCGCGAAAGCTTACCTCGTCAATACCGGCTGGAACGGCACGGGCAAACGCATTTCTATCAAAGACACTCGCGGAATCATTGACGCAATTCTTGGCGGCGCAATCAACAACGCTCCCACAAAGAAAATTTCAATCTTCAATCTCGAAGTTCCTACCGAATTGGAAGGCGTCGCAACTGAAATTCTCGACCCGCGCAACACTTACGCTGATCCTTCCGAATGGGACAAGAAAGCGAAAGACCTTGCTGAACGTTTCATCAAAAACTTTAAGAAGTATGAATACAACGAAGCAGGCAAAGCACTTGTTCCCGCAGGTCCGCAGTTGTAATTGGATCGATAGATCGTTAGATCGATAGATCGATAGTAAAAAAAGAAAGTCCGTTTCAACGTGAGACGGGCTTTTTTTGGGAGAATTATCATGCTGAAAAAAATTTTACTTACGCTCGTTGCCGCACAACTTTTTCTTTTCGCAAGCGCGACGGCAACGCCGGAAATACATTACAACACAATCAGTTGGACGGACGAGCGCGAACAATTAACTCGTGAGTACGCCCTCCTCCATTACGGAATGGACACAACGACGATTGACCCCCGCGCAGTCGTCGTTCATTGGACGGCAGGCAGTACTTTTGAATCTGCCTTCAATACTTTTTTCGACGCAGTTCGTGGCGACGGCTCCGGCACTGTTAACGTATCTTCCCAATTCATCGTAGACCGTGACGGCACAATTTATTCAATCATGCCCGAAACTAAACTTGCCCGTCATGCAATCGGCTACAACTGGTGCGCTATCGGCATTGAAAACGTCGGCGGTGTCGGCAACGTGGAAGATTTGACGCCCGCGCAGTTGCAAGCAAACATTGAGCTGATTCGTTACCTGCGCGAAAAATATTCCGGCATTGAATACGTCTTCGGTCACTATCAGCAGGACATCGCCAGAGAAAGCGGCTTGTACATTGAGCACGTCGCCGGATATTTTTCAATAAAACCTGATCCCGGAAAAATTTTCATGCAAGCTCTTAAGGATGCGCTGGAAGACGAAGGATTTAAATTTTTTCCGATTTAGTGAACAGTAATTTTTTATCCAATCAACTTTCGCAGTATCAACAAAATTTCTTGAAAAAAATCTTTCTTGGAAATTAAGTCAACGAAAATTTCTTTGTCCGCTTGAAAATCTCTGAACCGCGTCAAATATTTTTTCTGCAACGCAACATATCCGGCAGGAGAAATTTTCGGCGAATCTCCAAACGCAATTTCAAGGCGTCGCCCCTCAAATGAAAGGGTCTTGGCGCCAATTTTTTTTGCCAAAGTTTTCAGCCGCGCCACTTTCAATAAATTCACTACAGGCTGTGTCGGGTCGCCGAACCTGTCAATAATTTCATCAAGCAAATCATCAATTTCTTTTTCTTCGCGAACAACCGCAAGCCGCTGATAAATTTCAATCTTGTGCATGGAATCGGGAATAAAATTTCTGTCAATGTACGCCTCAATCGGCAATTTTATCGTCGGCTCAATTTCTTCTGCGCGGGAATTATTTTTACTGCCAAGACGACTTACCGCCTCTTCCAAAAGTTGGCAATACATTTCAAAACCAACGCTGGCAATGTGCCCGTGCTGTTGCGCACCGAGTAAATTTCCTGCGCCGCGTATTTCCAAATCCCTCATTGCAATTTTAAATCCCGCGCCGAGTTGCGCAAATTCTATCATGGCTTGCAATCTCTTCTGCGCCTTTTCGCCCAAAACTTTATCTCTGTGATGAACGAAGTACGCGAACGCCATTTGAGTTGAACGCCCGACTCTGCCGCGCATTTGATAAAGTTGCGCCAATCCAAATTTATCCGCGTCGTAAACTATAATTGTATTCGCGTTGGGAACGTCCAACCCGTTTTCGATTATCGTCGTCGAAAGCAAAACGTCGAACGCGCCCTCGTAAAAATCCATCATAACGCTTTCAAGGTAAATGTCCGACTGCTGACCATGCGCCACATGAATTTTTGCTTCGGGAACAAGTTTTGAAAGTCTGTCGCACATCCGATCAATCGTTTCAATTCTGTTGTAGACGAAGTAAACTTGCCCGCCGCGCCGAATTTCTCTGCGTATCGCGTCCGCAATCACGCCGTCTTCGTCCTCGACAACATAAGTTTGAACGGGAAATCTATTTTTTGGCGGAGTCGTTATCAAACTCATATCACGCGCGCTGATTAACGACATATGCAAAGTTCGCGGAATCGGCGTCGCACTCAATGCCAACACGTCAACTCCCGCAGTGAGTGAACGTAATTTTTCCTTTTGCTTGACACCAAAGCGTTGCTCCTCGTCGATTATCAGCAAGCCCAAATCTTTGAACTCAACTTTGGAATTTAAAAGCGCGTGCGTCCCAATCAACACGTCAACCAAACCTGCACGAACTTTTTGCAAAGTTATGCGCTGTTCCTGCGGCGTGCGGAAACGACAAATCACGTCAACCGTCGGCGCAAAATCTTTGAATCGTTCTTGAAAAGTTTGAAAATGTTGTTGAGCCAAAACCGTCGTGGGAACGAGCATTGCAACTTGTTTGCCGTTGACTGCCGCCTTGTACGCCGCGCGTATCGCAACTTCAGTTTTGCCAAAGCCAACGTCGCCGCAAATTAATCTGTCCATTGGGCGGGCACGTTCCATGTCCGCTTTGACTGCCTCGACTGCGTTAATTTGCTCCTGCGTCTCTTCGTACGGAAATTTTTCTTCAAACTCCAACTGCGTTTCGTCGTCAGGCAAGAAAGCATAACCTTCCGCCGCTAATCTTTTCGCGTAAATTTCTATTAACTTTTCCGCAATATCTTCGACAGCCGCCGCCGCCCGCGATTTCACACGAACCCAATCGCCCGTGTTCAAATTTGAAAGTTTTGGGACAACATTTTCCCCCGCAATATATTTTTGCAAGCGGTTGACATTTTCCGTCGGCAAATAAATTTTGTCGCCCTTGCCGTATTGCAAATGAAGGTAGTCCCTGCGCACGCCGTCAATTTCAAGCGTCTCAATTCCTAAATATTTTCCGATGCCGTTTGTCGGATGAACGACGTAATCTCCCTGCCGAATTTCGCTGAAATGTTTTATCTCTTCGCCGGCGTACGTAGCCTTCGCAAACCGCCGTTCGCGCTGAATGCCGAAAATATTTTTCTCCGTGATGACAATCAAATTTGCCGCAGGAAAAATAAATCCGTTGTTCAGCGTGCCGCTTTGCAGAGAAATTTTTTCGTTCATGACTTCATGCGCAGTGAAAAAATTTTTTATTCGCTCAAGTTTTTTCTGCACCGTGAAGAAAATAAAAATTTCCCTGCCGAGTTTAAGTTGCGCCTTGACTTCGGTAAGGAGAAAATCCATTTTCGCATTGAACGACATCACGGGCGAAGTTTGAATTTTGAACCCGCCGCCCAACGACTCAAGAAAAATTTTTCCTTCGCAATTCATCAGCTCTTCGTAGGAAAAAATATTTTTCTCAAGTTCGGGGTCTTCCTTCGTCAGCGCGTCAATTTTTTCTTTTATCCGCGCAGGTTCATCAACGATAATTTTATCCGCGCAAGTTAAAATCGGCTCGTAAGTTTTATTTGCCGCGTCATCTTCATTCACGCGCAGAATCGTGACGGCGTCGACGTTTTTCACTGAACGAAGAGTTTCAGCACTTATTTCACGAATTGAATTAATCGTTTCGTCAAAAAACTCAATGCGAAACGGCGCGGGCGAATTTATCGGAAACACGTCGACAATCCCGCCACGCACGCTGAATTTTCCTATCGCGTCAATCTCGTTTGCCCGTTCATAACCGAAACTTACCAGCTGATTCAAAAATTTTTCAAGCTGAATATTTTGTTCCATGTCAATTTGAATTTTTTGGTTGAAGAAATCTTCACGCGAAAAATCTTTCTTGACGATTGATGCGGGCGACGCCAACGCAATAATTTTTTCGCCGTTCAAAAGTTTCGTCAAAATCTCAAGGCGACGAGCCTTTCTTTCCAGACCGACGACACCTGCGCGGACGTTGAACAAATCCACTTCCGGCAATTCCTCTACCGTGACTTCCGGCAAAAATTCTTGCAAATCGGATTGCCACGCAGAAATTTTTTCGCGCTCCGTGATGAGAATCATTGAGCATGGATTTTTCAAAAACGCCGCCGCAATTACTGCAACTTCCGCCGTGCCGGTAACTCCGGATATTTTTAAATTTTCCTTGTTCGGAAAATTTTCCACGACTTTGGCAATGTCTTTATCGTTTAAAATTTTTTCAAGAATCTCTTTCATTTTTCATTTCTCAATGCGTCGTAGCGTTCAAGCAAATCGACTGCAATTTCTTCCGTTACTGAAAACGTATAAAAAGCTATAAACTCTTATGTTTCATTCCTGATTCATCGCGTCCGTTTTTGCCGAAGCTACTCACGTTTGGTGTAACGCTCCACAGGCTTCAATTCCCCGCTAACGTACGGGTATTTTTTCAATCAGCTTGCGTATCGTTTTAAATTTATCGCCGCTTGTAAGTCTCGGTCAATCTCGTTACCGCATTCTTCGCAGTGATAAATCCTTTCCGATAAGCGCAAATTTTTCTTCACGTGTCCGCAGACTATGCAAGTTTTTGAACTCGGATAATATCTGTCTGCAATTATTACGCTAATTCCCGCCCATTCAGATTTATAGGTTATCTGCCGTCGAAATTCGTAAAATCCTTGTTCCTGCACTGCCTTTGACAAATGACGATTCGACATCATTCCCTGTACGTTCAAATCTTCAAGCACTATCAAACTTGGTTTTCGTCCGATTATCTCACTCGTGATTTGATGACGGTAATTCTGCCGAATATTTTTCAACCTG
>JAFSXD010000067.1 GCA_017444245.1 Selenomonadaceae bacterium | reverse complement strand
CGGCGGAAAGTAAAAAATCTGTACAAAAAACAGGAACTTTCTTTGCCGACAAAACTTTGGGCGGAGAGTAAAAAGCGCGACACCGGAGGGTTGCCCCCCAGATGCCAATCAAAGATTAAAAACAGGAACTCTTTTTGCCCCAAAAAATTTTTCTGAATCAACGCGGCTATCGTACAAAAATTTTTCTGCGCTGTCAAGATTATTTTTTGAATACGTACTTGACGACGAGGTAGCCGACTTCGTAAAGCATCATCACGGGGATCGCAACGGCAACTTGCGTGATGACATCGGGTGTCGTGACGAGCGCACCAACCACGAACGACAGGAAAAAAACTATTCTGCGGTACTTGCCCAAAAATTCACTAGTCAAAATTCCAAGCTTGCCCAACACGATTATCACGAGCGGCAATTCAAAAACGAATCCGAACGGCAACGAAAACATTATCACGAAGTCAAAATAATTTTGAAACGAAAACATCGTCTGCAAATTTTCTGAACTGAATCCCATGAAAAATTTCAGTGCCGTTGGCAGGATTAAGAAAAACGAAAATGCAAGTCCCGTGAAAAATAAAATCACCGACGCGGGAACGAGTACGCCCAAAATCGCGCGTTCGTCTTTCGTCAACGCCGGCAAAAAAAATTGCCACGCGTGAAAAAAAATTATCGGCAAGGCGATTAGAAAGCCCGCGACAATGTCAATTTTTATGTACGTGAAAAAAGCTTCGCCCGGTTGCATGTAATAAAGTTTGCCGACCGGCGCAGTCAAAAAATCAGTTATCTCGTCCAGAAAAAAATACGAAATGCAACTGCCAACGACGACCGCCAATAAACTTTTGATTATTCGCGCGCGCAACTCCTCCAAGTGCGAAGTCAAAGGCATTGATCCATCGTCTTCCGAAGGCATGTCATTTTCGGCTGAGGAATTTTCAGTTGAGGAATTTTCGATTGAAGAATTTTCAGTGGACGAAATTTTTTCAATATCGTTAGATTTATTTTCAGGTTGCGTCATTTCTTCTCGGCTTTATCTTCACCGCCGGAAATTTTTTCGTCATCCGCATTTGCCTGTTTAAATTCTTTTATGCTCTGTCCAAGTGCCTTTCCGACGCCCGGCAATTTTCCCGGTCCGAAAACTACAAGACCGATGACCAAAATTAAAATCAGTTCCGGTACACCGATTCCGAACATAAGCACCGCCCCTTCCCATGTGACTTTACAAACAATTTCGGAAATTATATCACAAAGCTTTTAAATTTCAATCCTTTATTGCGGCTTACAAAAAATTTTCAGTTTACTTACAAAAAATTTTCAGTTTACTTTGTGGGAGTTTCAAAAAAATTTAACGTGGCAAAAGGATTTAAAAACCATGACGCGAATTTAAAGACGTTGTGTTGGCATGCATTTTGGTGGGGGTATAAACATGAGTTTGGTAAGAAAATTTCATTTGATAACGGCGATTTCCGGATTTCTAGTCGCGATTATGGCGATCGCCGGCTACTACATTTCAAGCAAAAATTTGTCGGAGACTCTTGAACACGAGATGTCCGCACTTGTCACGGCGCAAGGACAAGAATTGAACGGCTGGCTTATGGAGAAGGCGTCATCTGTCGAACACGCGGCAAATATTTTCACGGCATTGAACGGAGACATGTCACGGATAAAGTCCCGCGATTTGTTGGCGATTGCGGTTTCGGACAAAGATATTTTGGAAATGACGATTGGACTTGAGGACGGATATTTTGCCTCCTACAACGCGGGCGATTCAACGGGAAAAGTTGATCCCACTGCTCGTCCTTGGTACAAAGGCGCGCGACAATATGACAAAATTTTATTTACCGATGCGTACGTTGACGTTTACACAAATCAGCTGATAGTTTCCGCCGCCGCGCCGATTAAAGCCAACGGAAAATTTATTGGCGCAATGTGCAACGATATTACTTTAACAGTTTTGGATGAACAAGTTAAGAAAATGAATTATCGCGGACATGGCGAAGGCATCATCATTGAAACAACTACGGGAAATATTCTTGCGACATCAAACCCGAATGCGCCAAAAAATATTAGTGAAATTCCTGCAATGGCGGCGCACTTCGACGAGATGATAAATAATCGTACGGGATTTTTTGTTTTGCCCGCAAGTGAACAATATCCGCACGAATCTGTTTTCGCTTACAATATGGTTGACAGCACGGGTTGGCTCATGGGAATTTCCGTTGACAGCAATTTTGTCTATGAATCGGCGCACAATCTGCGCAACATATACTTGATTTTATTCGTTGGAATTTTGGTTGCATTGCTTGTAATTTTCCGCAAAATGGCACTCTCGGTTACGACGCCGATAATTGCGCTGGAGTCACACGCCGGCGAATTGGCACGCGGAAATTTGAAAGTTCCTGACGTTGCGGTTAACACTGAAGATGAAATTGGATCTTTGGCGCGGGCATTCAACGACATGAGCAAAAATTTGCGTAACCTCATTTCAAAAATGGCGAATACGTCAAATCAAGTTGCGGCGGCGTCCGAAGAATTGACGGCAAGCGCACAACAATCTGCTGATACGTCTGTTCACGTGGCAGAGTCGGTTAGCGAAGTCAGCGCAAACATGAACATGCAGTTGGAAGATATTAACGAGGCGAAAAATAACGTCGACGTAGTTTTCAAAGATATTGAGCATATGTCCGAGAAAACCAAAGTCGTCACGCAAACTTCAAATGAAACTGCGCAGGCGGCTCAACGCGGGTCAGAACTCATGCAAACTGCTGTCGGCAAAATGGGCAACATTGAAAAGAGCGTCATGGCGTCCGCCGAAGTCGTCAAAAAGTTGGGTGAAAATTCCCAGCAAATCGGACAGATCGTCGAGGCAATTTCCGCAATCGCCGAGCAGACAAATTTGTTGGCACTCAACGCCGCTATCGAAGCCGCCCGCGCAGGTGAACAAGGTCGCGGATTTGCCGTCGTCGCTGAAGAAGTGCGCAAGCTTGCTTCCGAGTCGCAAACTTCTGCCGAACAAATTCGAGAAAAAATTCTCAACATACAAAATGAAACGTTGAACGCGGTTGAATCAATGGAGAACGGCACGAAGGACGTTAAAGCAGGAACGGCGGCAATTTCCGAAGTCGGCGAACAGTTCCGCCAAATCATGAAACGCGTTGACGGAATCAAAGAACAAATGGGTGGCATCAGCACTTCAATGAAAACTGTTTCGGATGGCGCGTCAAAAATTGTTGAGGCGGTTGAATCGATTGACGAGGTCAGCCGTAAAACTTCTGAACATACCACGTCAATTTCTGCGTCTACTCAAGAACAATCTGCGTCTAACGAAGAAATTGCGGCGGCGTCACAGTCATTGTCGCATTTGGCTACGGAAATGCAAGAAGCCGTTGGAAAGTTTAAAATTTAAAAGCTTAGAAAACTTCACCATCGATCTATCGATCCATCGATCCATCGATCTAACCAACAAGGAGTGATTTTTTTGTACAAAATTCTTGCCGCTGACGGCATTGCGGGCGAAGGTATTGGCTTGCTCAAAAAAGATTTTCAAGTTGAAGTTCGCGACAAAATTTCCCACGAAGAACTTTTAGAAATTATTCCGCAATTCGACGCTCTGATTGTTCGTTCAGCATCAAAAGTTACGGCGGACGTTTTGGCACGCGCAGACAAACTTAAAATCATCGGACGCGCAGGAGTAGGCGTCGACAACATCGACGTGGCGGCGGCGACCGAAAAAGGAATTATCGTCATCAATTCGCCGGACGGAAACACCATTGCCGCAACCGAACACACCTTCGCAATGATGCTCGCCGTCAGCAGAAATATTCCTCAAGCCAACGCAACAATGCACAGCGGCGGTTGGGACAGAAAAAAATTTGTCGGCGTGCAACTTCACAGCAAAATTTTAGGCGTCATCGGTCTTGGCAGAATCGGTGCCGGCGTCGCAAAACGTGCCCAATCTTTTGAAATGAATGTCATCGCCTACGATCCCTTCGTTAGTGCCGACCGCGCGGAAAGTCTCGGCGTCAAACTCGTTGAACTCGACGAACTTTTCAAGACGGCGGATTTCATAACCGTTCACATGCCTTTGACGAAGAAAACCGAAAACATGATTTCTCTTGCCGAAATGAAAATGATGAAACCGACTGTCCGCTTGATTAACTGCGCGCGCGGCGGAATTATCAACGAAAATGATTTGGCAACCGCACTCAACGAAAAAATTATTGCGGGCGCGGCTGTCGACGTTTTCACTACCGAACCGTTGGAAAATGATTCTCTGCGTAACGCGCCAAATTTAATTTTGACACCACATCTCGGCGCGTCAACTATCGAAGCACAAATCGGCGTTTCAGTCGACGTTGCCGGAGGAATTATCGACGCGTTGAACGGAAAACCCGTCGCAACCGCCGTGAACATGCCGCACATTCCCGCCCACGTTCTCAAAAAAATTACGCCGTACCTTGACCTTGCCGAAAGATTGGGCAGGACAATTACAGCGTTGAGCAAGAAACCTGTTTCAAATATTCAAGTGAAAATCAACGGCAAAATTGCTGACGGCGATACTTCAATGATCTCAACCGCCGTGCTGAAAGGAATTTTGTCTGACGCGTTGGATATCCATGTAAATTTCGTCAATGCAAATTTAATTGCGTCGGAACGCGGCATTCACCTTTCGGAAATTTCCTCTAAGACGACGGCGGATTTTTCAAACACGATAACCGTCACGGCGAACGACAACAGCGTAATTGGTACATTGTTCGGCAGTGAAGGGCGAATCGTTTCGATTAACAATTTCCGCGTCGACGTTGATCCGCACGCAAGAATTTTAATTTGTCCGCACATAAATCGTCCCGGCGTCATCGGCGCGATTGGAACTTTGCTTGCCAACTACAAAATAAATATTTCCAGCATGCAAGTCGGCAAAACTGATATCGGCGGAACAAATTTAATGGTGCTGACTGTCGACAATCCAATTTCCGCTGAAGTCATTGACAAAGTTAAAGAGTACGACGCAATCTTTGACGCAACTCTTGTGGCTTACGAAGATTAGTAAACTTAATCATGAAGAAAAAAATTTTGGTGGCGATAATCGGAATCGGAATTATCGTCACCGCTTTTATTTACATCTCTATTTATTTTTCCAACGAAGAAGTCGCCGTTCAGCCCGCGCAGGAAGTTGACGACGCTCAAGTTGCCGTGTACGTTTCAGGCGCAGTGAAAACTCCTGCCGTTGTCAAGTTCAACGCGCGTGAAGATTTTCGACTGGTTGACGCGGTAAATGCGGCGGGCGGCATGACTGAACTTGCTGATGCTGAAATGGTAAATTTGGCGGAAAAAATTCATGACGGTCAACATATTCACATACCGACGAAAGATATTCACTTCCGCGAAATTGCCGCGTCGTCCGATGAAAAAAATTCTTCGGAAAAAAATTCTTCGTCAAGCGATTTAATCAACATCAACACCGCCGACGAAAAAGAATTGCAAAAAATTAAAGGCATTGGTCCGGCATTGGCGGGCAGGATTATCGAATATCGCGAAAGTCACGGCGCGTTCAAATCGATTGACGAGATTAAAAAAGTTCGCGGGATTGGCGACAAAACTTTTGAGAAAATGAAAGACCAAATTGAAACTTAAAGCTTAAAGCTTGAAGCTTGAAGCTTAAATCCTACAAGCTAATTACTATTCTTTTCCTTGAGCGCGTCCATTCGGCGAATGTAGAAAAATTCTTTCACGGACGCCAAAATTTTTTCGCGCGGCAGAGACTTCAGCAGGTAACCGTCGGGGCGCAGTTCCATGACTTTCATGACGCTTTCGCGATCTCCTTTGCCCGTCAAAAAAATTACCGGCGTGCTTTCAACCTTCGATTCGCTACGAATCATTTCAAGAACTTGCGGACCGCTGATGACGGGCATTTCGTAATCCAGCAAAATTAAATCCGGTTTGTTGTCGGCAATGTACATCAAAGCTTGCGTGCCGCTGGTGACAATCGTAACGCGGTAATCGCCTTCAAGCCAGCCCTTCATCATCTTCAAGAAAGTTGGGTCGTCGTCCACCATGAGAATAGTTTTTTTCTCGTCGCGTGCAGAGGCGCGGTTATAAACGTGTTCAACGTCAGACGCGAAAGTTTTTAAATCAATCGGGCGTTCAAATTTTTTTGCGATGGCGTCTTCGGGAATGATCGCCTCAATGGTTTCAATTTCGCTGGTGTTGCCGAGCAGAATTAAAATTTTGTCCTCTTCAAGGCAAGCGTCTTTAAGATAAACCAAAAAATCCGGAATGTCTTCAAGAAATTTGCCGAGATAAAAAGCTATCAACTCAAATTTATTTTTTTGAGGCGCGAATTGTTCAATGGTTGGATCGATGCGCGTCACTTGATAGCCCGCAGATTCCAAGTTTCGCTGAATCGAATTTCCCATAAACGATACGCCTTGACTGATAAATAAAATTTTCTTGTCCATTGGTGTTAAACCTCCTTATTGACGACGGATTTTTAAAATCGCCGGCCGAAAGGATTATATCAGCAAGTTGGATTTTTTGAAAGGATTAATTTTCGTGGAAGTTAAAGTAGAAGTTCCCGTCGAAGAACTGAAAAAATTTTTGGAAGAAGTCATCGTCAATCCTGATTGGCTTTACATTTACGTCCCCGCGAGTATCGGCGATTTTCTAATCGATTGCGGGCTGTCGTACGCCGCGCAGATTAAAAAGAAAAAAAGCGCGACCGTGATAATTGCACAGGAGCGCATGAAATATCTGGGGTTGTCGTACGAAAATATTGTAGGCATAATTCCTTTGCCGAACGAACTTAATATTTGTTTGGATACGACGGTTAAAGTGAAAAAATTTTATGAACGGGACAATTTTATTTTCGGAAACGTCAGGGAAGAAGATAACATATCGTACGATAAAAATTTGAATGTTATCGAAGGATTCAAGAAATATGTTTTCGGTTTGCCTTTGAATGCGCCGTTCATTCCGCCGACTATCGCGCCGTTGTCCGAAGAAAATATTTCGTCTCTTCACGAAAAATATAATTTGAACAGGCGACGCACGATTATACTTTGTCCGCACTCAAAAAGTTTGAAAATGTTGGACAAAAATTTTTGGATTGAGTTGGCGAGCGAACTTAAGAAAAGAAATTTCATTGTCTACACGAACGTTGCAAATGATGATGAAGCACCGGTAGATTACACTGAACCGATTCAAACTAATTTTCCTGAACTGAATTACATAGCGGACAAAGTGAAATGTTTTATCGGGCGGCGCAGTGGCGTGATCGATTTTCTTGCGTTGACGAAGGCGCAAATTTTGAACATCGGAGATTTTCCGAATTGGCGTTGGGATATTTCTTTTATGTATCCTTTCGCTCAAAGTCAAACTTTTTACAACGCGATTGATTTGTATGATTATGTTGAAGAAAATCTTTATTCAAAAGGATTGACGCCGGAGATTTTAGACGAACACATTGCGACGGAGGACGTTTTTTTCTCCTACGATGAACTTATGGAAAAAATTTTGGAGGTGTTTTAGATTTTGGAACGCGGGAAAAAATATTTGTTTGTGGCGGACGCCGTGAAGCATTGGGACTTCGCGGAAAAAATTACGGATGCATTTTTGCGCAAGGCTTTTTTGACGAACTCAATACTAATTTTGCTAATGGACAAATGCACGGAGTCGAACAATTTTCACAATTACACGCTAAGAAAAATTTTCGGGGGGGTGTACGATAGCTCTAGTGAATGCGGACGAAGTGAATTTGGCTGCAGCGTTTCCGCAAGTCGACTTCACAATTTTGCCGACGGAAAATGAATTTGCTCCGATTGGTTTTATTCAGACGAACGGTAGAAAACTTACTCAACGTTTCGCAAACACCTGCGACGATTTATTTGTTGACATTCCCGTTTCGACAGAAATTTCAGCCGCGAAGAAAAATTTGTCCGCGCAGTTGGAAAAAGATTTTTTTTCAAAAGTTCCGCCTGATGAATTTGAATATTTTCTTTTTCATGAAGGACTTGGCGAATCGACGGCATTTTTCTTTTGGATGAAAAAATATCGCGAGACCACGAAGAAAAAAATTTGCTTTATCTGCAGTCATTCTCTGCGCGCAGAATTGATGATGGCTTGCCCTTACGTGGATTTGGTGATGACGGCAGACCCGCTCACGTTCAATTTTATTTCTGTGTATTACGCGGGAAAATTTCATATCAGAAGATTTTTGCTGATGCATCATTCGCAAAAAAATCTTGTCGCAATGCGTGAACACGCCAAAAATAATGAATCCTACACGCACATTGAAAAAGTTGGCAACTTTCTGGGCATAAGGTACGATGTGCCGTTTGAAAAATATCCGTTCACTTTTCCCGCACCGCAAGTCGAACGCGCAAAAAAAATTTTCCATGACATGAATTTGGCTGAAGGTAAAACAGTTTTCGTCTGCACGGAAGCAAATTATTTTAACGGACTTAGTCAATTTCACACGGATTTTTGGCTGAAGTTGAGGGATAAATTAAATGCTGTCGGCTACGAAGTCGTCACGAACGGACCGCGAGAAAATATTCCGAATTGCAAAAACGTTTTCCTTTCGCTGTTTGAATCTGCGGCGTTCGCGGGACTTTGCGGACACGTCGTGAGTGTTCCGACGGGATTTGTCGAGGCAATCTGCGCGTTGAACATGGTTGACAAAATTACGTGGGAAATAATTCACCCAAGCGACACGGATAAATATTGGAAAGGTTTTTCACCGAACGTTGACGGAATTCTTGAAGGATATGCACGCATGGTTGATAAACTCATCAGCGAAAATATCGACTGCACCTATCGCAAATTCGGAAATAATTCTGCGGAAGATGACGAGTTGATTGAAAAAATTGTCGAGAAAATTTTAAGGTAATGAGCCAACGCGCCGATTAAGTTTGCGTCGTTGCGGAATTTACACGGAACAATTTCGACGCGGTTAAACTCTATCGGCGAAGTGAAATAAATTTTTTCCAAGTTGTCACGAATCGAATCAACGAAGGCGGGTTGAGCACTGATGCCGCCGCCAATCGCAAATTTTGAAACGTCGATAACCAACTGCATATTGAAAATAATTTCAGCGATACGGCGCGTGAATTTGTCAAGGCAAGTTACCGCGTCGTTTTCATTTTTGTTGACGGCTTGAAAAAAAACTTCGCCGGAAATTTTTTCGGTTGACAAATTTTTAATCTGCGCGTAACCTTTCAAGAGCGCGGGCACACTGCAAACGTCACTGAAAATTTTCTCGTGACCAATTCTCATGAAAGAAATTTCGCCCGCCGAATTGTTCGCGCCTTTGCAAACTTCATGATTCTTTATCAACGCGCCGCCAATCATCGTACCGAAAACCATAACAAAGCCGTCCTCAACGTCGGACAACGCGCCGAATTTTGCCTCCGCCATTGCCGCACAACGCGCATCATTTTCCACAGCGACGGGACACTTGCAAAGTTCGCCCAATTCATTTACGATGTTGCAACCGTTGTTGTAACCGAGTGCCGCACTTTTCACGCAAATTCCCCGCGCAGAATCAATGACGCCCGGCAGTGAAAGCGCAATGCCCTCCGCGCCGCTTTCTTCGTAAATTTTTTTTATGGCGTTGAAAAAATCTGTACGGCTTGCAAGTGGCGTTGAAATTTTTCCGCGCAAGTACGCCGTCATATTTTCCCACGCGGCATATTTTATGAACGTGCCGCCAACGTCCGCCGTTAAAATTTTCATTGAAAGGAAACTCCTCATGAAGAAAATCAAAGTTCAACACATTGCCGAAATTATGAATCAGTTTGCGCCGCGTCAACTTGCCGAAGAGTGGGACAATCCCGGTTTGCTCGTCGGAAGTTTTGACGCGCCCGTTGAAAAAATTTTTGTCTGCCTTGACGTGACGGATCAAACCGTAGCTCAAGCCGTCGACTTCGGTGCTGATCTTATTGTAGCACATCATCCGATAATTTTCCGCGCCGTGAAAAATTTTCGTACCGATTTACCGCTTGGAAAAAAAATTGAAACGCTCATAAAAAATGTCGTTGCAGTTTTCGCCGCACATACAAATTTAGATTCGGCGGAAGGCGGCGTCAATGACGTGCTTGCAGAAAAAATTGGACTCGTTGACGTGAAAAATTTCGACGAAGATTTTTCGCTGGGGAGAATCGGCACACTTCCAACGCCAATGGACGCCGTGACTTTCGCAAAACACGTTTCAAAGTCTTTGAATGCCGACGTTCGACTTGTCAACGCGGGAGATTTTTTGATTGAGAAAGTTGGTCTGTGCAGTGGCGCGGGAAGTTTCGTAATCGGCAAGGCAAAATTTTTAGGGGCTCAAGCTTTCGTGACGGGCGACGTGAAATATCATGAGGCACTGGACGCCGTCGAATCAAAAATTCATGTCGTCGACGCGGGGCATTTCGCAACGGAATTTCCTGTCGTCCATGCGTTGGCTGAAAAGTTGCGCACTGAATGTAAAAATTTGGGTTACGACGTTGAAATTGCGGAAGATAAAATTTCCCGCGACGTTTACGAATTGATTTTGAAAGGGTAAGTCATGGAACAACTTCAACAAAGTTTTTTGGATTTTATTTCAGTCTACGGATATTTTGCGATCGCGCTTTTAATGGCATTGGAAAACGCCTGCATACCAATTCCCAGCGAATTAATTTTGGGATTCGCGGGCTACCTCGTCTACGCTGATCAAATTACTTTCGCGGGCGCAATGATTGCGGGAATGGTTGGCGGCATGCTCGGCTCAATCTTCGCGTACTTGGTCGGAAGTTACGGCGGCAGAAAATTTGTCAACAAGTACGGAAAATATTTTCTAATCAAAAAATCTCATGTCGACTTGGCTCAACGTTGGTTCGACAAGTACGGACTCCGCGCAGTTTTTTTCAGCAGAATGTTGCCTGTCGTCCGCACGTTCATTTCATTGCCGGCAGGTTTTGCCCGCGTGAACTTGCCCGCGTTTTTAACTTTAACTTTTTTGGGCTCACTTCCTTGGACTGCGCTGATTATTTATTTAGGCGTACTGTTCGGCGAAAATTGGAAAGAACTTCTTGAGTACGGTCACGAAGCCAGCATCGTTGTCGTCGTGGCGATTGTGATTGCCGTCATCGTTTACGCAGTGAAAGGCAAAAAAAAATAGGGGCTAGAAAAAATTTCCAACCCCCAAAAATTTTTAAGCTTTAAGCTCCAAACGTGGAGCTTATTTTTTTACGTCCGCTCAACAAATTTATTTGCCTCAACGTCTATGTCATAAATTTTTCCTTCAATCAAGTAGCCCGCGCCGTTCGTTCCGTCGACAGTCAATTCCGCGCCGGAAAGCAACGTGAACTTCGCCAAGCCCGCCGCCGCATTAATTTGCGTGATGTCGTCCATGCGAACGCCCAACAAATTTATGAAGTCATTCGAGTACGCACCCTTAATCGTATCAGAGCCGGAGTTGTAGCCGAACATAAACCAATCTTCGCCGTCGCCGCCAATCAACGTGTCCAGTTCGCCGTTGCCGCCGTACAAACTCGAACCGTAATTGCCGGCAAAAATTACGTTGGATTGATCGTTCGCGCCGGAGATAACTTCGTAGCCGCTAAGTGTCGCGCCGTCCACCGTACCGCCGCTACCCGCCATGAAAACGTGACAAGCAAAATTCCCGTCGCCTGTCGCAACATCAACAACTTGGTCGCGGATACTCTGTACAAGCAGTTCGCCCGCCGTGCTGTTCAAACGAATATCGTCGTTGGTAAATTCAAATCCCGTGTACTCCGCTCCGAAATTAATTTTGTCTCCGGTCGACGCATTGCGAATCACGCCTGAACCGTCCGTGTAAAGGAACGTGTCTTGTCCCAAGCCGCCCTGCAACGTGTTGACGCCTTCGCCACTGCCGCCGTACAAACTTGAGCCCGAACCCGACGCCATGAGCAAATTGGATTGATTGTTCGCGCCGATAATTATTTCAAAGGTAGAAATTCCGCGCCCGTCTATCGGATCGCCCGTACTCGTCATATAAGCATACGCCAGCAAGTTGCCGCTTGAATCCAAGAAGGAAATAACTTTGTCGCGGCAATTTGAAATTGTTAACGTGCCGTCTGTGCCCACAACAACAAAATCGTTGCCTGAAACTTTTACGTCCGTTACGGGAACATTCAGCTGAATGCTTTCTTCCGGCGAATACGACGAAATAACTTTGTTGCCGCCTTCGTAGGGATAAGTTCCGCCGTTGCCGTCGTCACTTTGTCCGGAAATTTCAAGTTCCGTTGCGGGAAGTGTGCTCATTGACGAGCCGCCCGAAGTTGTACTGGTTGATGAACTGCCGCTTGAACTTGAAGAACTTCCGCTTGAGCTTGATGAACTTCCACCACTTGAACTTGAAGAACTTCCGCTTGAGCTTGATGAACTGCCGCTTGAGCTTGATGAACTTCCACTTGAGCTTGATGAACTTCCACCGCTTGAGCCTGATGAACTACTGCCCCTTGAGCTTGAAGAACTTCCGCCGCTTGAGCCTGATGAACTTCCACCGCCTGAACTTGAAGAACTGCCGCCGCTTGAACTTGAAGAACTGCCGCCACTTGAACTTGATGAACTTCCGCCTGAAGTTGTACTGCTTGAACCGCCGCCGCTTGTTGTGTCAGTGGTAGAAGTGTCCGTCCAAATATAAGTCTTCGGCGTAATTTCGCCCGCCGCGTTTTTAACTTTTATCTGCTTGCCGGACGCGCCCGCCAACGTGATAATTCCCGAGCCGACTTGAACGAGAACATTTTTGTTGAGGTCCGCCCAAATGCTGTCGATGACGCCTTCAGTGATATGCAAAATGTCGCTTGAATTGAAATTCGTAATTAAATCTTCGCCGTCGCCGTCCGCGTATTGGAAAGTGTGCGAAGAATTGTCGCCGGTGATTGTGTCGTTGCCAGTGCCGCCAATTACCGTGACGTTGTAAGCGTCCGCGCCCAAGCTTATGTGATCGTCGCCGTCGCCGCCGTAAATCGTCGTGTACGAGCCGCGATTTTTTATCAAGTCATTGCCCGCGCCACCGTCAACAGTTACAGTCATTCCCGTGTTGGTTATCGTGTCGTTGCCGTTGCCGCCGAAGATCGTAACATTTTTACCCGAGTTTGTGACTTGGTCATTTCCGCCGAGTGCTTCGATTATGTATCCTTCTTGAACATGGTCAATCGTGTCGTTGCCTTCCGTGCCTGTAATAATTTTTTTGCCGTAAGTGGCGGAGGTAACCGAGCCGTCCGAATCTTCGACGATTATTTCTTTGTCTTTGTAATTTTTGAAAGTGATTGAGCCATGACCGATGTAAACAATAACGTCGTTTCCAACGAGCGTGTCACCGGTAATTGAGCCGCTTGTAATTTTAATCGTGTCCGCCTCGTTCATTCCGTAAATTATATCGTCGCCGTCGCCGTCAG
Source organism: Selenomonadaceae bacterium (assembly GCA_017444245.1). Taxonomy (GTDB): domain Bacteria; phylum Bacillota; class Negativicutes; order Selenomonadales; family Selenomonadaceae; genus Quinella. The sequence continues at coordinate 4,795 of JAFSXD010000067.1, read as the reverse complement.
AATACGCGAACACGTGAGACGCGCCGTCATTATGAATTGTGTCGTTTCCTTCGCCGCCTATAACCGTTGTATTTGTAATTCCCCGCGCAGATGAGCCGAGTGAAATTCTGTCGTCGCCTTCGTTGCCGGTAATGTAAACGTCCGTGCCCGTGCTGAAAATTGTATCGTCGCCGAGCGCACCCGAAATCGTAACGTAATTTCCCGTGCTGTTAATTGTATCCTTGCCCGCGCCGCCGTCTATAGTCACGTGCGAACCGGAATTGTTGACACTGTCCGCGCCCGCTTCGCCGTCAATCATGACTGCCGAGCCGTGATTTACAATTCTGTCGTTGCCCGATCCGCCGTTCAATGTTGCAGGAGAACCGTCATTAACAATCGTGTCGTTGCCCGCCAAGCCGTTAACTACAGCATAATCTTCGGCGTTTACCAAAGAATCGTCGTTGTTCGTGCCGTTGATGATTATCCTGTTGTAATTTTCTGTGGTGATTGAACCTCTGCTGTCTTTGACGGTTATGTTAATATCGCGGGTATTTTTCAGCGTAATTGCGGCGGCGTTATCTCCTTCGCCGATGTAGAAAACGATATCCATGCCGAGAACAGTCGTATTGACGAGAGAGCCGGAGGTAATGTGAAAAGTATCATTTTCGTTGAAACCGTAAATTACGTCGTTGCCGTCGCCTTCCGCGTATTGGTAAAGATGAGCAACACTGTCCGCATAAATTACGTCATTGCCCGTGCCCGCGTTTATCGTCACGTTTTCGCCGCCGCCGTACAAACTTACGCGATCATTGCCGCCGCCGCCTTCGATTGAAATATTGTTGCCGCCGTTTAAAATTGTGTCCCCGTCAGTGCCGCCGAAGACGCTTACACTGTCGCCGGAATTGTTTACGTAATTTGAGCCGCTTTCAGCGTAAATTTGAACGTTCGCTGAAATATTTTTAATCGTGTCATTGCCCGCCGACGCAAAAATTGTAGTATCCGAGCCGCCGTTTTCAATGCTGTCCGCGCCGTCGCCCGCGTTCACGTAAACGCCAACGCCGGAGTTAACGATAGTGTCCCAACCCAAGCCGCCGTTGATTGTGGTGAACGCGCCGCTGTTTTCGATATAATCGCTGCCGTCTTCGCCATTGAGGACTGCAAGTTCGCCGCCGTTTTCAATGGTGTCATTGCCTGTGCCCGCGTCGACAGTCGAATTGTAGCCGTTGGAAATAATTACGTCGTCGCCGCCGTAACCTTTTATGCTGAAGTCCGGTTGCCCCGTCTGCAAAGTGTCAGCTTCTTCAGTGCCTTCAAGCAGTCGCCGCCCGTAAAGTTCCGTCGTGACATTGCCGTTGCTGTCTTGAATCGTAATTCCTTTACTGTCATGATCATGGAAAATTAAACGACCTTCGCCGACGTAAACGATAACGTTCGTGCCGTCGACTGTTGAGCCCGTCAACGTGCCGCTTGTAAGTTGAACGGTATCAACGGAGGAGTAGCCGACAAAATATTCGTCGCCGTCGCCCGCCGCGTATTGGTAAACATTTCCCTTGCCGTTCGCGTAAATTGTGTCTGAACCGATGCCGCTGTTTATCGTGTTGCCTTGTGCGTTAGCACCGAGAGAAATTACATCCGCCTCTGCGCCCGTGTCAACCAACGCGGTTGTGCTGCTGATTGTTACGTAATCTTCGCCCGCGCCCGTCGTTATCAAAGCATTCACGCCGTAATTTTGAACGGTGTCATTGCCCGAGCCCGCGTCAATGGTTGCGTCCGCGCCCAAGTTGATTATGAAATCGTCGTCCGCGCCTGCGTCAATGCTTACCGTCGCGGCGGAGTTCATTACGTAATCCGAACCCGTGCCGCCCAGCAATGTTAGATTGGAACCGGCAGTCGAAAAAGTATCGTTGCCGTCGCCGCCGGTTATCGTGGTATTAGAGCCGGTTACGATTAAATTATCGTCGCCGTTGCCGCCGTCAACCACAACGTCAGTGATATTGTTGACGCATTCCAAAGTATCGTTGCCGTCGCCGCCGCTGATATTGACGGACGAGGCGGAGTTTCTTACGCTGTCATCGCCCGCGCCGCCGTACACTGAAACACTCTGCGCGGTGGTTACGATTATGTCGTTGCCGTTTTCGCCGAAAATTGAAACGTCCGAAGCGGTATTGTTTACAGTGTCGTCGTCATCGCCGCCGTAGATTGTCGATTTGGCACCCGCGTTGGTAATTAAATCATTGCCAAGCATGCCTTGAATGATAACGTTGAGACCGTCATTAGTGAGCGTGTCGACGCCGTCGCCGCCATTGACAGTGACAAGGTTTGCATGATTTTCCAACGAGTCCGCGCCCGCGCCGCCGAACAGTGAAACGCTTTCGCCGCTGTTGTAGAGGAAATCCGAATCTTCGCCGCCGTCCACAGTGACAAAAGAACCGCTGTTGTTAACGGTATCCGCGCCGGCACTACCGCGAACAATAACTTTTCCGCCGCTTGTGAAAATGTAATCTGCGCCGCCTTCGCCGTCTATCGTCACGTTATCGGAGTCGTTGGAAATAATATCTTTGTCTTCGCCGCCGTAAATTACAACTTTGGAATTTTTATTTGAAATATCGTCCGAGCCGTCGCCGCCGTAAATTGTGACGTTTTCGCCGGTGTTGGTAATCGTATCAGAACCGCCGAGACCTTCGATAGTGATGTTGGATTTGGAATTTTCTATAACGTCGTTAGCATTCGTGCCGCTACGCAAAACTTGTTCGCCGTCTTCAAAAATTGCGCGTATTCCCGTGTACGTCGCGCCTTTAATCGTAACGCCTGCAGCCGAGCGCGTTTCATCACTGTTATTAATCGTGACGACAGATTTATTTCCCTTGAAGTTGCCGTCCAAAGAAATTGTGCCGAGCGTACTATTTGCGCCGTTCGCCGTGTAACCGATGCCGATACCTACGCCGTCCGCTTCGGAAGTGGCGGTAAGTGTTGCGTCATCAGCAACGGAAATTTGCCCGACGGTATTGTAACCTGCAGGAGCATAACCGCCGCCGACACCCGCGCCGTATTGTGAGGAAGTTGCAACGACAGACGCCGTGCCGTTCATGAAAATTGAGCCGACGGAAGAATTTGCGCCTTGCCCTGAAACGCCCGTGCCGACGCCCGCGCCGTTTTTACTAGTGGCAGTTATCTTGCCGTTTGAAAGAGTAATGTCGCCCGCCGCCGCCTGTTTACCTGAACCTATAGCCGCGCCTTCGTCCGAAGTGGCGGTAATCACGGCGTTTCCTAAAACTGAAATTGCGCCGACCGTGCCGCGATAACCCGAGCCGATACCTGCGCCGTCCGCCGCACCTTCAACACCGGAAGACGCGTTAACTTCATTTTTCGTCGAGATTGTAATATCGCCCGCCGTGCCGCCGTTACCTGAACCGATACCTGCGCCGTACCTGCCGCCGTTCGCATTCGTTATTGTGCCGTTGGAAATTGTGATGTTGCCGACCGTGCCTACAGACCCCGAGCCGATACCTGCGCCGTTCGTGCCGCCAACAGCCTCCGTTATCGTGCCGCCGCTGATTACGATATCGCCAACCGTGCCGCCGCGCCCTGAACCGATACCCGCGCCGTCCGTCTTAGCCGTTGCTGAAGTTATCGTGCCGCCGGAAATTTCAATGCTTTCAACTTCGCCTTTGTATCCTGAAGAATTTTCGTCGCCCGTGCCTGAACCGATAGCCGCGCCCGTCGTTGAAGTGGCGGTAATTGTTCCTTTCTTGATTGAAACTTTTCCCGTCTCGCCGTTGAAACCTGAACCGATACCTGCGCCCGCCGTCGCGCTTACGTCAATCGTGCCGTCGGAAATTGTGATAGCACCCATTTTACTGCGTGCCGCTGAACCGATAGCCGCGCCGTTCGTTCCTGCCGTCGCATTAATCGTGCCGCCGGTAATTTCCAATTCGGCTTCGGATTCTTCGCCCGCGTTCGTGCCGATAGCCGCGCCGTTTGTTCCCGAAGAAACGTTTAAAGTTCCGCCCTTGCCCTGCAGTGACAAACCGCCGCCGATGTGAATTGTTGCCGCGTCAGCATTGCCCGTCGACAAAGTACTTTCGCCGGCAAGTTTTAAAACGTTCCCCGTGCCCGTGCCAAATTGAATTATGTTGCCCGTGTTTGTCGTTGTGTTGGTTATGATTACGTCGCGCAGAGTCAAGTTAGCGGCGTCGACGTTGGAAATGATATTGATGTTGGTGTATTCTCTGGTGGCGTTGTTGCTACTCTTGCCGCCGTAAATTTCCACAGCGTCAGTCGTGTTAATCGTGATTTTTCCCGTGAAACCTTCGTCAAGTTCCAACGTGCCGCCTGAAAGAACAGTCAAACTCCAATTCGTGCTTGTATTCGGATTAAAAATTCCGTCCTCGAAGATAAGCCGCGTACCTGCAAAAGATTTTGTGCCCGACGTGGAATTTGTGACAGTGATTCCGTCCGTGCTGTTGCCGCTGTTAATCGTGACCTTTGAAATGACTTCGCTTGTGAAAGGATACGATCCTAAATTAATTGCCGCCGTCTTGCCCGACGATGAGCCGACAGCGTAATTTGCATTGAGACCGATGCCGTAAGTTGATGTAGCGGTAACCGTTGCGTCGCTGGTTATTGTGATGTCGCCTAGTGCCGTTGTGCCGTCAGCCGCGCCGATACCGCCGCCGAATCCGCTTGAAGTCGCCGTCACGGAGGTTGAATCGGAAATTGTAATTGTGCCGACGCTTGCGCCGTAACCGGAGCCGATACCTGCGCCGTTAGCTGAAGCAGTTGCAATTACCGTTGCCGAATCGTAAACGTCAATGTT
>JAFSXD010000066.1 GCA_017444245.1 Selenomonadaceae bacterium | reverse complement strand
TCTCCACAGGCGTAAATTCCCCGCTAACGTACGGGTACATATTGCAAATGTCTTGTTCGTGACTAACTTGCAATACCAGCAACATTTGTCCTTTCATAATACTCAGCAAAATTTTTTCAGTCTTTCTGTTCTACTCGTAAACCGTCATCGCTTGGTTCTCGCTCTTGTTTACACCGGGTCGCGGTGGCAGTTCCCGTTCTCGTCATCTATTTCAATGACTGCAGCGACATCTTATGAACTACTAGGTGAAGCACCGACCTCATAACCGATTAATAAGGCTTTATTTTTATCACCTTCTTGTAACTTATTATAATTTTTCTTCGGCTGTTAGTTAGCCCCTTTTCTTCCACACCAAACTTTACCAAAAAATATTCCCTAACTTCTTCGACAACCTCAAAAAATTAAATTTACTTCTTAAGTTCAGACCATTTTTCTTCCAGTTCGCGGACAATGCGCGCGTGTTCCTCTTCAGTGAGTTTTACTTTGGATCTGTAGAATAAAGCGGCAATTATAATCAAAAAGATTGGCGCGGCAAACATCATCAGCTTGAAATTGAAAACGCCTTCGGGTGAAATTGATTCGGCAGTTGCGCCCGCAGTCATGCCAACCCAAACAGCCGTGTAACCGACCATTGCGCTCGTCACTGCGCCTGAAAGTTTATCAATCAAAGGACGCACGCAAAGAACCAATGCTTCGTCGCGGTGACCAAGTTTCAACTGTCCATATTCAACCGTATCCGTGATTGTCATCAAAACCACGAGGAAGATAAGCGGTTGAGGAGCTGCAAAAAGTCCCGCCGCCAACAATGTCAACGTTACGCTTTGATTCGCGAAAGCATAAATTATCAACGCAATAATCATCACGCTGATTGAGCCGAAAAATAATCCTCTGCGGCTGAATTTTGAAGTCAACGTCGGGAAAAGTGAAACTGCCGCCAAACCGATAATGACGTTGATAACTCCCAAGAAAGAAATTTGCGTCGAATCGCCGAGAATGTACGTGAAGTAGTACAGATTGAAGTTGTTAACGATATTTTGTCCGAGACCGAAAATCAAGTAGGTAAGTGCAATCCACATCAGCTGATCGTTTTGCGCCAAAATCCTAAACACATCGGAAAAACCTGTTTCCTCTTTGTTTTCGCGAAGTTCAGATTCTTGTTCCTTAGTTCCGATAGCAAGAATAACCGCACCGAGAACTGAAATTGCGCCGCCGATAACTGCAAAGATAAACCAACCGCGTGGATCGCCCGCGCCGCCGTTCTGGTTGATTGAGAAAAACAAAACCAACGGCATAACCGTGATTGTGACGAGTTGTCCGCCGAAAACTGAACCGATACGCGCATAAGTCGCAGTGAGTTCACGTTCGCGGCTGTCAAAACTCAACGCAGGAATCATTGACCAAATCGCAACGTCCTTGCCGGAATAAAAAATATCCATGATTAAGTACAAGACGGTAAAGCCGATTAAGTACGTCATCGGATTTGTCATCGCCATGCCGCCAAAGTCCGTGAACAAAATCGCCAAAGTTACCGCACCGACAACGCCGCCGACTAAAACCCACGGCTTAAATTTTCCCCAACGAGTTTTCGTCTTGTCAATCATATTTCCGATAAAAGGATCAATGAAAAGTTCCGCGACGCGCAGAATCAAAATAACCGTCGTGATAACTCCGATCATGTACGCGTCATTTGCTTTTCCTTCAACGTCCGGAGAATTGAAAAGGTTACTAGTGACGAAGAACATGAAGTAGCCGCCGAGCATGGCGTAGAAAATATCATGACCGAATGTACCGCAGGCGTAAGCGATACGCTGAACAACTTTGCTATTCATCTGTGAAGAGCCTCCTCAAATATAGTTTTTCATGTACGCAATAATGCCGTCCGCAATTTGTTCCAGCGGTTTCGTGCTCGTGTTTACAACCAAATCGTAACTTGCGCCGTCGCCCCACGTTTTGCCCGTGTAATAATTGTAGTAGCGCGCGCGTTGAACGTCTTCTTTGTTGAGTTCGCGGAGCGTCTTGCCGCCGTAAATTTCTTGTCCGCGTTTTTCACGAAAATCATCGTCCGCGCAGACAAAAATTGAAAACTTTCTCGGGTATTCACGCAAAATAAAATCTGCACTGCGTCCCAAGATTACGCAAGATTTTTCAGCCGCAAGCATGCGAATAACTTTTGATTCGGCTAAAAACATCCCCGTACTTGATTCGCCAAAGTGCAGACCAAACGAATGAAACGGTAAATAACTGCTGATAGGCATGGGCTGTAACGTGTTTTCGATTTGAATAAGTTCCTCCTCCGTGAGTTCGTCAAGCCCTAACTTAATTGCGGCAACGTGAACAATTTGCCTGTCGTACAACTTGACTTTCAGTTTGTCGGCAAGAATGCCCGCCAACTCACGCCCGCCACTCCCGTATTGGCGACTAACCGTCAACACAAAATTCTGTTTCATATGAAGCCCTCCAAAAAATTTTTTTCAGAACCTTGCGGATTCTTTTTTATCTAATCTTCTAAAATTTCTGCACTCGATTATATTTAATACCTCCGTCAGTGTCAATCGTTTATCGCGCATTTTACAGAATTAATTTCAATTTTTATTCTTGAATGGTGTAGCCGACGCCGCGCACCGTTTGAATATATTTTTCCGTCGAATCGTTGCAAAGTTTTTTTCTCAAATTGTGAATTGAAACATCAACAACGCTACGGTCGCCGGCAAAATCGTAATTCCAAACGTTGCGCAAAAGTTCATCGCGGGTGAGCACTTGCGATTTTTTTTGCAGCAAATACTTCAGCAAGTTAAATTCATTTTTCGTCAAAGCAATTTGCACGCCGCCAACTGAAACTTCACGACGTTCTACGCAAAGTTGCAAATCTTTTGTGATGAGGTAAGAGAACTGCGCGGGCAAGTGAAGACTTTCGTAAAGGGCAATAAAATTTTTCGCCTTCTGCAAAAGTTCAGGAATTTTGAAAGGCTTAGTCATGTAATCAATCGCGCCGATTTTCAGTCCCGCAACTACAGTTTCAGTTTCACTTTGCGAACTCAAAATAATTATCGGCGGAGTGTTGCTGACTTTTCTAACTTCATTGCAAATTTCAAGACCATTCATTTCAGGCAAAATTAAATCCAAAATTACTAAATCAAAATTTCCGCCAAGAATTTTTTCGCAGGCTAGGCGTCCGTTCGATTCAGTTTCAACGTCGTAACCGGAGCGCGCGAAAAAAAATTTTAGACTATCCGCAATACTTTTTTCATCGTCCACGACAAAAATTTTTTTCCTCTGTTCATTCGGCAAAATAATCACTCCTTAGAAATTTTCAGCGACATAATACACTATTTGAGTTATAATTTGAATGGACGTTTAAATTTTGGTTGAAAATAAATTGACGAAGGAGAATTGCTTTGCAGGAGAAAAAAATTATTGTTTCGCCGTACGCGCCGGTTCCGCTGATTATAATTTTCACGGTAATGTTGGCGTTGAATTGTATGATGCCGTTGCACCGTGACGACTACGATTACTCATTGATTTGGGGAACGGCGGAGCATGTAAATTCGCTGTCAGATGTTTTTGAGTCGACGTACTTGCATTATCTTTCGCACGGCGGCAGAGCGTTTACGGTGTTTTGCTTGAACTTTTTTTTGTGGCTGGGAAAATTTCCGTTCGACGTGATAAACGCGGCTTTTTTCACGGCACTTGTTGCATTGATTTACGTCCACGCGCGGCGCGAAATAAAATTGGATGAGCCGATAATTTTGGCGGCGACGGGACTTTTAACGTGGCTGTCGTTGCCGCATTTCGGAGAAGTTGCCGTGTGGAAAAGCGGGTCGACGGTTTATCTTTGGTCAGCAGTTCCCGCGCTTTTATTCCTCCTGCCGTACAATTTGAAATTGGCGGGACGGTTGCCGCTGAAAGAAAATAATTTATTCGCCGCAGGAATGTTTTTGCTTGGATTAATCGCGGGTTGTTCCGTTGAAAATTTGGGCGTGACAGTGACGATGTTAGCGGGCATGATAACTTTCCATTGGCGCAAGAAAAAATTGTCATGCACTTGGGCGACGGCGGGATTTGCAGGAAGTTTGATCGGCTTGATAATTTTGCTTGCCGCGCCGGGAAATTTTGTCCGCTACGATGAACAGGGCGAAGGCAAGGGAATTTTGGCGCACATAGGAAATCAAATTGCAGGCAACGCTGAAATGTTGTTGTACATTTTGCCCGCCGTACTGATTTTTTTCTGCGCGGTTTGCGTGTTGCGTGACACACAGCCGAAAAAAATTTTTGTATCGCGCCCGCTGGTTGCCGTGACGATAATTTTTGTCGTGTCGTACTTTTGTGACAGTTTCATTTCGACGACGATTAACAATTTCTTCGTCAACCATGTTTTCCCTTCGTTCGACACGTCGACAAAATTTATTGAGCGATTTGAAAATTTCATGTCAAAATCCGAAGAGATGATAATTTATTGGCTGATAATTTTCGTGATTTTCATACCGTTGCGCCGTGCACTGGGAGCTAAAAAATTTCCCGTGAAAGACACGTTGAAAAAATTTCCTGCTGTTCGGTACGCGACGATTTTATTTATACTTGCGCTGTTCAATAATTTTGTAATGATTTTTGCGCCGACGTTTCCTGCGCGTGCAACGTTCAGTTCAGTGTGCTTTATCTTGGCGGGCGTTGTGGCAGTGATACGGTTGCAAATTGTCCGCGAAAGATTTTCCCTGCCGCCCGTCGACAAAATTTTAAAAATCGGCGCGTTGGCACTTGGGGGATTCACGATAATTGCGGCGTTGTTCATCACGTACACCATGCGGCAAGAAAATCATGCGCGAATCGTCGCCGTGAAGGAGGCCGCCGCCAATTACAAACCCGTTGTTCGCTTTGAACCGATCGCGCTGAAAAATCGGGCGTTGCGACATGTTTTCTTCGTGGACTTCGACAACAGCGTAACGACGAACGGTCTTTGCAAATTTTACGGCATAAATAAAATTGAAGTCGTCAAGGAGTAAGCTTTTAGCTTTTAGGAATTCTTTTTCATCAATGGAAAAAATTATCGGGATAATCGCTGAATACAATCCGTTTCACGCGGGACATGCTTACCAAATTTCTCAAGTGCGAAAAAAATTTGTCGACGCAAAAATAATTTCAGTGATGAGCGGCAGTTTCACGCAACGGGGGACGCCTTCACTGTTGGACAAGTGGACGAAGGCACGGCTGGCAGTCGCGGGCGGTTGCGATTTGGTTTTGGAATTGCCCTTCACTTCGGCGGTTAGGAGTGCGCAAGATTTTTCACGCGGCGCGGTCGGACTTCTGGAAAAACTTTCAATCGTCGACGCAATTTCTTTTGGTGCTGAAACTTCAAACCTGCAACAACTTCAACTTGCCGCAAAAGTTTTCGACTCAAAAAATTTTTCCGCGCAGATTAAATCCGAAATGTCAAAAGGAATTTCTTACGCGGCGGCTGTCACAAAAATTTTGTCCGCCGTCACGAATTTGGACGAAAAATTTTTCCGTCAACCGAACACAATTTTGGCGATTGAATACCTGCGCGCGTTGCCGAAAAATATTGAACCCGTTTTGATTGAGCGAATCGGCGCGGGCTACGGCGATTTGACTTTGGACGAAAAATTTTCAAGTGCGGCGGCAATTCGTCACGAAGTCCAAAAAAAAATTTCTGATTGGAAAAAAATTTCCGCCTCCGTCAACGAAAAAACTTTGCACGAACTTCAAGCGGCGAAGGCGGCGGGCTTGGTTGACGAAGAATTTTTGTTGCGCCCGTTGCTGACGAAAATTTTCACGAGTTCAGTTGAAAATCTGCGCAAAATTTACGGAATGAATGAAGGTTTGGAATTTAGGATAATCGACGCGGCAAAGTCCGCAAAAACTTTCAACGGATTGGTTGACGCCGTGACAAGCAAGCGTTACCCCATTAGCCGCGTGAAAAGATTGTTCCTTCACGTCATTTTGAATTTGACGGCGGAAAAAATTTCTGAACTTCAAGGCGCACACTTCGCAAGAGTTTTAGCATTCAACGAATCGGGTCAAACTTTGCTGAAAAAAATTCGTGCAAGTTCAACCTTGCCGATTGTCACGAAAGTTTCACAGCATTTGTCCGAACGGGAATTGCACAGCGAAAAAATTTTGCCGTACAAAAAAAATCTCGCGCTAGACCTAATTGCAACAGATCTGCGCGGGATTTTATTTGATGAGCCGCGTGCGCCGCGACAAGATTTTCTACAGAGAATTAATAGTATTGAGCAATGTTCGTGCTGTCGATAATCATCGGCGTGCAAAGATACGCGGGAACAATTTTAACGCCGTTGTCGTAAGTTGTCACGTCGTTGATATCCGGCTGAACGCCTTCGACGACGGCTTTAATCATGCGAAAACATTTTGCCGTTAATCTTTCGGGGTCTTTCGCGACGGTGAAAGTTTGCTCTTTAATGCGGATTCTATCCAACGCGCTGGGGTCTGCGTCGAGTCCTGAAATTAACGGCAACGGTCTGCCTGCTTTCTTGAACTCATCGAGAATTACTCCGGCGATTTCATCATTGGGCGCAATGACTGCGTGAAGAGTTTCTCCGTTGTAATATTTTTCCAAAAGTTCTTTGATACGCGGGCGGGCATTTTCGGCGTACCAATCTTTGACGGCGACGGTATCAAAATCCGTTTGGTTTGAACGGCAGACGAGCTGTCCTTTTTTCATGTACGGATCTAAAATTTCCAAAACATTTTTCAAGAAGATGTGAGCGTTGTTATCGGTTGGACCGCCGGCGAAAAATTCAATGTTGTACGGTCCGCCGCCGTTTTTCAAATCCAACGCGGCTTCAAAGTACAAACCCTGCGCTTCGCCGACTGCGTCATTGTCGTAGCTTGCGTAATAAGTCACGGCGTCCGTGTTGAAAATAATTCTGTCGAAGGCAATAACGGGAATTTGCGAAGTCTTAGCTGCCTCCAAAACTTCGACGAACGCGGAAGAATCAATCGCGCCGATTACAATGCAGTTTGGTTTTTTCTTCAACGCTTCGGCAACTTGGCTGACTTGCTGTTCACTCGTCGAAGAAATTTGCATGTCGACAGTGAAACCGTCGGCAACAAGTTGGTCGTTCAATGCTTTGCCGTTGCGTTCCCAACTCGGCGTTGTATTTGGAAAACATATCGCGACGTTTTTATTGTTGGAGCTGACTGTTCCGCAACCTGTCAATACTGCGCCGAAAAGTAGAAGTAACGCCGCGAATAAAAAATTTACTTTCTTCAACTGTCGAGAACCTCCTTTTTAGCTTGTAGCTTGTAGCTTGTAGCTTGTAGCTTGTAGAATTTCATCGATCTATCGATCCATCGATCCATCGATCTAAAAATCTTTGATGTTAGTTTTGTCGACGATGAGCGGCGTGCAAAGGTACGCAGGAATAATTTTCACGCCGTTGTTGTAACTCGTCACGTCGTTGATATCCGGTTGAGTTCCTTCGACGACGGCTTTAATCATGCGAACACATTTCGCCGTTAAAAGTTCGGCGTCTTTGTTTACCGTGAAAGTTTGTTGCCCGTTTCGGATTCTGTCAATGGCGGCGGACGTTCCGTCTTGTCCGGAGATGACGGGGTAAGGTCTGCCCGCTTTTTGAAATTCTTCGATAATTGCTCCGGCAATATCGTCGTTGGGGCTCAAAACCACGTGAAGAGTTTCTCCGCTGTAATGGCTGTTGAAAAGTTCCCTGATACGTGTTGCGGCATTTTCGGGTTTCCAATCTGCTGTGGCAACTGAATTAAAATCTGTTTGGCGTGAACGGCAGACGAGCTGTCCGTTTTTTATGTAAGGGTCAAGAACTTTCATTGCGCCGTTGTAAAAAACATGCGCGTTGTTATCGGCAGTGTCGCCCGCAAAAATTTCAATGTTGTATGGTCCGCCGCCGCCGCGCAGATTGAGCACCGCCTCCAAGTACAAGCCCTGCGCTTCGCCTACCGCGTCATTGTCAAAACTTGCGTAGTAACTAAGAGCGTCCGTGTTCATTATCAATCTGTCGTAGGCAACGATTGGAATTTCATTTGCCTTTGCACTTTCCAAAACTTCAACCAATGATTCGGAATCAATCGCGCCAATTACAATGCAGTTTGGTTTTTTCGCGATGATGTCTTTAAGTTGCTGTTGCTGTTGGGCGGTATTTTCGGAGGATGCCAACTCGACGACAAAACTTTCCTCCTCAAGACTTTTTTTCAAAGCGGCACCGTTGCGATCCCAGTTTCCTGAATTGCCGGGAAAACAAATCGCAACTTTTTTTGGCGCGTCGACGTCAGCAGAATTGCCGCAACCAGTTAGCAACGCGAAGAAAATTAAAATCCATGCGTACTTAAAAATTCTCAAATCGTATCGCTCCTTTCCTAAAACTCTATGGAACTAGCGACTTGTCTTAGAAATTTTAAATTTAGACGCGGATTCTGTAAGTTCTTCGGCAAGGTCTGAAAGTTTTTTGCTGGCGTTGGCGACTTCGTCGATTGATGCGGACTGTTCTTCCGTAGCCGCGCTTACTGATTCGGTTTCCATGCTGACATCTTTGCTGGAACGATTGAGCGCGTCCATTGATTCAACGAGTTTGTCAACGCGCGTTGACGCGACTTTTGCGTTGTTCAAAATTTCTACGGCGTGACTGGTGAGTTGCGCGATTGCTTCAGTGATATTTTTGAATGAATCGCCCGCCTCTGCAACGACAACTTTTCCGCTTTCGACTTCCTTGTTGCCCGTCTCCATTTGCTCAAGAGCCTCTTTCATTTCGTTTTGAATCGTTGAAATTAATTCGGCAATTTGTGACGCGGCAAGTGCGGAACTTTCGGCAAGTTTACGGACTTCATCAGCGACGACGGCGAATCCGCGACCGGCTGAACCTGCGCGGGCTGCTTCGATTGCGGCGTTGAGTGCAAGCAAGTTTGTTTGTTCGGCGATATTTGAAATTGTCGAACTGATATTTCCAATTTGCGTGGAACGTTCGGCGAGTTGCTCAATAACTTTTGCCGTTCTGCTTACGCTGTCGGCGACTGCGGACATTTGGTCAACTGCGCCGCGAACTGCCGCTCTGCCGGATTTTGCAATGTCTTCAACATTTTTTGCGGAATTTACGGACGAATCGGCTTTCGTTTCAAAACCTTGCAAGAGTTCAGCGAAGGCGCGAATATCTTCAGTGGATTGTTCGACGGCGATTCCCTGATTGTTCGCATTTTCCGCGACGTTGCCGATTGACGCGGCGACTTGTTGAGTTGCCAACGCACTTTGTGATGCGTTTTCGTTCAACTGCGCGGCGAAGGTTGCGGCGTCACTTGCGTTGCGCTGAATATTTTCGACAAGCTTACGTAATTTTCCGATCGTGTCCGCGTAAATTTCTGTGAGCGTTCCAAATTCGTCAGCGGATTGCGGTTTTGCCTCGACAGTCAAATTTCCTGCGGCAAGTTCACGTGAAACATTTGAAAGGTAGTTGATTGAATCCAAAATAACTTTGCTAAGAAAGTACGCCATGAAAATTGAAAAGACAACTACGACGATAATCATGACTGTCAAAATAATTCTCGTCTGGTTGTATTTGTTGGCGGACTCCACAACTTCAGCGTGAATGAAGTCCTTGCGGTTGTCCAAAATTTTATTCAACTTCGTGCCGATTTCGGTATACATTTTGCTGGAAGTTTCAAGAAGGCGGGCGGCTTCGGGGACTTGCCCGTTCTTCGCCAATTCGATGACGCGATTTGAATTATTCTTGTAGCTGTTCCAAACGTCGCGCATATTTTTAAATTCGTTGGCTATGTCGCCTTCAAGAGTGGGCTGGATCGTGTCGAAAGTTATATCGATTTGGTCTGCCAATTTTTTTGTTTGTTGCGCGGAAAAAATTCTTCCCGGCAAAGTTGTGGCGTCGATTACCGCGTATTCGCCTTGACGATAATCACTCATTGAACGACTTGACTCGGACGCCGCGATAACACCCTGAAGATGCTGTGTTGCTATCCTTAATGCGCCGTCATTTATCGACGACAAACTGAACGCTGAATAAATTCCGTTTCCGACAAAAGCAATTATCAACAAAATGAAGACGAAAAATAATTTTTGCCGAATGCTCATAGAACTCATCCAAATACCCCCTTCATTATTTTTTTGAACAGTTTGAAAATCTTAAGTAGAAACTTAATTAAATGTGCGCTGAAATTTTCCTGCCGACTTATTGCAAAAAATTTTCAACCCATGCCGTCATTGACGATAAAATTTCTAGCTGATAAAATTACGCCCGAAGAAGGAGGGTTCTACTATGAAGAAAAAAATTTTTGCGGCGTTAATGGGCGCGGGCGTCTTCTTGATGATGCCAATCGACGGCGCGGTTATGCCGACGGCTCATGCTGAAGTTATCAACGTGAACGAGTACAGCTTGGAATTTGACGCGAGCAAGGGCGTTGAAAAAACTATGGCGATTGACGGAATTGCCGTTAGATTCGTTGCCTACGAAAATATTGTCTACGTGAAAAATCCCGCCAACGTCGAGGCGCAAACTTTAAGCATTTACATTCCCGCTGAATATCTTCATGGCGGCACAGTCAACAACTACACCGCGCAGACTGCACCGATTTTCATGCCCAATGGAGTTGGCGGCTACATGCCCGGCGGAATTTTATCTCCCGTAGAGAAAGATAACTTCACGGGCAAACCCAACGCGTCATTGGTTGCATTGTCACGCGGCATGGTTGTTGTCAGTCCCGCAATTCGCGGCAGGACGACCGTCACTAACGGAGTTTATGTCGGCAAAGCTCCCGCGTTAATCGTCGACTACAAAGCGGCTGTTCGTTACCTGCGCCACAACAAAAATAAACTTCCCGCCGGCGACACGGAAAAAATTATTTCCAACGGAACTTCAGCAGGCGGCGCACTCTCTGCGGCTTTGGGAAGTATGGGCAACGCTCCGGAATTTGATTCGTACTTAAAAGAAATTGGCGCGGCGGACGAACGCGATGATATTTTTGCGGCAAGTGTCTATTGTCCGATAACGAATCTTGAGAATGCCGACACGGCTTACGAATGGATTTTCTCCGACGTAACGACGTATTATCCCGCGATGTGGCAGATTGAAGATTGGAAGGCGCGCGGAGTTTACAAGGGCAAGGATAATTCTGCGCCGACAAAAGTTGATGCCAACAGCGCGAATAATCCCGTCAGCTCAAGTGATCCCATTGAAATGACCGATGATGAAATTCAAGTCTCAAGAGTTTTGCGCGACGCTTTCCCCGATTACCTCAACAGCTTGGATTTGCATGACGCCGACGGAAAACTTTTGACGCTTGACAAAAACGGCGAAGGTTCATTCAAAGAATACATCAAGTCAAAATATATTGAGTCCGCTCAACGCGCCTTGTACGAGGGAAAAAATCTTGCCAATACGAGCTGGGTTTCAATCAAGGACGGAAAAATTGTCGACGTGGATTTGGAAGCGTACCCTTTCGCCGTCACGAGAATGAAAGCCGCGCCCGCCTTCGATAAGTTGGATTTGAGTTCGGCAGAAAATGATGAGTTCGGCACGGCGCAAAATTCTCCGCGTCACTTTTCTTCTTTGGTGCAAGCAAGTGTAGGCGGACCTATGGCAGAATCGGAACAGATTAGAATCATGAATCCGTTGAACTTCATAGGGCGGCGCGACGTGAAAGTTGCAAAAAATTTCCGAATCCGTCACGGTTCAGAGGACAGAGATACGGCGTTGGCAATTCCCGCGATTTTGGCGTTGACTTTGCAAAACAACGGCGTCAATGTAAATTTCTTCAGCGTTTGGGGTAAAGGACACGCGGGCGATTACGACCTTGACGAACTTTTCAACTGGATTGATTCAATCTGTAAATAATTTTTAGGAGAAGTATGGCGCAAAATTTTGTTCATCTTCACGTTCACACGGAATATAGTTTGCTCGACGGCGCGGCGCGAATCGATAAGCTCATCGACGCGGCAAAAAATTTTGGAATGGACGCCATTGCGATAACGGATCATGGCGTAATGTACGGCGCAATAGATTTTTACAAGGCGGCTGTCAAACGCGGCGTGAAACCGATAATCGGTTGTGAAGTTTATCTCGCAAAAAATTCCCGTAAAGATCATGACGACGCAAAAAATTTTCATCTAGTATTGCTTGCCGAAAACGACGAAGGCTATCACAATTTGATTAAGCTCGTCTCTTCGGCGTCGCTGGACGGTTTTTATTACAAGCCGCGCGTCGACAAAGAACTTTTGAGAAAATATCACGGCGGATTAATCGCGTTGAGTGCTTGCCTTCAAGGAGAAATTGCTCAAGAAATTTTAAACGGTTACGGTCACGATCGCGCCGTTGAACTTGTCCAAGAGTACGTGGAAATTTTTGGGCGGGAAAATTTTTTTCTTGAAATTCAAGATCACGGCATCGACAAAGAAAAAATTGTTCGTGACGCGCTGATAAAAATTTCCCGTGAAACCGGTATCGGTCTCGTCGCCACGAATGATATTCACTACATAAAAAAATCTGACAGCACGGCGCACGAATTGCTTTTGTGCATTCAGACTAACACCACGATTAATGACGAAAAACGTTTGAAGTTTGATTCCGACGAATTTTATTTGAAGTCGCCCGCGCAGATGTACGAACTTTTTGCTGACGTTCCAGACGCTTGCGAAAACACGGTTAAGATTGCCGAGCGTTGCAACGTCACTTTCAAATTTGACGAAATTCACTTGCCGACTTTTTCGATACCGCAGAATTTCAAATGCGAAACCGAAATGGATTATCTGCGCGAACTTTGCCATGAAAAAATCTTTGAACGCTACGAACGTCCCGACGAAAAAATTTTTGAACGTCTCAACTATGAATTGTCCGTCATTGAAAAAATGGGCTACGCAGGATACTTTTTAATCGTCCAAGATTTCATTGAATACGCGCGGAAAAATGGAATTGCCGTCGGACCTGGACGCGGCTCGGCGGCGGGAAGTCTCGTCGCTTACGTTTTAGGAATAACTGAAATTGATCCGATAAAGTTGAACTTGCTCTTTGAACGTTTCTTGAATCCCGAACGCGTGACAATGCCGGACATTGACATAGATTTTTGTTACCAGCGTCGCGAAGAAGTTATCGATTACGTCAAAAAAAAATACGGCGAAGATCACGTCGCCCAAATTGTAACTTTCGGAACAATGGCGGCAAAGGCAGTTATTCGTGACGTTGTGCGCGTGATGAATCTTGAATATGCCGTTGGTTCCCGCCTCATTGAAATGATTCCCAACGAATTGAATATCACGTTGGAAAAAGCGTTGCAGACTTCCAAAAAACTTTCGCAAGAGTACAACGAAAATTCTCGGTCGAAAGAAATTATTGACGCGGCGATTGAGCTTGAGGGTTTACCGCGCCACACTTCAGTACACGCGGCTGGAATTGTAATTTCAAAATTGCCGCTCACTGAATATTTGCCGTTGCAGAAAATAAAAGACAACGTCGTTACGCAATTCGACAAAGACAAAGTTGAAATGCTCGGCTTGTTGAAAATGGATTTTCTCGGACTGCGAACGTTGACGATAATTCAAAACACAATTCAAAACATCAACGACAATTACGGCAAAGATTATGTTTCACTGAAAAAAATTCCAAACGAAGACGCGGCAACGGCGACTCTTTTTTCAAAGGGAAATACCTGCGCTGTCTTTCAAATGGAGTCGGCAGGAATGACAAAACTCGTCAGCGAACTCAAACCGAACTGCTACGAAGATTTAATTCCTACAATCGCGCTGTTTCGTCCCGGTCCTCTGGGCAGCGGTATGGTTAAAGATTTCATTGACGGAAGGCACGGACGAAGAAAGCCTACGTACCTGCACCCAAAACTTGAACCGATTCTGCGCGAAACTTTCGGCGTGATTCTCTACCAAGAACAAGTCATGCAAATTGTTCAGGCGTTGGCGGGATTCACACTCGGACAAGCTGATATTCTTCGTCGCGCGATGAGCAAAAAAAATATTTCCATACTCGAAACGCAGAAGGAAAATTTTTTTAAAGGTTGCGTCGCCAACGGAATTGAACTTGAGTTGGCAGAAAAAATTTTTGTCTTACTTGAACATTTTGCGGACTACGGATTCAACAAATCCCATTCGGCGGCGTACGCACTTTTGGCATGGCAAACGGCGTGGTTGAAAATTCATTATCCCGCTGAATTTATGGCGGCTACTCTTTCAAGCGTCATGGATTCGGACAAAGTCACCGTCTACTTTGAACACGCAAAAAAATTGGGAATAAAAATTTTGCCACCGGATATAAATTCAAGCGGCGTGACATTTACCGCAGAGCCGGACAAAATTTTTTTCGCATTGTCGGCGGTAAAAAATCTTGGCGAAAAGGCTATCGAAAGCGTCGTTAAAATTCGTGAACAAGGCGGAGAATTTAAATCACTTGCGGATTTTTGCCAACGCGTCGACTTAAAAATTTTGGGTAAGGATTCAATCGAAAAACTCGTTAAATGCGGCGCGTTTGATTCGATTAACGAAAACAGAAACGGTTTGCTTAAGGCACTTCCCAATTTGCTTGACGAAGCCAGAAAAAATTTTTCTCAAACAACTTTGCTGAACATGAACAATGAAGAAATATTTACCAAAGGAATTTCTGAAACCGCCAAAAAAGATTGTCTGAAATATGAAAAGGAAGTCATGGGATTTTACATTTCGGGGCATCCGCTTGATGATTTTGAAAAAATAATTTCAAACTTGGACAAAATTTCTGACGTGAAGCGCGATAACATGAATGTGCCGACGCCCGTCAAAGTTGGCGGAATCATCACGAGTTGCCGCGTCGTGAAGACGAAGAAGGGCGACGAAATGGCGTTCATCACGCTGGAAGATTTTCAAGGCGCAATTACCGTTACCGTTTTTCCCGCGCTCTTCGCAAAGTGTAGAAAAGATCTCAAGGAAGACTATATCGTAATCATTGACGGGACGACAAATTTTTCAAATAACGAGTTCAAAATTTTTGCGGACAAAGTAACGCAGATAGAAAATTACGCGCCGGTGCTTTACTTGAAAATTCCCGCGCAGTCGGACAATTCACAGACGCGGCAAGCGTTGAAAAAAATTCTTAGCGACAACGCGGGCGACAGCGAACTTTACATGAAATTCGGCAATAAAAACTGGAAAGTCGTCAGGAATTTTGGAAATATCTCAACAAGTCATGAAGTTCTGTTGCAGTTAAAAAAATTGTTGGGCGACGAAAACGTTAAAGTCAAGTAGCTCAAACGAAGGGAGAAATATTTTGAAGTTCAGAAGAATTTTTTTTGGAATAGCTTTAGCATTAATCGTAGCGTCACGCGCTGAAGCAGTCAACGAATACCAAGCAGTGAGCGAAATTCCGCAAAACAACGGTCAAGTAGTCACGACTTTGACTTCTGAAAATTCCGGTCTCAATCCGGAATATTCCGTGCCGCTGTTGCCGGGAACGCGCCCCGTGCCGCCGAATGATATTTTGCCAAACGTCACGGCGACTTCGGCAATCGTAATTGAGGCGTCGACAGGTCACGTCATTTATTCCCGCAATGCCGAACAAAAAATGTTTCCCGCGAGCACGACAAAAATGATGACGTTGATAATGGCGTTGGAATCGGGGAAATTAGATGAGTTTGTTCATGTCGGACCGAATGCGGACGGCGTCGAAGGTTCAACACTTTGGCTGAATCAAGGTGAATACATTCCTCTGCGCGAATTGCTTTACGGCATGATAATGGTTTCAGGAAACGACGCGTCGGTTGCAATCGCCGAACATATCGACGGGAACGTTGCCAACTTCGCAGAACACATGACAAAACGCGCAAAAGAACTCGGCGCAAAAAATACGCAGTTCAAAAATCCTCATGGCTTGCCGGACGACAATCACTTCACGACGGCGCACGATTTGGCAATTCTTGCCGCGTATGGTTACAAGCTGGCGGAGTTTGAAGAAATCGTCACGGCGAAAGAAAAATCCTACGATTGGATTCATGACTTTCCAAAAATTATTCACAGTGAAAATCAAATGTTGTGGATTTATCGCGGCGGCAACGGCGTGAAGACCGGCTACACGGACAGGGCGGGGCGTTGTCTCATCAGCGCGGCAAAACGTGACGGC
This sequence comes from Selenomonadaceae bacterium, assembly GCA_017444245.1. Taxonomy (GTDB): domain Bacteria; phylum Bacillota; class Negativicutes; order Selenomonadales; family Selenomonadaceae; genus Quinella. The sequence continues at coordinate 2,768 of JAFSXD010000066.1, read as the reverse complement.
ATACAAATTATTTCCGTCGTTTTGGACAGCGAATATATGTGGAACGATTCAATTTTGCTCCTCGACTACGGATTCAAGAATGTAAAATTTGAAAAGTTGGTTAAAGCGGGCGAAGTCGTAAAAAATCTTCCCGTGATGTCCGGCAGAAAAAAATCAGTGAAGGTTACGACGACGGACGAAATTGTAATGCCAATCTTCGGCAACGACGAGCCGTACGAAGTAGTTTACGATTTGCCAAAATTTTTGAATGCGCCGATTACCAACGGGCAAAAAGTCGGCAAGGTGCGAATCATGTACGGCGGGAAGGAAGCCGCGTCGACTGACATCATTGCAACGGCGGACGTTGAGCAAAAATCTTTTTTCCGCTGGTTTGCAGAGAAGGTAAAAAGTTTCTTCGGCTGAAAATTTTTTCAAAACAAAAAAGGGGTTAGTCAAACGGCTAATCCCTTTTAAATTTTTTCAGCGTGACGAAGAACGTATCCTCAACGAGTTTAAAAATATCAGCAACGCGCAGAGTGCCACGCCGCCCAACGCCATTATCGGATCGAATTTGAACGGCGGATTTTGGAGCGCGTTCAACGTTGCCATTGGCACGAAGACAATCCATGAAAAATACGTAATGTTCCGATTCGTTTTGATGAGTTCAGCGATTCTCAATGAAAAATCTCTTGCCATGAGAAAATGCGACAGCGTGGGAATTTCAATATCCGGTTTAACGTTTGTGTAGTCCGAAATTTTTTCTTCGTCGAAGGATTTATTTTCTTCGGCGGATTTTTTTTCGTTGACGGAATTTTTTTCTTCGTCGTCGGCGTCAACCAACGGAATTTTTTCAAGTTCGGCTTTGAGTTCGGCAAGAGTATTTTCTTCTCGTTCATCGCGGGCGTCATCATCCACAGCGAACGGAGATAAAACTTTTTGCTGCAACAAAACGGAAACGTCGGCGGCAACCATCGCGGGTATGTCGTTTGTTTCGTTAGAAACGAATGCGACGGAGTGTCCTTGCGTCTGCAAAATTTTTACTTCGCGTGCTTTATCGTTTGGCGTCAAATTGGTTTTAATCGCGTCCAGATTAAAATTTTTCGCCAAACTCTTGGCAGTTTTTTTACTAGCCGCAGTCATCATCACGGTAATCATTTTTTTTCGTTTGAGGAGCATGAGAAATTCTTTTGCGTCAAAATTAATTTCGTCTTTCAACGCGATAATTCCCCGCGCCATTCGCCCGATGCCCAAAAGCAAAACCGTCTTGCCGTAAACGGAAAGCTTGTCAATTTTTGTGAGCAGTGCATTGCTGACGGAAACGCCTTGACGTTCCACCCAAGTCGGCGAGCCAACGCGAATTGTACTGCCGTTAGAAATTGTTTCCACGCCAAGCCCGGCATATTCCCTTGAAGCGGCGATGTTTTGAATTTTTAAACCGCGCCCCGCCGCCGTCCGGTAAATCACTCTGCCCAGCAAGTGCGAAGATTTTTGTTCGGCTGTCGCGGCAACTCCCAACAACGCCTGCTGGGACAAACCAACCGGCACCAAATCTGTTACGAAGTAATCGCCGTCCATTAAGAAACGATTCAGCGGCACGGCTACGGTGTCGACTTCCGAAAGATTTTTTAACGCCTGCGCACGATTGACTTTTATGTTGTCCTTCTCCAAAACGCCACGCGCCATGTGCAAGACAAACGGCGACGCTAAAATTAAACCTATCGGCGAAAATGAAATGAAAACTGAAAGCCCCGTAGTAATCGCCACGTCGACTTCATTCGTGAAGTAAACGTACGACGCCATTACCACTGAAAATAAAAAATCCAACAGCAGAAATAATTTTACTCTCAATGTTTCGCCTCCGAATTTAGATCGATGGATCGATAGATCGATGGATCGATGGAGTTCCTATCGATCTAGCAACTATCGATCTATCGATCTAATCCCAATTCTACTTTGTCTTAGAAAAAATTACAAGTCACAAATTTTCCCGCAAAAATTCATCAAAGTTTTTTCGCGCAGTCTTCAAAAATTTTCAGAAAATGGCTTGACGTTCGCGGATAAAAATTGTAAACTTTTCGCAAATGGAGAATTTGCTCCGAATAATTTTTTTGGTTAAAGTAGGGAGGAAATTTTTATGGGCAATCGCAGAAAAATCGTCGTTGTCGGTACTTCTAATGTCGGTTCGGCAGTCGTCAACAAACTCGCGGACTTCCAGCTGGCATCCGAAATTATTTTGATCGATCTCAATCAGGACAAAGCTTGGGGCGAAGCGACGGACTCCAGCCACGCTACCGCTTGCGTCTACAGCACCAATATCAAATTCCGCGCAACCAACGACTACAGCGTTTGTAAAGATGCTAACATCGTAATCATCTGCGCAGGACCTTCAATCCGTCCCGGTGAAACCCCTGACAGACTTAAACTCGCCGGCACTAACGCGAAAATCATGGGCTCGGTTTTTGGCGAAATTTCCAAGTACACCAAAGAGGCTATCATTATTCTCATCACAAACCCGCTTGACGTTGCAACTTACGTAGTCAGCACCCAGTTTGATTATCCGCGTGAAAAAATTCTCGGCACCGGCACAATGCTTGAGACTTATCGTTTCCGTCGTATCCTTGCCAACAAATACGAAGTCGACCCGAAAAACATCAACGGCTACGTTCTCGGCGAACACGGCAACGCGGCATTCGTGGCTTGGTCAACTTGCGGCTGCGCAGGTTTCCCGCTTGAAAAACTCGACGAATATTTCCACCATGCAGAACCGCTTGACAAAGCTGCTGTTGAAC
>JAFSXD010000065.1 GCA_017444245.1 Selenomonadaceae bacterium | reverse complement strand
GGGACGGCTGTTTCAGCGGTTGCGGCTACGAATTTGAAGGCAAACTTTGGCTTATGTACACGTCGCAAAGGTTCAACGGTCCGGGCGGTGTCAATTCTTCCGCTGCTAATCCTTCCGGCGATAATCCTTCCGGCAGTGCAGGCGGCGGCAACGTCACAGAACGCCAATGCTTTGCTTATTCCGAAGACGGCATTAACTTCACGAAGTACGAAAAAAATCCCGTAATTGACGTTCCCAACAGTGACCCGATTGTTGCCAACGTCGACTTCCGAGATCCGAAAATTTGGGATCACAACGGCAAATATTATTGCGCAATCGGAAACAGAATACATGACAGATCTCGTACGCAAATCGTATTGTACGAATCCGAAAATTTCTTCGACTGGAAATTTAAATCCGTCGTCGCCATCTCCAACCCTGACGGCTCTGAAGGCACAATGTGGGAATGCCCGGGCTTTGCACATTTCGGCGATAAATACGTTATGATTATTTCCCCGCAACACGTTCCGCCGCAGGGTCGCCTTTATCACAACATTCACCAAGCAGGTTACATGGTTGGTTCGCTCGATTACGACAAAGGAATTTTCACTCACGGCAACTTCGTTACCTTCGATTACGGTTTCGACTTCTACGCAACGACGATGATGAAAAATCCTGAAGGGCGTTACTTCATTATCGCTTGGCTGGATATGTGGCAAAGTCCGTTCCCCGAACAAGAAGACGGCTGGAGTTGCATACTGACGATTCCGCGCGAACTCAAAATGACTGAAGACGGAAAAGTTCTCACAGTTCCGCCTGAAGAACTTAAAGGCATGCGTAAAGAGTGCGTCTCCTACAAAGACCTTTGCATTGACAAGGAAACGGAACTTGAAGGCGTCAAAGGCGCAGTCGCTGAATTGCTCTTCGACGTTGATGTTAAGCAGACAGGCGATTTCCAATTTGAATTGCGTTGCAGCGAAGACGGAAGCGAAAAAACCGTTTTCTATTACAATGCGGCTGAAAATTTCTTCGGTCTGAATCGCGATAAAGCGGGACGTGAACAAAGCGGCACTCGCGAATTTGATTTGCCGCGTGAAGTCGACGTTTTGAAGTTCAGAATTTACCTTGACAGATCCTCAATCGAAGTTTTCATAAACGACGGCGAATGGGTTATGTCTACCCGCGTTTATCCGCGTGAAGATTCGACGGGTATTCGTTTCGTGCCGACGAGTGGCAAAATGGTTATTCCGTCAGTAGAATTTTATCCGTTCGAATAAAATCAACCTTGCCCCAAATAAAAAAGTGGTTAGCCAAAATTTTTGACTAACCATTTTTTTCATTTACGTACCAATTAATTCTTTCTACCGGCTACAAGCTACAAGCTAAAACCTATTTCAACTGTGCCGCAACTTCCGCCGCGAAATCAGATTGTTTCTTCTCGATACCTTCGCCGAGTTGGAAACGATCGAATTTCAAAACTTTCACGCCGCCGAGAATATCTTGCACGGCTTTTTTGTCGTTGGGGTCTGATTTAACAAATTCCTGTTCGACAAGGCAAACTTCTTTGTAGAATTTATTGATGCGCCCTTCAACCATGCGTTCAACGATTTTTGCGGGCTTGCCTTCCTCAAGTGCCTGCTTACGAAGAATTTCTTTTTCGTGCTCAAGTTCGGAGGCGTCAACACTTTCGCGATCGATTGCGATAGGATTCATAGCCGCGATTTGCAACGCAACATCTTTGCCGAGTTCATCAGAGCCGCCGTCAAGTTCGACGAGGACACCGATTTTTCCGCCCATGTGAATGTAGCTGATAATTTTTCCTTTGGATTCGTAGCGGACGAAACGACGCACGGAAATTTTTTCGCCGATAGTCGCAGTTGCTTCCGTGACTAAATCGCCAATGGTTTTTCCACCAACTTTGACGGCGTTCAATGCGTCGAGGTCGGCAGGATTTGCCTTTGCAATTTCTTCAGTGATTGTTTTGACGAGGGCACGGAAATTTTCATTGTTCGCCGTGAAATCGGTTTCGCAATTAATTTCTGCCATTGCGCCAATTTTTCCGTCAGCAGAAACGCAAGCCGCCACAGCACCTTCTGCCGCGATACGTCCGGATTTTTTTGCTGCCTTTGCAATGCCTTTTTCGCGCAGATAGTCAGCCGCCTTGCTCATATCGCCGTTGGTTTCGGCGAGGGCTTTTTTGCAGTCCATCATGCCTGCGCCTGTTCTTTCGCGCAATTCTTTAACCATTGCCGCAGTTACAGTTGCCATTTAAAAAATTCGCTCCTTTTAGATCGTTAGATCGTCAGATCGATAGATCGATAGTTGGATGATAATCTATCGATCCATTGATCCATCGATCCATCGATCCAATTTACTCTTGTTCTTCGTCTTTGTCTTCGGCGACTTCTTCAGCATTTACGACGCCTTGATTGCCGTCAATGATAGCGTCCGCAATTTTTTCCGTCAAAAGTTTTACGGCGCGGATAGCGTCATCATTGCCGGGAATAGGATAATCAATTTCGTCCGGATCGCAGTTCGTGTCGACGATTGCAACGATAGGAATATTTAATTTGCGCGCCTCCGCGACAGCGATTCTTTCTTTGCGCGGGTCGACAATGAAAACTGCACCGGGAAGTTTGCGCATTTCTTTGATGCCGCCGAGATATTTTTCAAGGCGTGACATTTCGTGACGCAGTTGCATGACTTCTTTTTTGGTGAGGACTTCAAAAGTTCCGTCCGTCTCCATTGCCTCAAGGTCCTTCAAGCGATGAATGCGTTTTTGAATCGTCTGAAAGTTTGTGAGCATGCCGCCGAGCCAGCGTTCATTTACGAAAAATTGTCCTGAACGAACTGCCTCTTCCTTAACTGCCTCTTGAGCTTGTTTCTTCGTGCCGACAAACAAAACCGTCTTGCCTTCTTCAGCGACGCTGCGGACAAACTCATAAGCCTCGTCGACTTTGCGAACAGTTTTTTGCAGGTCGATGATGTAAATGTTGTTGCGCTCCGTGAAAATGTACTTCGCCATTTTCGGATTCCAACGGCGCGTTTGATGCCCGAAGTGAACGCCCGCTTCCAAGAGCTGTTTCATTGAAATTACTGCCATAAAAAAATCCTCCTGTTATACTTTCGCGGGGTTTCAGCTTTAAGCTTCAAGCTTTAATCTTTAAGCTTTAAGGCACAGGATTTACCTTTACCCCGCGTGTTTTGTGTGACGCCGCGCATTATACCACAACCGCTTTGTTCATTGCAAGTTTTTGTTATCCACGCAACTCCGCGCAGATTCTGAACAACGGAACTGAATCGTACGGAACATTTTCGTCCACGTGAACCGTCGGCGCAACGTCGTAGTCGCATTGAACTTTGAAACCCAACGACACCAAAAATTTTACATCCCAGTGCGGGCGAACGTGCGTGCTGATTCGCAGGGAATTTTTTATTTCCGTGCACTCGTCAAGCATGTTGTCCGTCACTTCAGCGTGAGCTCCGTTATCGCCGCGCGTAAACTCTCTGTCGCCGTAATCTGAATCGAAATTTATCAGCACGCCGCCAATTTTCAAAACGCGCCGCCATTCGCGATAAGCCGCCATAACGTCAGGCAAAGTCCACGTTAAATTTCTCGTAACAATCGCGTCAAAAGTTTTGTCGTCAAAATTCAACTTCTGCGCGTTCATCTTAAAAAATTCCGCGTCAAGATTCAGTTCACGTAAATTTTTTTTCGCCTCGCCAATCATTTTGGAGGAAGTGTCAACGCCCGTGACTTTGTGCCCAAGTTTCGCCAAAATCGCCGCAAAAAATCCCGCGCCCGTGCCCACGTCCAAAATTTTCAATTCGCCGGCGGGAAAATCTTTCGTCAACATCTCCTGCCAAATTTTTGCGCTCACGCCTTGAAGTTCCAGACGACGAAAACGGCTGAAATCTTCGCTCCGTTCGTCCCAATATTTTTCAATTCGGCTTTCAATCGTCGTGTTCATGATTAAAACGCGGGAACAATCGCGCCTTTGTACTTCTCTTCAATAAATTTTTTCATCTTGTCTGAATGAAGTTCGTTAATCAAAGTTTTAATTTCTTCGCGATTTTCGTCGCCTTTGCGGACAACGACAATGTTAACGTACGGAGAAGTTTTGTCCTCCATGAAGAGCGCGTCTTTCACCGGATTCAAATTCGCGTTCATTGCAAAATTTGTATTGATAACGGAAATGTCAACGTCTTCAAGCGTGCGCGGGAGTTGTGCCGCCTCGACTTCGGTAATTTTCAAATTCTTTTTGTTCTCGACAACGTCATTGACAGTCGCCGTTTCGTTGACGCCTTCCTTGAGTTTAATCAAGCCGGCTTTTTCCAAAAGAATCAGCGCGCGCCCGCCGTTGGTTGGATCGTTCGGAATGGAAACAGTTGCTCCGTCCGCAAGTTCTTCAAGCTTAGAAATTTTCTTGGAGTAAACGCCCATCGGTTCAACGTGAACGCCTGCGGCATTTGTCAAATTCATTTCTTTATGCTCTTTGATGAAATCATTCAAATACGGTTCGTGCTGGAAAAAATTTGCGTCAAGTTCTTTGTCATTGAGCGCGATATTTGGCTGAACATAATCGTTGAACTCCACAATTTCCAGAGTGATGCCTTTTTCTTTGAGCGAAGGTTTAATTTCCTCAAGCATTTCTGAATGCGGTACGGGAGTTGCGCCAATTTTGATTGTCGTTTCGGCTTTAGTTGCGCCGTCTTTTTGTTCGCCGCCGCCGCCGCAAGCCGTGAACATTATCGTCGTGGCTAAACCGAATGCCGCGAGCAAACCTTTATTGAATTTCAAAAAAATTCCTCCTTGTGTTAGCTGTTAGCTTGTAGCTTGTAGCTTGTAGGTTGTAGCTTTTAGCTTTGAGATTCTGTCTGAACGTTTCTCTGTTGCCAACTGCCACTTGAACGGCTGTATTGATAAACACTTCCGTCCGCCAGTCCGAAGAACGGAGAATTTTCATCGTCACTGTCAACCGTCAAAGTGTGCCAATTATCAATCGTCACAGAAATTTTTTCGTCGTCAACCCATGTGTCGGTAATTTGATTCAGCGAAATGTTGTAAAAAACAATCGCATCATTCTCGTCAACATTCAAAATAACGTCGTTGCCTTCGCCGTATCCGTAAGAAATTAAATCTGAACTTGAGCCGCCTTGCAAAGTGTCCGCCGCGTCGCCTGCGCCACCCCACAGAGAATTGTTGCCATTGCCGCCGATTATCAAGTTGGGATTTGCATTGCCGCCAATAACATTGTCGCCTGAATTATTCATAACGACGTTGTCAATGCCGAAGAAATATTTTCCGCTCGAATTGTCAAGCCAAATTTCTTTCGCGTCGTCGTAGTCCGCGTAAAGCGTGCCGCCTGCGCCGTTCATGCGATAATAATTTACCGACGAATCATAAGTAAACCAATTATCGGTGTCCTTGCTTACTTTCGCGCCGTAAGCAGTCGTGCCGTCCAGCGTGTACAAAAATACATCGTCGCTGCCTTGAGTGTTCGTCATCAAATTAATTGTCGCGCCACTTTCTGAAGTGAAACTCAACATTGAGTCGACGCGCACAACGTTTTGGAGATTGATTCCGTAGAAAGTCACAATGTCAGCACTGCCGGAATTGCCCGCAACAAAATCTGTTACAAGAGCGTTGCCGCTGCCGTCAAACCAAAATTGATCTTGAGAATCGCCGCCCGTCAAAGTATTTGTTGCGAACGCGCCAAAAAGTCTGTCAACGCCACCTCCGCCGTTAATTGAATTGTCCAACGAATTGCCGATTACGATAACAGAATTTGTCGCCTCTGAACCGTCAAAAGTTGTAACGTTTTCATACTCTGTCAAGTTGACGACGCCGCTAAATTCAGAAGACGCCGTGATTTCGGTTTTTTCCGCGTTAAAAGTTAAACCGGAAGGTAACGTTGTTTCTGCCGTTGTTTCTTCATTCACAGTAGTTCCCTCCAAAATTGTATTATTCACGTAAAGAGAATATCCGTTGTTAATGACGTTCGCCGCGTCGCCGGAAAATGAAGTTACGTAAGCATCGCCGCTAAGATGCCATTTGCAGTTGTCGTCAAGCGTGACATTTACCGTGCCAACAGAATTTGAAATGACACTTCCTGCTGCGTTGGTGACGTTGCCGCTGATTGCTCCGAAGAACGCCGCGCCGTCCGTCAAATTCAAAGTCAACGTCGAATCACTGCCGACTAAAATATTTCCCGTGATATTTTGTCCGCTTGCGTTCAACGTCGCAACATTTGAGCCGCCGCTCCAACCGTCCGCGCTGACGCTCAAAAATACGCCGTTGCTGTCCTCGTTGTTGATTGTGACGTTGTTCAAATTTATAACCGCGTTGGTATTCGTGACGTGGAAGACGTGACCTGATTTATTGTTGAGCGTGCCGCCGTTCATCGTGAAAGTCGACGTGCCTTCCGCAGAATCGCCCGACATCGATTGATAAATCATGACGCCGTCAAGGAAAGTTGCTTGCCCGTTTGTCTGCGTATTGTTTGCGGTAAGCGTGCAGTTGTTGAGCGTGACGGAATTTTTTCCTTCAATGCAAACGCCTTCGGATTTATTTGAAGTTAACTCGGCACTGTTCACGACAATTTCTGCCGTTGAATAAATTGCGGGAGAACCAAGACCGTTTGAAGTGTACGATCCGCCGGTTACGTTGACAGTACCGCCGCCGCGATCCGTGCGAATTGCCGCTGACGATTGCCCGCTTGTTTCTATCGTCAAATTTTCTGCGAAGGTAACGCCGCCGCCCGTCGTCATGATTCCGCCTGAACCGTCGCCCGTCGTTGTAATTTTCGCGTTAGAAATTGTAATGGTTGTGCCGTCGCCGTCCGCGCCATTTTGTCCGCCGTTGCCGCCGTAGGAAAAAACGCCGTTAGCACCCGCCGCGTCCGTCGTGATTGTGCCGCCGTCAATCGTCGTGGTGGTGCCGCCCTTTGCCAAGACGCCGGAGTTTGTCCCGTAAAAACTTTGTTCATCGCCCGCGCTGTCGCCGCCGGTTTTCGTGACGGTTACGTTATTCAGCGTTACATCTTCCGAAGTATTAATCAGCAAAGCGTTTTGGTTGCTTGAAGTTGACGTGAAAGTTTGGTCATTGTAAGTTCCCGCAGAAGTTATTTCCGTCGCGCCGCTCCACGTCACAGAGCTTGAAGAATTTCCGCCTGAAGAATTTCCGCCGCCGCTACTATCGGGAGGAGTACCGCCTTCGCCTTCGCCGCTTGGCATATCGGGGGGAGTGCCGCCGTTGTCGCCGTCCGGAGGAGTGGGAGGAGTGTCGTCAAATCGTTGCAAGTCAAAGAAATTTTCCACAAAAAATTCCCCTTTCGTATACGAATTTTGCTTCATACAATCTGGGGAAAATTTTAAGTTTAAGCCGCGATTCTGTCAATAAAATTTTGAACTATTCAGAATAGAATTTGACAGTATTGTTGAGACGCAAGCGCGGCATGATTTTGCCTTTGACGGAAACTTGACCGGGCATCGAACCTTCTTTGTTGACTACAATCGTGCAGTGCCCGCCGTTCGCCAAATCTTTGTTGACGTTATCGCCGACTTTCGTGACGACAAATTCTGAGCTACCGACTTGCAATTTATCGCCGACAACGATTTCGCCTTGCAACTCCGCGACGGTGTGCTGAACAACCATGTCTTTCAAGCTGGGACGAATGCCCTCATCCATCAGGATAAAGCTGGCGTTTGTGTCAAGAAAAGTGTTCGCATCTTTACCAACGGCGGTGATTTTCACTTCGTACTTTGTTGCCATAAAAAATTCCTCCTTTAAAGTTATGATAGCATAACGGCGCAGAATATTACAAGAAAAATTTTTGGCGGCGAAAAAAAATCTTGCAATTTCTCTTGGAATGTTTTAGAATACTTTTCGCAAACTTAAAAGCTTAAAGCTTAAAGCTTAAAGCTGACAAAAAGCGTTCGTGGCTCAGTTGGATAGAGCAACGGCCTTCTAAGCCGTGGGTCGCGCGTTCGAGTCGCGCCGAACGCATTTTATATTTTCGGTCTCTTCGGTTTTGTGCCGAAGTTTTTTTTTCGTTCAAAAAAATGCGGCGGGGAAAAAATTTTCCTCGTCGCAATATTTTTTTGTTGAACAGAATTATTTTTTTACCAAGCGATTAATCGCACTAATCAACGCTTGAATTGAAGACGTGATAATATCGGTGTCCATGCCCGCGCCCCAAGTAACATTTCCTTCTTTATCAGTGATGCTGATGTAGGAAATTGCGCGTGAACTTTGTCCGATTTCAAGCGCGTGTTCGCTGTAAGTCAAGTTGCCGTATTCAATGCCGAGATTTTGTTGCAAGGCGTTTGAAACGGCGTCAAGGCGTCCGTTGCCCCGCGCAGAATAGATGACGTGTTCGCCGTCAATTTCCATTTCAACTTCACCTGCGCGAATGCCGCCCGGTTCTTTCTTCAGATGAAAATCAATAAGTTTGTACGGCGTTTCAACGTTTACATATTCGTCGTGGAAAATCTGATAAATCTCGTCGGGCAAAAGTTCTTTATGTTTTTGATCCGAAACGCGCTTGACGCAGTAGCCGAAGTCTTCACGCATTTTTTTCGGCATATCAATTCCGTAGCGTTGCTCCATGATGAAACCGACGCCGCCTTTGCCGCTTTGGCTGTTGATTCGGATAACGTCGCTGTCGTATTCGCGCCCAACGTCGTGCGGATCAATCGGCAAGTAGGGAACAGTCCAACGTTCAGGATTTTTTTCCTCCCGCCAATGCATGCCCTTTGCAATCGCGTCTTGATGACTGCCGCTGAACGCCGTAAAAACAAGCGCGCCTGCGTAGGGTTGGCGGTCGTGGACTTTCATTCGCGTAACGCGTTCGTACATTTCGACGAGCGAAGGCATATTCGTGAAGTCCAATTTGGGATCAATTCCAAGCGCAAACATATTCATTGCCAGCGTGACGATGTCGACGTTGCCCGTCCGTTCGCCGTTGCCGAAAAGCGTTCCTTCAATTCTGTCAGCTCCCGCCAAAAGTCCAAGCTCCGAATCGGCGACGCCGCAACCTCTGTCATTGTGCGGGTGGAGACTCAAAATAACTTTGTCGCGGTACTTGAGATTTTTATTTATGTAAGCAACTTGCATTGCGTAAACGTGCGGCATGGACATTTCCACAGTGACGGGAATATTTATAATCGGCTTGCGATCCATAACCGGCTGCCACACGTCAAGCACAGCGTTGCAAACTTCCAGCGCGTACTCCGGCTCTGTGCCCGTGAAACTTTCGGGAGAATATTCAAAGCGGTAATCTGCGCCGGCTTGCTCCGTGAGTTCAAGGAGAAGTTTTGCTCCGTCGACTGCAATTTTTTTAACTTCGTCCTTTGACATGCGGAAAACTTGTTCGCGTTGCGCAAGTGAAGTTGAATTGTAAACGTGAACGATAGCATTTTTCGCGCCCTTGAGTGCCTCAAAAGTTTTCTTGATGATGTGTTCGCGGGCTTGCGTCAAAACTTGTACCGTCACGTCGTCAGGAATTAAATTCTCTTCAATGAGTTTGCGCAGGAGTGCGTACTCCGTGTCAGAGGCGGCGGGAAAACCAACTTCAATTTCTTTGAATCCAACTTTGACGAGCGTCTTGTAAAATTCTACTTTCTCGTCCAAGCTCATGGGAATTATCAATGACTGATTGCCGTCACGCAAATCCACGCTACACCAAATCGGCGCGTGTTCCGGATATTCCTTTTTCGCCCAATCCAAAATAATTTCAGGCGGCATAAAATAACCTTTGCTATATTTTTTGTGATTTACCATGTTTGTTTTAAAACACCTCATTCAAAAATTCTTCATGCGTTTTTCGGATTAAAATTTTTTCTTCAGCGTATTCGTCGAAGAAAAAAACTTCGTCGTCCAATCTGTTCAGTGCGCTCCTCTCGGCGGCGGCTTCACGTATCGCAGAAAATTTTCCGAAATTTTTCGTCGGCACAACTTCAGCCACATGCATCATAAGGGGCTTGGGAACGCGCAAATATTTTTCCGCAAGCAAGAGTAATTGCAAACTTGCAACCCACTGCGCGGACTTCGTCGTTGCTGAAAGAAAAATTTTTTCTTCTTCAAGAAAATCACGGCGAATTAACTTGTTGAAGATCGACTTCTGCAACATGTTTTTCGTCCACGCATTTACTTTTTCTTCTAAAGATTGCAAAACTTTCAGCGTGTCAAAATCGTCGTCCCAGCCTTCTTCAGTCACTTCAACGGAAAAATTTTTATCCGAAGTCACTTTGACATAATTCGACAAGTGAAGAACGTCCGCATGAAAATTTTCGGCAACCTCATAAAGCCCCTTGAATGATTCGGGATGAAACGCGTCACTGCCGTTGACGAACATGACATAACGCCCCTTCGCCGCTTGAATTCCCGCCTCAAAAAGTTTTTCCTTCGGTATGCCCGTCAAAATCTTCATTCGTCCGTCGAAAAATTTTTCTGCATCTCGACACATCGCAAGTGCTTGAGCAGAAAGCCCCGCGTCCGTCACGATTAAGCGAATGTTGCTGAATGCGTCGGTATTGAAAAATTTTAGTTCACGGAAAAAAATTTCTTTCATAGAGAAAGCGTCGTGAAGAGTTCCAAGAAACACATTGACATCTTCAACCGAACCGTCAAGCGGCAAAATCAAAGTTATTCCCGCGTCCAAAACTCCGTTGGCAATATCGAACGTCAACGCTATCTGTCGCGCATGCGTTGTTTCTCTTAAAAAGTGTCGACTTTCAGCGAGCGTAACTCCAACGTCAAATTTCACCATGTCGTCGGGAATCGGAAGTGACGCCGCATCGTTCATTCCGAAATCTTCCATCGTCGACCAATGACACCTGCCGTCCGTCCAATATCGAATCCCCCAAAGCGGTACGTCGTAAATTTGCGCGTGGTAATTCATCATCAAAAAATTTTCCGGGTAAAAAACTTCAAGCCGCGCCAAATTTTTCAGACGAATGAAATTCAAAAAATAATCTACGTTTTTCACGTCGCCGAACCGTTCAAAAAAATCTAGGTAATCGTCGTCCGTGCAATGTTCTTTCAAAATTTCCAACAACCGCGCAGGATTAACCGCGTACGATACGCCGAAATTCCAGAGCATTCCTCCGGAAAAAGTTTTGCCGCCGGCGTCCAGCGAAAAAATATCAATCGCATGCTCCGTCGCATAATCTTTGACAGCTTTAAGAAGTTTGGCAACTTTACGCGGCTTGGCACACAGTTGCAAATCGTCAGCGTCAATGTTCCAAAAATTTTTATAGCCGTTATCGCGGGCGTGAAGGAAAGTCGTCAAGTGCGCGTAACCCGCAGGATGCCAGCTTTCAACAATCGCGTTGTCCATGATGTATTTCAGCTTTTCGGAATCCCGCGCAGAAGGTATACACTCTACGTTATAACCCCCCCATTCCGCAATCCTTCAGTTATAAAAGTTTGGAGGTCCGGTTTGTCGCAGACGATATAAATTTTGTAATTCGGAAACTGCCGAATAATTTCAAGCCAGCCGGTTAAATATTTTCCTGTAATTTGTGGCGGTTGATTGACTTTGAGATAAAAAATTTCCATAAAAACTTCTTTCTAACTTACATGATTGATTCCACGAAAGACAGTCCGAAATAAACGATACCGCCCATTAAAATTATGTACGGCAGGAAAACTTTAATTGCGAATGACATTATTTGACTTTCGACACCGCGAAGACCGACAGCCGCCACGCCGATAGCGATTGACTGCGGAGAAATAATTTTGCCGACGCACGCGCCCGCCGCATTAGCCGCCGCCATCCATGCTTGTCCAACTTCATTTGCGCCTATGACCAACGCAGAATCCGCTTGCAACTTTCCGAAAAGTACGCCGCTGGTTGTGGCAGAACCCGTGATGAAAGAACCTGCCGCGCCGATAAGGGGAGAGATCGCAGGATAAAGCGTCCCCGTTGCCGCAACGGTTGTAGTTGCCATCGTCGTTATCATTCCGCTGTAACCCATGATTCGCGCTGTGGCAATTATCGTTATCATCGTTATAAACGTAGGCACAAGCGTTTTAACCGTCCTGTTCAAAACCGTTAACATTTCATTAACCGTCGCGCCTTGAACGAATCCAGAAATTATCGCCGAAGTCATGATTAACGTTCCGGGCGTGACAATCCACGTGAAAGTATAAAGTCCTGCACCTTCGCCGGTGTAAATTGCTATCGACGTTTTAGCTTGGCTCAAAAATTCATTGACAGGCGGGACGAGTTTTGAAGTCAATATCAGGAAAATGAAAATCAAAATGAATGGCAACCAAGCTTTAAGTCCCTTTTCAAAACTTATGTCAGATTTTTCTTCGACGGATTGAATTTGATATTCAGGGTCTTTGACGGGAAAAGTTTTAGAATAGGCGACGATTAAACCCATTGACAAAATTGCGCCCGCGACGCCGGAAAGTCCTGCGCCCATGAAGTAGCCCGCGCCGAGTGCCGGCAGTAAAAATCCCAATCCCGCAACGAGGCAAGTAGGAATCATTCCACGTAAAGCTTTAAAAGAGCCGCCGAAAGTCACGAGCATTAAAAACGGCATCGTAATCATCATTATCGCAAGTTGGAGTGTGGTGAACGTGGCAATTTGTGCGCCGTCGAAGTTTGTCAACTGAGCAAGCGTCGTGAGCGGCAAACCGATTGAGCCGTAAGAGGATTGAACTGCGTTCGCCAAAAGACAAACTATGATAGCCGAAATTGGATTTATGCCGATACTTGCCAACATCGACGCGCCTATTGCAACCGCCGTGCCGAATCCCGACATACATTCCAAAAATCCGCCGAATCCCCACGCGATAAGCAAAACTATTACGCGCTGATCAGTGCTGACGGAATTCAACATTTCCTTGATTGTTTCAATGCCTTTTGTGTAAACCGACAAATTGTAAGTGAAAATCGCCGAAATGATAACCCAGATGATTGGCCATAACGCCATCGTTCCGCCTTCCAAAGCCGCCGTGAAAGTGTCCCAATATGGCATTCCGAAAGTGGTTGACGCTACGATAAATGAAATTATAAGAGCTACAGAACACGCTTGATACGCCGGCAATTTCAGGACTACCAGCGCGACTATCAACCACAATATAGGCGCAAGCGCGGCAAAAAACAGAAAATCCACAACCTTCATCCTCCTGCTGAAAAATTTTTGCGTCCGTGTGCGCTAAAAAATTTCGGCACACTAACCAATTCCCCGCTATTTTATAACACTAATGTTAAAGAATTTCAAGACTTTAATTCCTTTACGAAAAATTTCAGAAAGCTTTACAACCCAATACTTTTTTGCTATCATGCCGCGTGAATTTTCATTCGTCAAAGAGGGGCTAGGGGTTAGAGAATTTCCTAAAAGCTGAACTCTGAAATCTAAAAGCTGAAAGTTAAAATTTGAAACCTAAAACCGAAGGAGGTATTTTAATGTCAACTGCGGTGGAAACCGTAAAAATTTTTATGGACACCTTGAAAAATTATTCGCAGGACAGCGCACCGGTAGGAAGAGTTGCACTCGAAGACGCGGTTAG
>JAFSXD010000064.1 GCA_017444245.1 Selenomonadaceae bacterium | reverse complement strand
TCACGTTGAAATAAAGAAAAGTTTTTGCGTTGTACAAGAATTTAAATTCTCTGGACAAAGGCAACTTTACACTGTAAAATATCGAAAGAAGGGAGCGGGAGAAATTTTTAACACTTGCTCCCTAATTTTAATTTGGCTGGTGATTATTATGAAAAAATTTTTTGCTATCGCGGCGGTTGTCGTTTCACTTTTGGGCTTGACCGCAACAACTTCTGAAGCGCGTTGTCACGGCGGTTACGGCTACGGCGGTTGCTACAACGACGGCTACAACGGCGGTTGTTACAACGACGGTTATCATTGCTACGACGGAAATGGTTGTTACGATTCCTACCGTCGCTGATTGAAAGGCGGCGATCTTCCTTGAAAAAATTTATTTTCATCGCGGCGTTTTTCATGGCGTTTGCTTTGTTTACAGCGTCGACTTCGGCAACTCAAGTGCTTTTCGTGACAAATTGCGAACAATCAATAACTTTGAGGGAATCGCCGTCAGTCAATGGTAACGAAATTGCGCAAATTCCTCTCGGGCAAGGCGTGGAGTTTGTGGAAGACGCGGACAATGGTTTTTATCGCGTGATTTATGGAGCTTACACGGGTTATGCGCTAGCCGATTATCTTGTTGCTAACCAATTCCCCGAAAATTTACGCTATGGCATGCTTGTCAAGCGGGCGACGCTTTTTGAGCACGCATCAGTAAATTCAGAAGCGATTACGACAATTATTTCCGGTCATTGGGTGGAATATGTGATGGACGGCTATTGCAACACGCGCCCGCCTGAAGCACCGGAGTTTTACCTTGTCAGAGCACCCAGCGGTGTCTACGGCTATATCACTGCCGACAAAGTGGACTGGAATTATCGCCGAAGAATGTAAAGGAAGGCGTTGAACTTTGAAAAAGTTTTTAATTTTAATTGCGGCAATGTTAATGACATTGACGGCGTCTGTGACTTTCGCAAATGAAAGAATTGTTTCGACGATGTTTGTCGTTGAGTGCAACGAATCAATCACGTTGAGAGATGCGCCGTCCGTTCACGCGCGGGAAATTGCGCAAATTCCGTTGGGTCAAGCAGTCGGATTCATTGAAAACGTCGGCAACGGCTTTTATAAAATCAATTACGACGGGCTTGTAGGTTACGCGCTGGCGGAATATCTTTCGGCGGATCGTAGCGGCGTTGCGGGAATTTTCGGGCGCGTCGTCAACTGCAAAATTTCAATCACTTTGCGCGAATATCCTTCAGTCGAAGCCGCTGAACTTATGCAAATTCCGCTCGGCGAACGCGTTTCGATTTATCCCGGCGAAGAAACAAACTCTTTCTATTGCGTCATGTATCGCGGCGTCAAAGGCTACGTTTTGAAAACTTATATTCGCGTCGACGCTTGAGAAAAACTTTTGGACAAAAAAATTTCCTCTTCCAATTTGTGGAAGGGATTTTTTTTATCGGCGGAAAAAATTTTCTGAATCATAATTTCTGATGGTGGGTCTGGGCTTAATACTATTTCGGAACTTTTTTGTGCGAAGCCCTCTACATACGGCGCAACCTTCATAATTTTTCAAAAGAAGTTCTGCAATTAACGCTTCAGTACCTTTCGTCGCGTTTAGATAATCTTTCAATTTCGGCAAAAGTTTTTCGTTGTAATCATGATTCTTTATTCCTACCTCCAGAGGCAACGAAAACTTATCTTTGTTGAATCGATCCTTAACAGTATGAAAATCCAGTCCGTGCGTGTTTAAGTTCAACTTTGAGTCTCCCGAATAACGACCTTTCAAAGGAGCTTAGTATTTTTGTAACAATCTTGACATACTGCCCCCGTCTAAAAAATTACCCTTCCAATTTGCGGAAGGGATTTTTTTATTGCGCAATCGGAACTAAAATTTTTTCTTTCAGTTCGTGAAGAAAATTTGCGGCGGTTAAATCTGTCAGCTCCAGCAAAAAATTTTCTACGTCTTCAGGCAACAGCGCGACGTTCAACGTGACCAGTTCCGTGTACTCCGCACTGTCGACGGGGATATTTTTTTTTCGCAAAAAGTTTTCAACCTGCGCAAGAAAATTATATTCCAGCGTCAGGGAAATTTTTTGAAACGTAGTCATCTGAATAATTTTTGACGACTCAAGACCAAGCGCGGCAGTGTGCGAATAGGCGCGAATCAGCCCGCCCGCTCCCAACTTTATGCCGCCGAAATATCTCGTGACGACAACGGCGGTGTTCGTCAAATTATTTTTCTTAATCGTTTCCAAAATCGGATTTCCCGCCGTACCGCCCGGTTCGCCGTCGTCGTTGGATTTTTGCAAATTGCCCGTCTCACCCAAAATCCATGCCGAACAATTATGCGTTGCGTCAAAAAATTTTTTTCTGACGGATTGCACGAACTCCCGCGCAGAATTTTCGTCTGCAACATTTTTCACGTGGGCAATGAAACGAGATTTTTTCACTTCGTATTCTGCGGAAAAAATTTCATCGGCGGCAACGGTTTTGTAATTTTTAATTGCCACTTTCACCGCCCCCCGCGATACTTGAACCTTTCGTCAAAAGCCACCAGCCGACCGTATGAATCGCGCGAACAACTTGCATTGCGTGTATTCGCTCGTCCGATAAATTAATCTGCGTCAAACTGGCAGAGGCAACTTGCGGCAAAATTTCCCAAACATCCGAATCAATTTTTCCCGCCGTGTTTTGCGTTATGTAAGAAAAATTATTCAGTGCCGCGTTTTGGCTGTGAAACAAACTCGGCGCGATTGAGTAGTAAATAAATCCGCGCGGCGCAATCAATTCGATAATCGTCGGCACAATCGAATATGCCCGCCAACAGCATCAGACTTTAGCATTTTTTTATTTATTCCCGCGCCGTACATCACGAAAGGAACGCTTTCATGCTCAAAAATTGTCGGGCGCGTGCTCGGATCAACTCTGTGCGCGTGATCTCCCGTCACGATGAAAAGACTGTCAGGATATTTTTCCGAAACGGAACGAATAAATTTTGTCGTGACTTGATCCATGTACCAGTAATGCCCCAACTCGACGGTAAGTTCGCGCGGGTCGTCGACGTTCGGCAACTTTTGAACTTCCGCAAGCGTCGTGCTGTAATCAAAACCTTCCGCCTCCAAATCCAAATTGTACGGCGGATGATTCGTCGTCGTCAAAATCAAATGAACTGTCGGCGGCTCGTCAACTAAATGTTCTTCAATCGCTTTAAATAAATCGCCGTCCTTCGCGCCCCAAGTCGTTTGTTTAGGCGCGTGCAAATCAGGATAGCCGTAAAAATTATCAAACCCTTGCGCCAAAGCCATCTTAGCAATGTTATCCCAGCTCGGCGTTCCACCGTACCAAAAATCTACGCGGTAACCCAATTCCTTCAGCGGCGGTGCCATTGCCGGAATATAAATTTCTTCGTAAGTGAACGGCTGGTACGTGATATTAATGTTAACGTCGGGCATGCCCGTAACGATGCTTGAAGCGGCAATCGAAGTGAAACTGCCGGACGAGAAAAAATTTCTGCTGTAATACGCATTCGGTTCAGCGATGATTGACTTAATTCCGTCGGCAACGTGCAAACTTGCGTACTTGCCGAGCATTGGCCACTGCATCCACGTTTCGCCAACGATTATGAAAATATGTTTCGGTTTTTCAATTCGTTCACCGTCAGCCGTCCGTTCCAAGTACGGATCTAAACTTTGCGCATTCAAATTTTTTCTCTGCGAAATAAATTCTGCGAACTCCAAAATATTTTCCGGCTCAACCCCCGAAATTTCCCTAACTTCCATGTCCTCCGAAATTGAGTAGGCGCGGTAAAGTGCCTGCATATCGTCCAAGATAGCCTCGTTCAGAAAACTGTCTGAAGTTACTCCCGCGTTCTCCCAACTCAATCCGCTTTCGTACGTAAAACTTCCGCCGAATCGCGCAAAAATAAAAAACAAAACGACGGTAATCACTGCCCACAACGAAAAAATAATTTTCTTCGCAAGAGTGTCAAGGTTCGGCAACGGAATTGTTTTTATCAACAAAAGTCTGCTCAAGAAAAAAATGCAGATGAGCGTAAGAAAAAATCCCGCCAAAATTCGCCAAATTAATCCGTAGCCTTGAATCAACGTCACAAAAATTGACCAAACATCGTCCTGCAAACCCATGACTAAATCCATGCCGAAAGTCGCGTTAAATTCTTGGTAGTACGGAAAACGCAACATGAACAGAATGGAAAAAATCAGTGAAGCGATAATTCCGATAGCTAGTCGTAGTCGAAAGTTCAAGCCGAGTAGCGTGACGAAAACGAAAGAAAAAAGCGTAACCACGCCTGCGGACTTCAAACTTATGCGAAGTCCCGCGAAAAGTGCCAACCAAATTTGTGAACTGTCCGTGCTGACGCCAATGTAATCCGACATCCGAAAAATGAAAAGTGCGCGGTAAATTTCGAGAAGTATCAGTATGAAAAAAAATATTCTGAGGTCGCGTTGTGTGCCGGAAAAAAATCTCTTAAAAAATTTCAATCGCCTAATTGCTCCCTTCAGAAATTTTGTTGAATCATTTTGTATTCCTTTCGGCGGGACGAAGAACACTTTCATAAACCATGCGCGTGCCGTTCATTTCGTCCACGAGGTAAATCGGTCGTCGTTTGCTTTCGTAGAAAATTTGTCCGATGTATTCGCCGATAATTCCCAACGCCAAAAGTTGTGTGCCGCCGAGAAAAAGAAGCACCGTTATCAGCGTCGGATAACCCGCGACGGGATCGCCGTAAATCAACGCCATTACGAAAATGAAAATCATGTACGCCATTGCCAAACAGGAAATTGTCATGCCGAGAAAAGTCATCAACCTAAGCGGCGCGGTCGTGAATGAAGTCATGCCCTTCATTGCCAAATTAAACAGCGCAAAAAAATTCCATGTCGTAGTACCTGCCGCACGCGGGCGCACTTCAAACGGAATTTCTTTTTTTCGATAGCCGACCCAAGTGAAAAGTCCCTTCGTGAATCGCTGATTTTCGCGCATCAACTTCAACGCCTCGACACAGCGTCTGTCCAAAAGCCGAAAATCGCCAACGTCACGTTGCATTTCGTACGAAGTGCTGAACTGTTTCATCAGCAAGTAAAAAAAATTTGTAAAGGTACGTTTCAAAAAAGATTCACCTGCGCGGTCGACGCGCTTTCCGCAAACGTCGTCGTAACCTTCACGCCAAAGTTTTATCATTTCGGCAACAGTTTCAGGCGGATGTTGTAAATCGGCGTCCATGATAATCACGGCGTCGCCTTCCGCGTAATCGATGCCCGCCATCATTGCGGATTCTTTTCCAAAATTTCGTGACAAGCTCAAATAATTCACCGCGTCATATTTTTTTGCCAGCGCGCGAAGTTTTTCAAGCGTACCGTCACGGCTTCCGTCATTTATGAAAAGATATTCAAATTGGCAATCAGGAATTTTTTGCAGATGTTTTTGAACTTCAGGGTAAAACATATCGACTACTTCTTCTTCGTTGTAGCACGGCACGACAACAGTCACTTTATCCATAAAAAATTCCAAACCTTTCTTGCGTCTGCGTCGACTGAATAAGTCGCCACAAATTCACTTGCTATTATAGCAAATTTTTTTTTCCTTTCAAGGGATTGTGAATTTAAAATGTAAACACAAAAAAAGAATGTGTTCCGAACAAGCGAAACACATTCCGTCATACAAAAAATTATTCCGATGTAAGAAAGTCCAAAATGTTTGTGACTTTAATTCCGTCGTCCGAGTTCGTAGCATTTTCGTCCGAAGTTATTACCCAACGCGCAAAAAGATTTTTTATCGCGCGCAACGGAGAATACGCGGCGTCTTGAGCGTCAGCCGTCTCCAAATTCTGCGCGGTATTGATATAAATTCTGTCGCCTAAATCGTCGCGCTCAATTTGAAAAACTGTCGACTTGCCCACGCGAAAAATCGTACAGCCAACCTCAAGGCGCAAAATTTCCAAGTAGACGAGGCATTCCAAAATTTCGTTCGTCAAAATTTGTTCGCCGATCATCAAACTCTGGTAGCCCAAATCAACAGGAAAATATTTTGCAACGCGCGGGATCGGTTCGCCGTCGCGCATGTCAATCACGGGCACGGCGTAAAATAAAAAAGCCTTGCGCAGTCGTTCAACGTAACTTTCAATCGTCGCAACTTTCGGCGGACGTTCCTCAAAAAGTTTTCGGAAATTGTTGAAGGAATTTACCGCGCCGCCTTGCATGAAAATTTTTTTCGTCAAATTTATCAGCAACTCGTAATCAGTAATTCCCACGCCCTTTAGCACGTCGCACATCAAAGACGCCGAAAAATTTCCCGTCATCATGGAAGTCAACGCAGATTCGTTAGCCCGCATTTGAATCGCCGCCGGCATGCCGCCAACTTTCAAATAAACTTCCAGTCGCTCCTTCAAGCCGACTTCTTCCGGAAATCTGTAGAAAATTTGAAACTCTTGGAACGAAAGCGGCAGTATGTTTAAAAAAATCGGCTTGTGTTCAAAAAATTCCTCAACGTCCTCCAAAGAAATTTCCACCGAACTTGTCAGATAAATATCCGCGCCAAAAATATTTCTCACGCCGGAAATTACCATTTGCCAATTCGGAATGCGCGTCGGCTCATCCAACAGCAAGTAAGTTTTTCCTTGATCCGCAATTTGCGCGGAAATTAAATCGAAAAATTCTTCGGCATCAATCAGCGTCCTGAAATTCAACGAGTCCAAGTCAATGCGGACAATATTTTCACGCTTAACGCCGCTTAGCAATAAACTCTGCGCGAACATGTCCAGAATAGACGTTTTCCCGACGCCGCGAGCCCCCAGCAAAATTTTCACTTCATCACGTTCAAGCAATTTGTTCAAGCGGTTCAAATACAGCGGACGATGTATCAAACTCAAACTTAATCATCTCCGAAAAAAAAATCAACTCCAATTTTACATTAAATTGAAGTTGAAGTAAACGAAATTTTATGCTATTGTATCAGCTTTACTTTTCAAAAAATTTTTCAGCCGCCCAATTCAATTTGCTCCAAAGATTTTTGCTTGCTCTCAATGCCCAATGCCAAGACAATCACGGAAATTATCGCGAAGACGGATGCGAACATCACAAAAATAATTTCAATTCCAAATCCGTTTGCCAAAAGGACACCAACCAACATTGGCGCGAGCATTCCGCCGATTCTGCCGAAACCTGCCGCCCAACCGGAGCCGAGCGCGCGAATTGAAGTAGGATAAAGTTCCGGCGTGTATGTGTAAATGACGCCCCACGCGCCCAAGTTGAAGAAACTCATTGCCGCGCCCCACATCAAAAGCGACGTTGCCGTTTCCGCGTTGCCGAAGAAATAACTGCAGACGCCTGACATCAACAGAAAACTTGCAAGCGTGTATCGACGCCCGATTTTGTCGACAAGCCACGCCGCCGCAAAATATCCCGGCAACTGCGCCGTCGTCATTATCAAAACGTATTCAAAAGTTTTCACGACTTCCAACCCTTGAGCGTACACGATTGACGGCAACCACATGAAAATTCCGTAGTAGCTGTAGACAATGCCGAACCACGTCAACCAAAGCATGATTGTGCGAACGCGGAATTGTTCCGACCATAAACTTGAAAATTGCGGCTTGGCGGTTTTTTCCGAGCCAAGTTCCAACGCGCTCAATTCTTTGTCAAACGGTTTTGATTCGACGCCCAACTTTACTTCAAGGTCTAAAATTATCCGCTTAGCCTCGTCAATTTTTTTATTTGAAATCAGATAGCGTATCGATTCGGGCATGTGCAAACGAATTGCGAAGACGTAAAGCGCGGGCAATGCGCCGATAATGAACGCAACTTGCCAGCCGAATTTCGGAATTATCACGTACGAAATCAACGCCGCGACGAGCCAGCCGACGCCCCAAAAACTTTCAAGCAAGACAATAAATCTTCCGCGCAGATGCGAAGGCGCGTACTCACTCATCAAAGTTGCCGCGACGGGAAGTTCTCCGCCTAATCCAAAGCCGACTAAAAATCTGAAAAATAAAAGTGATTCGTAATTCCATGCGACGGCGCACATTCCCGTTGACACGCTGTACAAAATTACCGTTGCCGCGAAAACATTTTTTCGCCCCAATTTGTCAGCGATTGTTCCCGCAAGCACCGCGCCCAACGCCATGCCAATCAAACCAACGCTGCCAATCCAGCCGACTTGTGCCGCGCTCAAATCCCATTCCTTCGCAAGCACCGGCAACACAAATGAAATTATTCCCGTGTCCATAGAATCGAACAGCCAGCCCAATCCCGTGACGACAAGTAATTTGTAATGAAACGATCCTACGGGCAGGCGTTCCAATCTTTCAAGTATCAATTCAAAAATTCTCTCCTTTGAAAAAAATTAATCCAACAGCAGAGCGCGCATTGCCTCCGCAAAAAATTTTTCGTCCTCCGTGCCGATTGACGAACTCAATTTCATCATCGGCAGACGCAAAAGTTTTCGGACGATCATTTTCGTCATCTGCTCAATATTTTTTCGTTCCTCCTCGCTAAGATTCGGTAACTTGTTGGCGATTCGCCGCAGTTCACGCACACGAATTTTTTCTGCGCGTTGTGACAAATCAGCCATCAGCGGACGGAATTTCAAATATTTAAATCGTTCCATAATCGCTGAAACATTTGCGTCAACAATTTTTTGCGCCGCCTTCGCCTCCTCTTGACGAAATTTCACATGAGATTCAACGACGGATTCAAGGTCATCAATGTTGTAAAGCGTCACGCCGTTAATTTTTGCAACTTCAGGATCAACGTCACGCGGAACGGCGATGTCAATAAAAAAAATTTCGCGACCCTGCCGCCGCGCCATGAGTTGTTGAGTTTGCCACGCTTTAACGACGTAATGAGGAGCACCCGTCGAAGTAATTATTATGTCGACGTTGTCCGCTTTCAAAAGGGCTTCGTCCCACGTCACGGCTTCGGCGGAAAATTTTCCTGCCATTTCAACTGCGCGGGAGTAATGACGATTGGCAATAAAAATTTTTCCGATGTTACGCGCCTTCAAATGTTGAGCCGTAAGCTGTGCCATTTTGCCCGCGCCGAAAATTAATGCACGACGATTTTTCAGCTCGCCCAATTTTTTCGCGGCAAGTTCTACGGCGGCTGAACTTACTGAAACTGAACTGTAAGCAATTTTTGTTTCAGTGCGGACAATTTTTCCTACGGCAATGGCTTTGTTGAACAGCGTATTCAAAACTGTGCCGGTTGCGCCCGCAGATTTCGCCGTTGTGTACGCCTCTTTGACTTGCGATAAAATTTGTCCTTCGCCGATTATCAACGAATCCAAACTTGACGCGACTTTAAACAAATGACGGACGCAATTTTCTCCTTCGTATTCGTACAAAAAATTTTCCACGCCGCCGCCGATTAAATCATTGATAAAATTTTTGACGCTAGTAGAAAAATTTGTTGAAGTGACGGCGTAAATTTCCGTACGGTTGCACGTCGACAAAATCACTGCCTCTTCCAGTTCGTCGTAATCTTCCAAATTCTCCAACCCGCGCCGTATTGATTCTTTGTCGAGAGAAAATTTCTCACGAATTTCAAGCGGGGCGGTTTTGTAATTCAATCCCAAAATTTTTAGTTGCATATCCTATTCCTTAATTTTTTTGTAGCTCAAAAAATTTTCCGTCATGAATCTATATTATACGTGACAAAAAAATTTTTTCAACATAAAATCTCCCGCCCCCTAACCCTTCACTGTTCAATAAACCTATGCTATAATTTTTTGGGGAAGTGAACGAATTGAAACCATTGAAACTAAAAATGTGCGCCTTCGGTCCGTACACAAAACCGGTTGAAATTGATTTTGAAAAAGGACTGGCGGGCAATAATTTTTTTCTGATACACGGCGCGACGGGCTCCGGCAAGACAACAATTTTGGACGCAATCTGTTACGCGATTTACGGAAAATGTTCCGGTGGAGATCGTACGGGCGAAATGATGCGCTCCGAAAAAGCACCGTCGACTTTGAAAACGGAAGTTGATTTTACTTTTTCTTTTGGCGGGAAAATTTATCGCGTCGTGCGCACTCCAAAACAAATGCGCCCAAGTAAACGCGGCGGCGGTGAAGTCGAAGAAAAAGCCGGCGTTTCCATTTACGTCAACGGAAAACTTCAGGGCAATGAGCGCGGCGAAGATTATTTTAAAAATCTCCTTCACTTCGACGACAAACAATTTCGTCAAGTCGTTTTGTTGCCGCAGGGCGAGTTCAGAAAATTTCTCATGGCAAATTCCGGCGAACGCAGCGAACTTTTGAACGTGATTTTCAACGCAAGTTTATATAAATCTGTGGAAGAAAAACTGAAAGAAAACGCCGCCGAAGCCGAAAACGAACTTACATTTCTGCATTCACGACGCGAAAATTTTTTTGAACAAGTGATGACTGTTGCCGACTTGGACGAAAAACCCGTTGACGAAGACGAAGTAGACGAAATCATAAAAAATATTTCGACGCGCTGTAAATCTTTCACGAGCGAAATTGATAAATTGAAAATCCAAGCTGACGCCGCCGCAAAACTTTTGACTGACGGAAAAATTTTGTTCGCGGACTTTGAAACTTTGGACAAGAGCACGAAAAAACTTCATGACATGAAAATTTCTGTCGACGATGCAAAAAAAATTTTCGACGCCGCACAAGCTGAATACGACGCCGTAAAAGCTGATGAAAGTCGACGCCGCGAATTGGAACGCGTAATCAACGAGTTGCAACAAATTGAAAACGTTCTCTCCGAATTTAAAGCGGAAACAAAAAAACTTTCAGCCGCCGAAGTTGAAGAACGCGACGCACAAAAAAATTTCGACGAATTGAAAGAAAAAAAAGTTCGTTACGAGGCAAGACTTCAGCAGTTGCGTGACACGATAAAACGTCTGGACGGCGCGGACAAAAAATTCAAAGACGCCGAAAGAAAACTTGACGACGCAAAAAAATTTCTGGAACTCTCCGACGAATTGAATCGTTTGCAAAGTGAATTAATCGCCGCGAAAAAACATTTGGACGGCGCAACAAAAAATTTCGACGCAGAACAGTTGCAACGCGACAGATTAATTGCCATTCAAAAATTGTGCGTTGCCGCGAAACTTGCTGAAACTTTGCAGGACGGAATGCCCTGTCCCGTTTGCGGATCGACAGTCCATCCGAAAATTGCCGTCAGCGAAGAAGTCATCCCCACCGAAGAGGAATTGGAACAGGCGGAAAATTCTTTGAAGCGTCGGCAAATTGAAAAGGATCGTACAAATTCCGCCGTGTCAAAAATTTCCGGGCAAATTGACGCGTTGGATAAACAGTTGGAAAGAATGCGCGCAGGAGTTTTGCCGATTGAAGAGGCTCAAAAAAATTACGACAGGTATAAAAAATTTTCCGAACGATTGGAGCAGGCAAGAAACGCTTTGAATTTGGGCGAGGGAATCACTCAAAAACTTTACGCGGAAATTGACGACGCTCAAGCGAATTTGCGTGAAAAAACTAATTCGGCGGCGAATCTGCGCGGGATTTTGGCGGAAAAGAAAAATCAAATTCCGCAAAATTATTTTGACGACGAAGAAAAAATTTCCCATGACTTGAAAATAAATTTGGCGGAGAAAAATAAACTTGACGAGGCATTTCGTTTAGCCGATAAAAATTTTCAGAAGGCAATGGGCGAATATTCACGGCTTGAAGGCGCGTTGAAGGCGGCGGAAATTTCTCAACGTGAAGCCGCGCAAAAAGTTGAAGGCAAGACAAAGCCGGACGTTGATTCGTTGCAAGCTCAAGCGGACGCCGCGCAAAAAAATTACGTCGATACAAGTCTTGCCGCAGAAAATCTCAAAGCGACGTTGGACAAGCTGAAACAAATTTCTTTTCGTCTGGCGGGATTGTCGACGGAAATTCAGAGTGCTCAAGAGACCGCGACAATGTGGCAGAGACTTTCTGACACGGCGAACGGGCGTTTGTCTTCGCGTGACGGCGGCAGACTTTCATTCCAGCGATATTATTTAAATTCGATGTTCCGGCACGTGATTTTGGAAGCGAATTTGCGTTTGGAAAAAATGAGCGGCGGGCGTTATCAATTTCGCGATAAAGAAATGACGAACAAAAATAAATTGGCGGGCTTGGACTTAGAAATTTTTGACGCGAACTCTGGAACTTGCCGCGACGTTGCGACTTTGTCCGGCGGAGAATCTTTTTTGGCGTCGTTGGCGTTGGCGTTGGGACTTGCCGCCGTCGTGAAAAATACTGCGGGCGGAATTCAACTCGACACAATTTTTATCGACGAAGGATTTGGTTCACTCGACAGCGAAACTTTAGATTACGCGATAAATACGCTGATTGATTTGCAGAGCGACGGGCGGCTTGTGGGAATTATTTCACACGTCGAAGAATTAAGACAGCGCGTTCAAAATCGTCTTGAAATTACGAAGAGCAAGGACGGCAGCTCGGCAAAATTTATTGCGTGAAATTTTTTGAAAGGCAAAATTTTTATGGACAACAAAAACGAAACTGATAAAGCACTGGTGACGATTGGAAATATTTTTAAGATTTTCGCAGTAGTCGTAACTGTTTTGATAATCGCATTTTTCGTTTACATTGCGGCAAATTCAACGCCAAAGCAGGCGAGTTTGGATTTTGGCGGGAAATATTTTGTTTACGAGAATTTTTTTGAAAGGTTTGATGCGTTATGAAAAAATTTTTGGCTACGGCGATTTTGGCGACGCTTTTTTTGACGGGTTGCGGTACGGACGCCGCGAATAACGTTCAAGAAAAAAAAGTTGACGAAGTGAAACAGGAAACTGCGCAGACGGTCAACGCGGTGCAAAATCAAGCATCTTCGACGACGACGCATGAAGTTCTTGACGCGAAAAAAAGTATTTTCAATGAGACGCGCGAAGTTCCAATTTTAGGTTTGTTGCCGGGCATTTCGGTTGAACAAATTATTTCGGTTTTGGGCGAGCCGGTTTCGCGTGACAAAGAGGAGTTATTTTTCAAAAACGGTTTGAAAGTTGAGTTAAATGATTCAAGAAGTACCGTTGAAAAAATAAAAATTCGTTCTGAAGGAATTGTGACGCCTGAAGGTTTAGCGGTTGGAATGAGCGAAGACGAAATTCAAGCCAGATACGGCGCGGCGGACAAAATGGATCGTGACCATGACGACGGCGAAGTTGAGTACAAATATTACAGCAGGGACGGCAGGAAATCTTTCAAAGTCACTGCGCGCGGCGGCGTTGTTGCAGAAATGGAAAGTGAACTTAGAGACTAGGGGTTAGGGGCTGGGAAAAAATTATTCTCTTACCCCTAAAATATTTCGTAGCTTTTTCATTAAGGAATTTTTTTCAAAGGAGTGAATTTCATGCCGGTTAAGATTGGCAACAGCTACGTTTCGGAGGCGGCGTACGAGTACGCAAAATCTCAAGCGGACGGCGGCACGTTGAAAAGTTTGTCGGAGAAATTTCCGAATCTCAAATTTTCCGTTGGCACAGCACCGTTTAACGGCAACGGCTTGAACAACGTCGCCATTGCGCCGAACATTTTGCGCGAAATGGAACGCGATCCCGAAAAAAAATTGGAGTACGAAGCACTGCTTTATGACGTTGCGAATTTGAGACCGCCCGCAAATGCCAACGTGAAATCGCACGGCGTGATTATCGGCAAGGACGGCGGACTTAGCATGTGGAGCATTTCAGAAAGTAACCGTGAAAAAATTCCGCTCAAGCGTGAAGAAAAAAAATCTTGGTGGACGCAGATGCTTGACAAACTCAATGCGGCACGCGTCGCAAAAAAAACCGGCGGCAAAATTAATTTCCGCGCGTAAACTTTAAATTGAATTGAGAAAAAAATTAATCCCCTCGACAAAGAATTCGTCGTTGGGATTTTTTACGCGGCAAGTTGAGAAAAATTTTCTATCGCAAATCTAAAACTTAAAATTGACCGCGTTTTTTTTTTGTGCTAAAATTTTTCCACTAAAATCATAGGAGGGAGTTTCATGGCGAATCCACAAGCACCGGTTATCGGTAGCAAAAATGTTACCGGCGAAAATTACACGGGGACTGCCGCAAAAGTTTATTTCACGAAGAAAATTGACAGCGAACATCTCATCAAACTTTATCAATTCATTAACGAAAGCATTTTCGGCAAAGTCGCAATCAAACTTCACACGGGCGAAAAAAACGGTCCAAACATTTTGCCGCGCGATATGGTACGCGATTTTCAAGCGCAAGTTCCGAACTCAAAAATTGTTGAATGTAATACGCTTTACGAAGGCGACAGGTACACCACCGAAGGACATCGCGAAACGTTGAAGGTAAACGGCTGGACTTTCTGCGACGTTGACATTATGGACGAAGACGAAAAAGTTGTCGACTTGCCCGTAAGAAATCCGTTTCATCTCAAATACGTTTCAATGGGCGCGAACATCGTCAACTACGATTCAATGATTGTTCTCACGCACTACAAGGGGCACGCAATGGGCGGATTCGGCGGCTCAATGAAAAATATTGCTATCGGTTGTGCCTCTGGTCACTTGGGCAAAAAGCAAGTTCATGGCTTAGGCTATGATGTCCCAGAAGATTTTCATGATTGGGTTTTCAAAGAACCGTTCATGGAGTTAATGGCGGACAGCGCGCAGGCGACGTGTAATTATTTTGGCAAGCACATTGTCTTCATCAACGTTATGCGCAGAATTTCCGTTTCCTGCGACTGCGAAGGCGTAGCGGCGGCTGAACCGACAATGGCGGACATCGGAATTTGCGCATCAACGGATATTCTTGCGGTGGATCAAGCTTGCACGGATATGATTTACAACGCGCCAGACAGCCACGACATGAAAGAGCGCATTGAAAGCCGCTTAGGACTGCGTCAACTTTCCGCAATGGCTGAAAAAGGGCTCGGCAATCCTCAATACGAATTGATTGAAGTCGAGTAAATTTTTTGACTGAATACTTTTTTGAGCGTAGGAAATTTTTTCTGCGCTATATTTTTTGATTGGGAGAGATTGGAAATGCCAACCATTGAAAGCAAAACCGTTACAGCAAAAAATAAAGCGGGCGGGAAAGGCGAAATTCAAATTACGCACCTTCTGCCGCCGCATTTTTTCCCAACAGAGAATTGTCAAATGTTCGCAAGCGTCGTAATTCCTGCGGGCGCGTCAATCGGCGTTCACAAGCACAACGGCAATACTGAAACGTATCACATTTTGCAGGGCAAGGCACTTTACACCGATAACGAAAAAACTTATGAAGTCGGCGTCGGCGAAACAACTTTCTGCGCGGACGGCGAATCGCACGGCATTGAAAATATCGGCGACGAAGATTTAAAATTTATCGCGCTTATCATAAAGTCTTAGAAAATTTTTTCGCTTCGGCAATCATCTCACGGGCATTTTGAATCGCTGACGGAATTTCTGAACCGGACGCCATTCGCGCAATTTCTTGAACGCGTTCGTAGTCAAAAATTTTTTTAACCGTCGTGATTGTCCGCGAATCGTTTTCCACTTTTGAAATTTGTAAGTGCACGTCAGCCATGCAAGCAATTTGCGCAAGATGAGTGACACATAAAATTTGCGTGGACTTTGAAACTTTCGCGATACATTCGGCGACAATTTTTGCCGTCGTGCCGCCCAATCCCGTGTCGATTTCGTCAAAAATCATCGTCGACGCCGAATCTTCGCGCCCCGCTGAAACAGTCTTGACGGCAAGCGCAATTCTTGAAAGTTCTCCACCGGACACAACTTTTGAAAGTGGTTTTGCCTCTTCGCCCGCGTTTGCCGAGAAAAAAATTTCTGCAACGTCGCCGCCGTTCAACGTCAAATTTTCGGCAGGCGTCACGGAAATTTTCAACGTCGCCTTCTTCATTCCGAGACGCTGAATTTCTTTTTCTATAAGCGTGTCCAATTTTGCGGCAGAGTTTTTGCGAAGTTCAAGCAAAGTTGCGGCACGTTTTTTAGTTAAAATTTCGAGCTTGTCAATAAGTTTTTGCGTGCTTTCAAGTTCAGCGTCAAAATTTTCAAGGGCGGAAATTTCTGCACGGATTTTTTCCAGACGCGCCAAAATTTCGTCGACGTTCGCGCCGTACTTTTTTAAATGAAAAATTACGTCCATTCGCGCTTGGGCTTGGTCAAGAAGTTCCGGCGAAAAATCCATTGCGTTGGAATAATTCCTGATGACTTCGTAGGCTTCGCGCAAATAAATTTCGGCGTCGTCCAAAAATTTTACGGTTGGACTTAAACTTTTTTCGTAACGCGCAACTTCGGAAATATTTTTTTGAACGCGTGACAGTTCCGTTAAAATATCGGACTCGTCGCCGTTGCCTAAAAGCGTGCGCGATTCCTCAACGTATGCAGAAATTTTTTCGGCGTTGGACAATTTGCGAATCTCAATTTCTAATTCCTCGTCCTCATGCGGTTTCAAATCGGCGGCAGAAATTTCTTGTTCCTGCCAGCGCAAAAGTTCAAGTTTTTCCTCGTTGATTGACTTGGACTTTTTCTTTTCTTCAAGAGATTTTATTTGCAACAGCCGCGAACGGAAAATTTTTTGATAATCAACCAATGTAGCGGAAATTTTTTCGTCCGCGCCGTCAATCAATCCGTAAATACTTTCCTGTTTCAGCAGTGAAAGATTTTCCGTCTGCCCGTGAATGTCGACGAGAGCCGCGCCGATTTTTTTTAGTGTCGCCACGTTCACGTGAGAACCGTTGATGAGAATATTATTTTTTCCCGCGCGATTGAACTTGCGCTTGA
The DNA here is from genome assembly GCA_017444245.1 of Selenomonadaceae bacterium. Taxonomy (GTDB): domain Bacteria; phylum Bacillota; class Negativicutes; order Selenomonadales; family Selenomonadaceae; genus Quinella. The sequence continues at coordinate 22,176 of JAFSXD010000064.1, read as the reverse complement.
TGATTAGGGTATCGTCGTCCTCAATTTCAAATTCATCAAGCAAAACTTTCAGTGAAGATTTTTTTTCCGGCACAAAAACCGCCTCAAGACTGCATTCATCACAGCCCGCCCGAATTTGATTTGCGCTGACGCGATTTCCCAGAGCCGCGCCCAATGCGTCGATTAAAATGGACTTACCCGCGCCCGTCTCGCCCGTCAACACGTTAAGCCCACGTTCAAACTCTAAATCAATTTGTTCAATCAGCGCAAAATTTTTAACGCTTAAACTTTTCAGCATCTATTATCTCCTTAGCTTTAAGCTTTAAGCTTCAAGCTTTAAGGTTCTAGCACTCTAACTATCTAGCGATCTGGCGATCTAGCAATCTACTTTCCCGTCGATCCGCGTTTCGTCAAAGGAACTCCCTCCGCGCAGAGCGGGCAAGCATCAGGCGAAAAAGTTTTTACGTCCATATGAAGTAACGCAAAATTCGGCACGTCGTCAAAAGTTGCCTTGCCGCCCGAACGATCAACCAACATTGCAACGGCAACGGGTACGCCGCCGAAATTTTTTACAACGTCAATCACTTCACGAATTGAACCGCCCGTCGTCACAACGTCTTCAACGATTAAAACTCTTTCGCCTTCATGAAGTTTAAAGCCGCGACGAAAAGTCATCTTGCCTTCGACGCGCTCCGTGAAAATTGCACGAGTCCCCAGAGCCTTGCCCGTCTCATGCGCAAGAATAATTCCGCCCGTCACAGGACCTACAACCGTTTCAATCTGCGCGTCTTTGAAATGTTCCGCAATCGCTTGACAAAGTTTTTCCGTGTACTTCGGATGTTGCAACACGTTAAATTTTTCAACGTAATGCGGGCTGTGCAAGCCGGAAGTCAAAACAAAATGCCCCGTCATAATCGCGCCTGTTTCAACCAATAAATCATAAACTTCTTTTTCTGTCATAAAAATTTCTCCTTTTAAAAGTCATTCGGATAAAGTTTTTTCACAATGTCACTTGAAATTTCAAAATGCTGGTAATCTTTTCTGTCGCCCCAATTTCCGCCCCATTCAAAACCATGTTCCGTGAAAAGTTTGTAGCACAAATCATCTTCGGTAATTTTGTACGGAAAAATTTTTTCTCTGTCCAAATATTCTTCCGCAGTCGCCGGCTCTAAACTTCTTTTCCCGTCAACGAATTTCACATACGGATTATAAAGCGGATTAATGTCAACCGCCAGCCCGTAGCCATGCTTGGAAATTTTTTTCGAGTGCGAAATGAAACGGAAATTGAAACACGAAGAATTATTGTCGCGCATGGAAAGTTCGTCGTCAGCGTCGTACTCGTCAACCAAACGAATTTTTTCTATGGGATAATTCGCCGCGTACAATTTTTTAAAAATGTCAATCAAATCAGCGGCAATGTACGCGTTGCAAATAATTTCGCCTTCGTGAGTTTCGCCGTTCAAATCTTTGTGAAGAACGTGCAAGTAGCGCAAATCTTCAACGGGCAAAGTGCAATTATCTTTGAAAGATTTTCCTTTAATCCGTGCAAAAATTTTGTCGTCAATCGCCGTTACAAAAAAGTTTTCTTCGTGAATCAAAGTCCGTTAATCTCCTCTAAAATTTTTTGTGCGGCAAGTTTAGGATTTTCCGCCTTCGTAATTGGTCTGCCGACGACGAGATAATTTGCGCCGTTTTGAATTGCGCTTGACGGCGTGGCGATTCGACTTTGATCATTGACGGCACTTCCGACGGGACGAACTCCCGGCGTGACGATTAAAAAATCTTCGCCGCAATTTTCGCGAATCAATTTTGCTTCGTTTGGTGAGGCAACGACGCCGTCAACGCCCGCAGATTTCGCAAGTTTTGCAAAGCGCACGACCTGCGCGGAAATTTCCAGTTGACTGTAGCCGAGCCCCTCCCAATCGGATTGATTGACGCTTGTCAAAACGGTTACGGCAATTAATTTCGGTTTAGCGATTCCCCGCCGCGCAGATTCTTCACGCAATTTATCGGCGGCAGTTTTCATCATGGTGTAGCCGCCCGCCGCGTGAATGTTCAAAATATCCGCACCCAAATTCATCAGTGAACAAAGACCGTTCGCCGTCGTGTTGGGGATGTCGCAAAGTTTCAAGTCAAGAAAAATTTTTTTGTCGAGAGCTTTCAGCCAATCGACAACGTCCGTGCCGACGCTGTAAAAAAGTTCCATGCCGACTTTGTAAAAATTTACGCTGTCGTCAAGAGTATCAACCAAATTTTTCACGTCGTCGAAGTGATGAAAATCCAGCGCGACGATTAATCTTTCATCAGCCATAAAAATTTCCTCCATTTCTGCTGATATTTTTTTCGCCGATTTATTTTCTTTTCCTGCGTCTTGAACAAAACAAAAAAATCGGACTGAATTAACAATCCGATTCGGTAAAAATTTTTTAATTGTCTTCGTACGGTCTGACGCGCAATTTCAAGCCGTGTTCGTCACAAATTTTTTTGCAAGCGATAATTTCATCAGGCGGCGTCACTTTGTCGACGATTGTCATGACGACTTGCGGCACGAAATTTTTCATGCGCTCCGCGAAATCGAACATCGCCGCGTAAGCTTGCAGACCAAACTTTGAACGAGTGATTTTCAAGTAACGTTCCGCCGTCGCCGAATTTAAACTGATTGACGCCACGTCCAAAATATTTTCAAACTCCGGCGCAATGTCCCGCCCGTGTTGCAGGCTACCCAAGCCGTTGGTATTCAGCCGCGTGGAAATTTCAGGATGATTTTCCTTGACGTATCGCAAAAGTTTTTTGAGTTCGGCAAGACGCATTGTAGGTTCGCCGAATCCGCAAAAAACAATTTCGCTGACGAGTTGCCAATTCAATTTGTCGAGTTCAGATTTAATTTCGTCAACGGAAGGTTCGCGCTCCAGCCACAAAGTATTTTCGGCGTTCAAAATTTTTTTATCGCGCAGACAGAAAACGCAATCGTTGTTGCATTGATTCGTAAGGTTGATGTAAATTCCGCGCGGCGTCGAAGAATCTTTTGCGAAACTTTCGGCGACGGGAAAATATTTTCCGCCCTTAGTGGTGTAAACAATCAAATTAATTTCTCCTAAAAAATCTAACTATCGATCCATCGATCTATCGATCCATCGATCTAACTCACATCAACGCTCAAGACGCCTTCGATACGCTGAATCGCGTCCACCACGATAACGCCTTTCAAGCCGCGATGGTTATAAACTTCAAAATCAATGCAAAGAATATCGCTGTGATCTTCGTCCGCCTTGACTTTGACGCCGCGAACTTTCAGCTGCAAATCGTCAATGCATGAGCTGATATGCATGAGTTGTCCGGGCTTGTCCTGCGTGCGAACTTTCAAGTACAAATTTTGATCGTGCATAACCCATTCGTCAATGCGTGAAAGAGTTCCGAGCGTGGCGAAAATTAATCCTGTAGTGAACAATGCACCGGCATAATATCCCGCGCCGACTGCAAGCCCGACGCCTGCGACAACCCAAAGACAAGCCGCCGTAGTCAAGCCGGTGACGGTTAAACCTTCCTTCATAATCGCGCCCGCGCCCAAAAAACCTATGCCGCTGACAACTTGCGCCGCCAATCGTGCCGGGTCTGCGTTCGTGCGCCCTTCGACGTCGAAATAAAGTGCCTCACTCAAAACCATTATCAAACACGAGCCGAGACAAACCAAAACATTTGTACGAAGCCCCGCAGATTTTCGCCTGCTCTGTCGTTCGTAACCAATCACGCCGCCCAAAAAGCATGACAGTGCCAATCTCAAAAAAAGTTCCCACTCAGAAACCAATTAAATCACTTCATTAAAAAAATTTAAGCACGCGTTCCAACGATAGCTCTAAACATTGACATAATTTCTTGCCCGTAATAATTGCCGGGAACTGCCCAACGTCCATTCAAATCTGACCAGCGCGTAAGAATCCGTTCGCCGTAAGCCTTGCGGACAATATCGTAGCGCGGATCAACCAGCGGCATTGTCGGTCTGCGCGTCGAAGAATAAGCTAACAAATGCTGAATGTGCGCACGTACGCCAATTTGCGCTGTCGGGAAATATCCGCCACGTACGCCGCCGCCCGTCGTGCCGAGCCCGCAAAAATTATTTTGTTCAGGTACAACATCGCCGCCATAACGGAAAAATCCCGTCTCCTTCAGTGCTTGTGCAAAGGCAACGTCGGCACGAATGCCCTCACGTCCTGCCTCTTCGTAGTAGTACGCAACAATTTCTTCAGGAGAAACGGAAATTTTCGGATTGGGATTATTTTGCAAAAGATATTCCACGCATTGCGCTTGAGTTGCAATCGGCGTCCCGCTTATTGAGGAGTCCGCCAACGAAATTGTTTTTTCCACAGGATAATAATCAATATTTGTCGTAGTGGGATATGTCGGATACGCAGGATATCTTGACGAATATGACGGCGTTCTTGACGAATATGACGGCGAATAATATTTTTCGTAGTCACTCGCTCTGTATTCTCTTTCAGATTCGACTTTTTGTCCGCCGCGAAGGTCTGATGACGAAATGGCTTTAACCTTCGGGTCGTGAATCCTGCCTTCGCTCGTTGCCATAGGTAAAGAAATCGTAAATGTTCCAAGTACAAAAGCCGTTAAAAATTTTTTAAGTTGTACGCTGTTCAAAAAGTTCACCTCATCAAATTTTTGACTTCTCATATAAAAACACACTCGAAGATTTTACACCTATCAAACTTTTGTGTCAAATTACGAAAAATTTACACTTAACAATTTTGTATCATTGAAATTCATTGCGTGTAGTAAAAATATTTATCGACGTTAAAATATTTGGAGACAAAAAAAACTGCCTTGCGGCAGAATTTTTCTTGCAGTCCTTGCAAATCTTTGCTTTAGTTACGGGAATTATCGGAAAGAAAATTTATTTTAAGAGCGCATCCAAGGGGGAAGTTCAGGCGATCCAAAGTCCGCGCTGTTTTGACGATTATTTTGTTGTTGATTTTGGTTAGGATTTTGTTGTTGAGAATTTTGCGGCGGCTGTTGCTGGGGCGGTTGAGTTTGACTTTGATTTTGATTTTGTGGAACGTTGAAAGTTGGAGGATTGAACCCGCCACCGAAATTTGGGAACGGAGAAATTGGAGTGATTGGCGGCTGGCGTCTGTTTGCTGTCATCGGTTGAGGTGGGACGCCTTGTCTCATTTGATGCAGTCGATTGACTAGCGGCGATACCGGCTCTGATATTGTATCAACTTCGCCGTCAAATCTCGTTGCAATGATCGTTACGCTGACAGTGTCGCCCATAGATTCATCGATTGACACTCCCCAAAGAATTTCCGCTTCGGGGTGTGCCGCCTCTTGCACAGTCGTTGACGCGTCGTAAATTTCGTACATACGAAGATTTTCTGTCGCGCCCATGATGTTCAAAAGTATTCCGTGCGCGCCTTGAATACTGGTTTCCAAAAGCGGCGAATCAATCGCAATTTTTACGGCATTAATCGTCGCGTTTTCTCCGGACGCCTCGCCAATTCCCATTAACGCCGAACCTGCGTTGCTCATTACGGTTTGCACGTCGGCAAAATCGAGATTGACAAGACCCGGCACCGCGATTAAGTCAGAAATTCCCTTGACGCCTTGACGCAAAATATCATCGGCAATGCTAAACGCTTTCGTCATTGGAGTTTTCTTGTCAATGACTTGCATCAATCTATCGTTCGGAATTGTGATTATAGTATCAACTTTTTTTTTCAGATTTTCAATTCCATAATCGGCATTTCTTTTTCGTTTTGGACCTTCAAAGTTGAAAGGACGAGTGACGACGCCAACCGTCAGCGCGCCGAGCTCTTTGGCACATTCCGCAACAATCGGGGCTGCGCCTGTTCCGGTGCCGCCGCCCATTCCTGCGGTTATGAAAACCATATCAGATTTGTCTAAGGCTTTTAAAATTTCGTCACGACTCTCTATAGCCGCTTGTTCTCCAATTTCCGGACGAGCTCCCGCACCAAGTCCGCGCGTCAGTTTCATTCCGATCTGCATGCGCTTAGGGGCAAGTGCCGCCATTAAAGCTTGAGAGTCCGTGTTCACCGCTATAAATTCCACGCCTTCAAGCCCTAATGAAATCATTCGGTTTACGGCGTTGTTCCCGCCTCCGCCTACGCCGATGACTTTTATTTTGGCGAATTTGTCCAAGCCATTTTCGTCTAATTCAAACACATTCTATGCCTCCGTCTAAAAAATTTAATTGCAACCTTGAGCGGGACTTAAATGAAACTACTAAATCGCTTAATTCTATCACAAAAAATTCCTTTATGCTACAACGCAAAAAAATTTTCTCAATACCAAATAAATTTTCTGCGCATTTCATTTGACTATTGAACTAAAAATTTTTCGTCAAAGAAAATCCAACCGCGCAGACCGTCAATCCCACTGCAACGCTGAACACAACATTTAATATCGCGGCGAAAGTTTGTTCGTTTTGTATCAGATTAAAAGTTTCGGCGGAGAATGACGAAAATGTTGTAAAGCCGCCCAAAAATCCTACCGCCAAAAACAGACGAAACATTTCTGAAGTCGCGCCGGATCTGCCGACAAAAATTCCAAGCAACAATCCCATTAAAAAACTTCCTGAAATATTTGCCGCGAATGTTCCCAACGGAAAATTTCCCAACTTGCCCGCAAGCAACGTCGTCACCACGTACCTTGACATTGCGCCGAGTCCGCCGCCTAAAAACACTAGAAAAATTTTTGTCAAAATTCTTTTCCAGCTCCTAGTCCCTAATGCCTAGTCCCTAATAATTTCTACAAAAAATCTTTCGCAATTATAACAGTTTTTTTGACTTTAGCAACAAAAAATTTCAGTCGCCATTCACGAACGCCGCCTGCCCAATGCAAATGCCGCCGTCGTTTGGCGGAATCATTTTGTTCAGCAAAACTTTAAAACCACGCAATTTTAATTTCTCCGCCGTTAACCCCGTCAACAAAGAATTTTGGAAGACGCCGCCGCTTAAAGCTACGGTTTTAATTCCGTGACGCGATTTTATTTTTTCGCACTCCGCCGAAATAATTTCCGCTAAACTTTCGTGAAAAAATTTCGCCAACGCCCCAACGTCCCAGCCTTCCAACCTGCGCGTCAAAATTTCTTCAAAGAGCGCGGAAGAATCAGACGGTAGTGAAGTGGGTGCGGGGAGAAAAGATTTTTCCGCAACGGCTTGCAATTTCATAGCCGCTTCGCCTTCGTACGTCGCCACAGCGCAAATTCCAAGCACTGCGCTCACCGCGTCAAAAATTCTCCCGCAACTCGTCGATTCAACGCAATTCAATTTATTTTCCAACAAAAATTTCTGTGCAGAAATATTTTGCGGACTCGTCAAATTTAATTTTTTCGCCACGTCGTCAACGTCAAAATTTTTCATCAGCGAAATTGCACTGCGCCAACATTCCCGCGCAGATTTATCACCGCCCGCCTGCAAAAATTTTTCCAAGTGACTGACGCGCAAATAATTTTTCATGTCGCAAATAAAAAATTCCCCGCCCCAAATCGTCCCGTCGTCGCCGTAGCCCGTCCCGTCGAAGGCAACGCCAATTACTTCGTCGTGAAAATTATTTTCCGCCATGCAACTCAAAGTGTGCGCATAATGATGCTGAATTTTCACCAGCGGCACATCAAGATTTTTCGCAATTTCGGCGGCAACTTTCGACGATTGATAGCGCGGGTGCTTGTCGCAAATTATAATTTTAGGGGAAATTTCCAGCAAATCACACATTCGGCGCACGGAATTTTTCAGCACGTCAACACTTTGCAAATTTCCAACATCGCCAATGTACGGCGAGGCGTACAGCAAATTATTTTTCGCCAGACAAAAAGTATTTTTCAATTCGCCGCCAATAGCCAGCACGGATTTTTTATTGCCCTCAAAAAAAATCGGCAACGGCGCATAACCGCGACTTCGACGAATCATTGACGGTTCATCGCCAATAAAATCCATTACCGAATCATCCGCGCGGAGCAAAATTTTTCTGTCGTTGGTAAGTATGACGTCACAGAAATTGCCGAAATTTTTTTGAGCGTCGTCGTCGTCAATCGAAATTGGAACGCCGGACGGATTTCCGCTCGTCATAACCAACGCGTCGGGGAAATTTTTTATTTCGTCGGGGAAACTGAAAATCAGCATGTGCAACGGCGTGTAAGGCAACATCGCGCCAAGACGATTAATTTGCGGCGCAACATTTCCGGCAATGGTCGTACAAATTTTTTTTTGCAACAAGACGATTGGTTTTTGCGGGCTGTCCAAAATTTTTTTTTGCGCGGGAGTAACGACGCATTCACTTTCAACGGCAGAAATATTCTTGAACATCACGGCAAAAGGTTTTGTCGGACGGATTTTAGAATTTCTCAAGCGTTGCACGGCGTCAAAATTTTTCGCATCGCAGGCAAGATGAAAACCGCCAATCCCTTTAATCGCAACAACGCCGCCGTCGACTAAAATTTTTCGGACAGATTTAATTGCGTCGTGCCCTTCCAAATTTGAGTTCAGCAAAAAAATTTTCGGACCGCATTCGTTACAGCAAATCGGTTGAGCGTCATAACGGCGCGAAGTCGGCGAAAAATATTCTTCCGCGCAGTCGTCACACATGGGAAAATTTTTCATGCTCGTGCGTTCGCGATCGTACGGCATATTCTCCAAAATCGTAAGTCGCGGACCGCAAGCCGTGCAATTTATGAACGGGTGCAGGTATCGACGATTTTTTTTGTCGAAAAGTTCTTCGGCGCATTTTTCGCAAATCGCAATGTCAGGCGAAACAAAAATATCGCCAATTTCATGTTCACTGTCGACAATTTGAAAGTCGGCAAAATTTTTTTCGTCAAAAGTTTTTGTAACGTCGACTTTCAAAATGTTGGAACGCGGCGGCGAATTTTTTTTTATTGCGGCAAGAAATTTTTCCAAAATATTTTCCGAAGTCTGCGCGATAATTTCGACGTAAGAGCCTTTGTTCGCAACAGTCCCGCGTACAGAAAAAGCGTCAGCAGTTCGACTTACAAACGGTCGAAAGCCGACGCCTTGAACAATTCCAAAAATTTTTATGTTGAACGTCAAATTTTTCTGTCCTCACCACTTACAAAATCTAACATTTGTTTAGGAGAAACTACTATCGGCAAGTTTGGAAAATGTTTCATATTTCCGGTAACCAAAAACGAGCCTTCAAATGCTATTGCAGTATCTAAAAAAATTCTGTCGTCTTCGTCAATCATAGTTTCGGATGAAGTCATTGGATTTAATTCAATGCCAAACTGCTTAATCGCGGAAATGACAACGGCTACAGTTTGCTCTTGCAGATGAAATTTCGGGCGGCGCAAGACTTCGTTATATTCTTCCAAAATTTTTGAATTGTAAATCGGACAAATTGAGCCGTCAAAAACTTTTCGCAAAACTTTCACTGTTGCGGCGTCGGATTGTTTTGAAATTACGGCAGAAATTAAAACATTGGTGTCAATCACGGCATAACAGCGCATTTTATTTCACCGTGCTTTTCGTTCAGCTCTGGTAGCAGAAATTTCAGCATTAACATCTTCGAGAGACATTTCAGGAAGATTTTCCGCTTGCTTACGCAATCCTTCAAAGGCGTCCAATGCCTGCTGATGAGTTACAAAATTTTCCGGTAAACTTGTTTCAAATGGAAGTCCGCGTACTAATTTTGAGCGAATCAAAAACATTTTTACTGCCGTCGAAAGATCCAGCCCGATAGATTGGTATATTTCTTCGACTTCATTTTTCAGCGCAGAATCCACTTTCAACTGAATCAAACTTTGCGACATGGAAACCACCTCAATTTTTCAGAGCGTCGATAGTTTTTTGAAGTGTTTCTACATTTTCCGCGTTGAAGTTTTTAATTTTCTTATCAATGCGTTTATTGAAGTTGGAAAGAGTTTTGCCGGGACCGCACTCAACAAAAATTTCCGCACCAAAATTTTGCATGGACTTGACGCAGTCGATCCATTTAACGGGATGATCCGCTTGAGCGACGAGGTTTGATTTAATTTCGTCTGCGGAAGTTTCAAGAGCTCCGCTGAAATTTGCGGCGATTGGGAATGCGGCATCAGCGATTGAAATTTTGTCGAGTTCTGCGGAAAGTTTTTGTGCGGCGGGTTTCATCAAAGTGCTGTGGAAAGGCGCACTCACGGGAAGAATCACGGATTTTTTTGCGCCGAGAGATTTTAAAATTTCTACGGCTTTTTCGACGCCTTTAACTTTTCCGGCAATTACGGTTTGACCGGGACAATTAAAATTCACGGCTTGAACTTCGTCGACGTCGGAGGCTTTTTCGCATGCGTCGACGATAATTTTTTCGTCAAGTCCGATAATTGCCGCCATTGAACCTTCGCCGACGGGAACGGCTTCTTGCATGAAAGTTCCGCGTTTGTGCACCAAAACGACGGCGTCACGAAATTTTATTGAATCAGCGGCGACGAGTGCGGAATATTCTCCGAGACTGTGTCCGCCCGCGACTTCAGGTTTGATTCCTTCCGCCTTGAGAAGTTCAGCGACAATCACGCTGACAACCAAAATTGCAGGCTGGGTGTTCGCCGTCAATTTCAAATCGTCTTCCGAGCCTTCAAAACAAATTTTTTTTATGGAATAACCAAGCGCGTCATCAGCCTCGTCAAAAAAATTTTTTGCGACGGGAAATTTTTCGTACAAATCCTTCCCCATGCCGACGAACTGCGCGCCTTGACCCGGAAAAACAAAAGCAATTTTACTCATAAAAATTCCTCATTAACTTTGTTGCGTCCAACTCTTAGTCTGGTAATCCGCCTTGTAAGTGTCAGTCGCACCATTTTTTTCAATCGTGAAGGTTTCGGGGTTGCCAGAAATATTTAAACTGCCGCCGTCCGAGAAAGTCATGTAAACTCCGTCGTCAGTAATCTGCGCGGCAGAAATCTCTGCAAGTGAAATTTTCCGCAAAGAAACGACGTCTTGACTTTCCGCGTTGTGAATTGCGTCGTTGCCGTCCAAGAAATTGTAAATGAACGTGTCCTGCCCATTGCCGCCAAAAATTTCGTCGTTGCCAGAAATGCCGCCCCAAAGATGCGAGCCTGCATTGCCCGCGCGGATGATGTCATTTTCGAAATTTGAACCGAAGAGTATTTCAAAATTGTTGCCGCCGCTGAAATTATTTCCGTTGACTTCGGTTGAGTGCTCCGCCATGTAAGCGTAAACATTTGCGCCCGCCATGTTCAACGTCATGAACTTTCCGCGAACGTCGCGCAGAATTAATTGGTTGCCGTCAAGCGCGTCAATGTTCAAGTCGTCGTAAGAAAAGGAGGTTGTACCATTTTTCGGCGTCTGAACTCCAGTAAAGTTCGCCTGATAATTAATCGTGTCCGCTTCAGAATAATTTGTGATGACTTCGTTGTTGCCGTAGTAGTCAAAGGTCTGCGCTCGGTTGGGGTCGCCGATAATCGAAGTCGTGTTCAAATTCTGATGAGCCAGAAAACGCATGAACATATTGCCAACAGGATACGCATAATGTGAGCCCGTGCCTTCGCCAAAATTTAAATTTTCAAGCAAAGTATCTGAATCGTTGACGAGCGTAGCAATGTCTCCAGTACGCCCAGCAGAGGAATCGTCTTCGCCTTCAACTACCTCCGCGATGCCTTCCGTGAAAAATTGCGGCATGTCTTTTTTCATAAGTCCCAATGAATGCATTGTAGCGTGCACCATCTCATGGGCGATGGTACGATCCAAGTAAAGAAAACTGCCGTCTGCCATAGGAATGGCACCGTTTGGGTTTTCGGAATCTATTCCCGCAAAACCAACTACGTTTACCACGATGTATGATTTGTCAGCGGGTTTGTCGTCTACACGAGTCTGCGCCGTTATTGCCCCCGCCGCCGAGAGAGGACCCGTTCCTATGAATCCAACTTCGATTGTTTTACCGTCAAGCGCAATCCCGAAAGAATCATAAACGAGTTTAGCACTTTCTTTAAACCAGTAAGTATTCAGTGCCTTCAACATAGTTTCCGCCGCGTTTTTGAGTAATTGTTTTCCTTCGTCGCTCGTGTTCAAATCGTCGAACTCAAGGAGATTGTTTGAATCAAAAAAAAGGTTTAAATAGTTTTCGTATTCGTCGGGAACTCCCAAAACAAAATCTTTGCTGTCGATGAGCGCGGTAAAACTGTCTGGCCATTTCACATTGAAGGAAAAAGTTTTGCCGTCTTCGCCCGTGTAAGTGATTTGCGTCGTTGAACCAGGCGTTGGCAAAGTTGCAGTGGTTAAGTCGCCGTCTTCGGGAACAATGTCCTCAGCATTCTTTACGGTTGAGCCGCCAGCATTCGCGCCCGAAATTGCGCCCGTGTCTTCCGATCCGAGAACCATGCCCGTAGCGTTCAGCAAGCGCGTATCGGTGTCGGGGTAAGTTGTGGTGTCAAGCAATTTTCTTTCGAGTTCTTTTACCGCGTCCGCAAAACTTGGAAAAATTGTCGTCTTTCTGGTGGCGTCGTCAAGCGCGATTCGTCCAACGTTGGAAGGGTCCTGCGCGTAATCCTTCAAGACGCTAACAAAATTTTTTACAGTTTCAATAGCAGTTGCCAAAAAAATTTTCCCCCTTATTAAAAATGTGCTGGTGATAGCACATTCAAAGTCATCTGAAAAAATTTTTCTCCGTTAATTCTGCGGCGTCCAAGATTTTGTCTCGTAATTTGCAGCGTAATACGTATAAGTCTCGTCATTTTCAAGAATGAAAGTTTCAGGCTTGCCAGAGATACTTAAAGACATGCCGTCCGTAAATACCAAGTAAGACCCTTCGTCCGTAATCTGCGCGGCAGAAATTTGATCCAACGAAGTATCAAAGATAATCACTTTGTCTTGACTTTCCGCGTTGAAGATTTTGTCATTGCCGCCGTCAAAATCGTACATGAAAGTGTCCTCGCCCGCGCCGCCGAAAAGTTCATCATTGCCGCGATATCCGCCCCAAAGTTGCGAACCGTTGTTGCCCGCGTGAAGTGAATTGTTCAGATAATTTGCGCCAACGATTACTTGATAGTTTTCCCCGTTGTTGAAATTCCTACCGTCAATTTTTCCCGCGCTTGAGGACAAGTAAGCGTACTCCGTGCCGTAGGAAGTGTTGAGCGTTACAAGTTTGTCGCGGACGTCACGGATCACGAAAGTATTTTCCTTCTCAAAATTCTGCGTGAACTCCGTGAAAACAAAATCGCCCATCGCCGTTGCCCCGACGTATCTCAACGCCGCGCCATCCGTCAAATTGTAGTTGATAAAGTCGCCTTCCTTGTAGCCAGTGACGACACCGCTACCAGTCGAATAGCTGAAGGTTTGTTGTTGTGCGGAATCGCCAATCATCGCCGTAGTGTCAAGGCTGTGTTGAGCAATGAAACGCAAAAGCATGTTGCCCGCAGGATAGGCGTACGATGAACCCGTTCCCGGCAACATTGACAGACTTTCCTGAAGCGTGTCCGTATTGTTCGCAAGTTCTATCATAAATTTGCGCTGCTCAGAATTATAATCGTCGTCGCCCTGCACCAAATCCGCAACGCCTTCAGTGAAAAATTGCGGCATTCCATTTTTCAAAGTTCCGTTGGACTGCATAACCGCATGAACCATTTCATGGGCAAGGACGCGATCCAGATAAATGCTTGCTTCGCCGCCGTTGTTCTCCGTACTTCCGTTAGGGTCTGTTGGGCTGATGTTGCCGTAGTTGAAAAGGTCTATTGCCAGTATGATGTGGTTGGACGGCTGATAATCGTTCCTGTGCGAAAAAGTGATCGCCGCCGATCCGTCGAACGTGTCTCCGCCCGCGATAAATTTAATTTCAATCGTCTGCCCGTCAAGTGCAAAGCCAAGCGAATCATAATCAAGTTTCGCGCCTTCACGCAGCCAGTACGTATTCAGCCCCTTCAAAATCGTCTGAATGGATTCTTTCATTTGCGCGACGGTTGGCGAGGCAACTACCTTAGTCGTGCCGTCTTCGTTGGTGGAAGTCCGCTCGTGAGAATAATTTTCGTCAAGGGTGTTCAAGTCGACGTAGTAGCGGCTATCGATAATTTTTAATTCCCCGTTCGTTCTGTCTTTTTCGTCGAATCCTTGAACTACGGTTGAAAAGCTGTCGGGATATTTCACGTAGAAGGTGAAAGATTTTCCGTCGTTGCCCGTGTAGGTTATCGGGACTGTTGAGCCCACCTCTGGCAAAGTCGCCGTTGACAAGTCGCCATTCTCCGGAACAATATCCTGAGCATTTTTCACGACACTGCCGCCAGCATTCGCGCCCGAAATTGCGCCCGTGTCTACCGTGTAATCTTTTTCCGCGCCGATAACCATGCCCGTAGCTTTCTGCAAGCGCGTATTCGTATCGGGGTAAGTTTCAGTGTCGCCCAAAGCCTTTGTCAATTTGTCAATAGCGTCGTTGGTGTCCGTGAAAGTTGTCGCAGTACGAATTGCATCGTCAAGCGCGATAACTCCAACATAGCTTTCGTCCGTTGAATATTTTTTCAACGTGCTCATCAAAGTTTTAATCGTTTCAACCGCTGTTGCCAAAAAATTTTCCCCCGTTACAAATATCTTTGTTGAAGTTCAGCGACGGCTTGAGGCAACCCGTTAATGATGCTGTCAATAATTTCTTTGACTGGTTTAATGTCGTCAAGCATGCCGGAAATTTGCCCAATCATAACCGAGCCGTTTTCAACGTCACCTTTGTGCGTGGCGAGATGCAATTTTCCTTCGCCAAGTTTTTCAAGCTCTTCAGGGGACGCGCCCGCCGCTTCCATTTCGTGGAAAGTTCGCGTGAGTTTGTTTGCCAAAACGCGGACAGGATGACCTAAACTTCTGCCTGTCACGACGGTTGAACGATCTTTTGCCTTGAGCACAAAATTTTTGTAATTTTCATGGGCGATACATTCATTGCTTAAAACGAAACGCGAACCCATTTGAATTGCGCTTGCCCCAAGAGCGAACGCCGCCGCCATGCCACGAGAATCAGCGAAACCGCCCGCCGCAATTACGGGAACGTCCACCGCGTCAACGACTTGCGGAATTAACGGCATTGTGGAAATTTCTCCAATGTGTCCGCCCGATTCGCAACCTTCGGCAATTATCGCGTCAACGCCGCCTTTGGCAAGCCGTTTTGCAAGTGCGACGCTGGCAACGACGGGAATAACTTTTGAGCCGACTTCTTTAAGTGCCGGAAGATATTCGCCGGGATTTCCCGCGCCGGTAGTCACGACTGGAACGCGCTCATCAACCATGAGCTGCATAACTTCTTTGACAAACGGCGACATCAACATAATATTCACGCCAAAAGGTTTGTCCGTCCACTGTTTGCATTTCTGAATTTCTTTTTTGAGAATATCCGGCGGCATATGCCCCGCGCCGATAAGTCCCAATCCTCCGGCGTTGGAGACTGCGGAGACCAATTCAGCCGTTCCTATCCACGCCATGCCGCCTTGAAATATCGGATATTTAATGTTCAAAAGTTTACAGATTGCGTTATTTTCAAACATTCAAACGCTCCTTTCATTTAGATCGATGGATCGATGGATCGATAGATCGATGGTTAGTTTTCAAAAAAATTTTCTACTCCCTACTCCCTACTTACTACTCACTAAATCGCCGTATTGATTCGCTCCAAAATGTTGCTGTGAACATAATCTTGGGCGATACCAATAGCACTGCAAATAGATTTTGCGTCGGAGCTGCCATGACTTATGATACAGTAGCCGTTGACGCCGAGAAGTGGTGCGCCGCCGTATTCCGAAACGTCCAGCCGCTTAGCAAGATTTTTTAGCGTGGGCGTCAACAACAGCGCGCCAACTTTTGCACTGACACCGCCCGCCGCAATTTCTTCCTTAATCAGTTTAAAAATCGTGAGCGCAAGTCCTTCGCCAAATTTCAAAACGACGTTGCCAACAAAGCCGTCACAAACTACAACGTCGAATTTTCCTTCGGGAATATCGCGCCCTTCGGCATTGCCGGTAAAATTTATGTTCGGCGCGTCTTTCAAAAGTTGGTAAGTTTCTTTGACTTGCTCATTGCCCTTCGTCTCTTCTTCTCCGATGTTCAGCAACCCGACTTTGGGATTTTTTTTGCCAAGAACATGCTCGGCATAAAACGCGCCCATCATTGCGACTTGAACTAAATGTTCCGGTTTGCTGTCCACATTCGCGCCGGAATCCAAAAGCAACGTGACGCCGTTGGGAGTAGGTATCGGCGTGGCAATGGCAGGACGACCGACGCCATGAATCCTTTTCAAAATTAACTGCGCGGCGGCAACGGCGGCACCTGTCGACCCGGCAGAAAGCACTGCGTCACATTCGCCACTTTTTACCATTTCCGTAGCAACCACGATTGAAGAATTTTTTTTACTTCTGACGGCATCGGCGGGATGATCGCGCATGGAAATAATTTCTTCGGCATGTCTTATTTCAATCCGAAAATTATTTTTGCCTTCACGCTCTAAGATATTTTTGATTTTATTTGAGTCGCCGACCAAAATAATTTCGCAAGGAAATTTTTCTGACGCCTCAAGCACACCTTTTACAATTTCTTCGGGGGCATTGTCGCCGCCCATAGCGTCTACTGCAATTCTCAAATTTTTTGCTCCTCGTGAAAAAATTTTTCGGTCTCTACGCAATATCCCCACTAAAAAAAATAAGCAGGTTCATGCCTGCCCAAAAATTTGCTGTCCTTAAGCCGTTTCAATAACCGATTTTCCGTTATAGTAACCGCATTCCAGGCACACATGGTGCGGGAGTTTAGGCTCATGGCATCTCGGACACTTTACGTAGTTCGGTACTTCCAATTTCCAATTCGCACGTCTTCTGTCGCGTCTGGACTTGCTTAATTTTCTTTTTGGTGCTGCCAAATGTATCACCGTTTCCTTTCATCAAAAATTTTTTGAGAACGATTGAAAAACTAATTTCGTTTATTGCATGTACATTCGCCCTCTAAAGGTTTACCGCAATTCGGACAAAGCCCCTTGCAGTCCGGTTTACAAAGATTTTGAATCGGCTGGGCGGCAACCAACACGTCGCGCACAAGTTCGCTTATGTCCAGAACGTCAGACGTAAGTTGAAATTTGTCAATCTCTTCGTCAAATTCGTGGACTTGATCTTCTTGCGTCTTTGCCAAACATCTGTCGCACAAAAAAACTTTGCGGCAAAAAATTTTTCCTCGAATAATCAACGACGAGCCGTCTTTAACAAATTCGCCTTCGACTTTGATATTTCCCACAAAATTTTCTTCGTCCGAAAAGAAATCTTTGAAAAATTTCTCCGCCGAAGTTTGGACAGAAAAGCGTTCGCCCTGCCCTTCGCTAATCAAAACTTTCAGCATTTTACAACACCATGTTTGCATTGTCAAGATTAGGCGCGATCTCTTAGAGGCTTGCCGCCAATCTTATTTCTTCCCCAAATTCTTTGAATGCATGCCTCGACCTCTTGCGGCGGCGGCAGCGGTACTTGACGCAGAAATTCTTTCTTGCACACTTTGGAGATTTTCTTGCATTGAACTCAAGCAAGCTTCGCAATAAGGTCCGCCAACAATTTCCTTGCCACATTTCTTGCAATTTGTCTTTATGACGTTCTGTTCAAAACGTCCGTCATCGATCATTCGACGAATGAGGCTTTCTTCCGCGCCCGTTCCTTCGATAATATCCGGAACTTTGCATTCGGGATTTGAGCGGACAAAATCCATGACTTTCGCTTCCATTGCCGCATCAGCATCGCGACAATCACGACAAATTTTTTCCCTCGACTGTTGCATGAAAAGTTTCCCGCAACGTTGGCAATTTCTCATTTTTCCTGCCATAACACTACACCTTTTAGCTTTTAGCGTCTAGCTTCCAGCTTTTAGAAAATATTTTTTCCAACTAACTAGCGATCCATCGATCTATCGATCTATCGATCTAAAAATCATACGGGTCTTTAAAGTCGTCGTCTAAATCAATTCCCAAATCTTCAAGTCCGAACTGGCTCAAATCTCCCACCGTCGCGAGACCCTCCGCCTGCGTCTTGCCGTTGTCGAAACATTCTTCATTGCCGACGTAAAGATAAATTTCACCGCAGTCTGCCAACATTTTTATCGCGCTGAAGTCTGTCACTTCTCCGAATCGCGGCGTTTCCGGTTCTTCTTCCGTCCCCAGCGTTTCCGCAACTCTTATCGTGAAATGCCCGACGTATATGTTCAAAAATTCGGACACGACATCGAGAGCGTCTTCTTTGTTCTCCGCCAAGTGATTGTAATTTTGCGCGAATTTCATGAACGCGGGCTCTTCGGCGAAAACCCCAATGACGATTGGAGTAATGCCTTTTATTTTGACAGTCGCGCCCAAAAGTTGTGACGTGACATTTTCCGCGTCGGGCAACAAAATTATCGACGTGGAGAAGGCTTCGGAAGTAAATTCGCAAAAACTTTTCACTACGTCGACAGCCAAAGAATATTCCGTTTGTTGTGTCGGCGGCAGTGAATCGTAGCGGGCGGCGAAGGCTTGTTCAATCGGCGAAGTTTCCTGCTTTTGATAATCGTCCAAAAATTTTTCCAACTGCTCACAGTTCAAAACGTCGCGATCAATCAGCACTTGCACTAGGGAAATTGGCGCAACTTCCTTCGACTTCTCAAGCCGCGCAGATTGCCCCGCCTTCAAAATTTTTTTTACAATCTCGTCGTACTTGCCCTGAACTTCTGCGTCGTGCGAACGTAACAACTCTTCAAGACTTTCATCAGATTGCAATTCCTTCAATTCTGACACAGACACCATGCGAAGGAAAATTGCCTTCGTTGTGAGCGTCGCCTTTGTTTTCTGCGCGGCAACAATCAGTTCGGCAAGTTGAGATTCGTCAAGGAAGGCGGAGTTGTAAAGAAATTGACCAAAGTCATAACCCTTCATTGGATTTCACTGCCTTTCAAAATCTGCTACCAAAAAGTTTTAGGATTTAGATTCAGCGCGCTTTTTCAAATTTTTTTCGCGCGCTCTACGAATCGCTTGCACTGCGCGGGCAATTTGCTCTTTCGTGTACGGCTTTTGAATAAAATCAATCGCGCCCATTTTGAGCGTCTGCATTAATTTTTGAGGAGTGCCCGCCGAAGAAAGCATGACAATGGGAACGTCGGGGCTAAGTTCGCGAATTGCTTGCAACGCCTCAATTCCGCCGACTTCCGGCATGACGATATCCAAAATGACGCCGTCGAGTTCATTTGTCATGTCAACTTCGATTGCCTCTTTGCCGTTTGCCGCTTCTAAAACTTCGCAACCGAGATTTTCAAGCTCTTCACGTAACTTTTTGCGCAACAACCTTGAATCGTCCGTTATGAGAAGACGCAATTTTTTTTCGGCGGCATTTCCCAAAGTTTTTTCGTCAACATTTGTATTGTCCATAGTAGTAGACCGTTACTGAAAACTTTTGACAAGCTGTAAACTTTTTTGCACAAAAATCAGGGCAAAAAAATTTACCGGTAACGGATTTCACCTCCTTGCATCTCTTGTAGAAAAAAATGATAAAAAATTTCTAGCCGCAACTATCCAAATTGGAAGTCTTGAACTTCGACTAATTTTAACATTCACTTAATTTTTGTGTCAAGAATTTGTTACCGGCGCGGCTGAAACGTCGCAGGTTTTTCGTCGACAAATTTATAATGCCAAAGGATGGCTTGAACAATTCTTTTTGCCGCGATGCCGTCGCCGTAAGGATTGCAGGCGTCAGACATTTTTTTATATTCGTCGGCGTCCGTCAAAAGTAATTTTGTATTGGCGAAAACGTTTTCAAAATTTGTGCCAACCAATTTGACTGTCCCCGCGTTTACTGCCTCCGGTCTCTCCGTCGTGTTGCGCAAAACTAAAACGGGTTTGCCGAGCGCGGGTGCCTCCTCTTGAACTCCGCCCGAATCCGTCAAAATTAAATCGACGCGGTTCATCAAATTTGCGAACGGTTCATAGTCCAGCGGATCTGTCAAATAAACTCGCGGCAAATTTCCAAGTTCCTCGTTGACAACGTCGCGAACGACAGGATTTTTATGCACGGGAAAAATTATTTTCACGTCCGCAAATTCGTCCAAAATTTTTTTCAATGCCTTGTAAACTTGCCGAAGCGGTTCGCCCCAATTTTCGCGGCGGTGTGTCGTCACCAAAATTGTTTTTCCCGCGTAATCGATACCGTCCAAAAGTTTGTCGTTGAACGTAAAATTTTTTTTCACGGTTTTATACAGCGCGTCGATGACGGTATTTCCCGTGACGAAAATTTTTTCCTCGTCAATTCCTTCGCGCAGGAGATTTTCTTTCGCGGTATTCGTCGGCGCAAAATTTAAATCCGTCAACGCGGCAGTCAACTTACGATTCATTTCTTCAGGGTACGGCGAAAATTTATTTCCCGTGCGCAATCCCGCCTCGACGTGTCCGACGGAAATTTGATGATAATACGCGGCAAGTGCGCCGGCAAAAGTTGTAGTCGTGTCTCCGTGCACCAAAACAATTTGCGGCTTGACTTCCTGCAAAACTTTGTTCAAGCCCAAAAGTGCGCGGCTCGTTATGTCAAAAAGAGTTTGCCCCGCCGACATGATATTCAAATCGTAATCGGGGCGAATGTTGAAAAGATTTAAAACTTGATCCAACATTTCGCGATGTTGAGCCGTGACAGCGACGATGACTTCAACTTCCTGCGGAAAATTTTTCAGCTCCAAAATCACGGGGGCCATTTTTATTGCTTCGGGGCGCGTGCCGAAAATCGTCATGACTTTTAATTTTTCCATGTTAACACCAACTTTATCTTAATGTCAGTCTCTCGTGAATCGAAGGACGCCTAATTTTTTTGCACCATAAACAACCGCCACCACGACAATTATCACAATCAAAATTGCAATGTGCCCGTTGACTTCCGTCAATGCAACGGCACTAAGTCCAAGCAACGAACTGATTATGTACATCAGCAACACGGCTTGACGTTGAGTAAATCCCAAACTCAAAAGTCTGTGGTGAAGATGACCTTTATCCGGCTGAAATATCGGACGCCCGCCCAAGTAACGGCGAACTATTGCAAAAGTCGTGTCCAAAATCGGAAGTCCCAACGCCAAAATCGGAACGATTAACGCAATAGTCGTCGTGCTTTTCACTGCGCCGATGACGGAAATTCCCGCGAGCATGAATCCGAAAAACATACTGCCCGAATCGCCCATGAAAATTTTTGCGGGATGAGAATTGTAAAATAAAAATCCAACCGCCGCGCCCGCCAATGCCGCCGTCAAAATCGTCACGATTAAAAAATTTTGTTTCAGTGCAACAAGCAAAATTGTAATTGACGCGATAGCCGA
Source organism: Selenomonadaceae bacterium (assembly GCA_017444245.1). Classification (GTDB taxonomy): domain Bacteria; phylum Bacillota; class Negativicutes; order Selenomonadales; family Selenomonadaceae; genus Quinella. The sequence continues at coordinate 913 of JAFSXD010000064.1, read as the reverse complement.
AACGCCCGCCGCCAAACCGTCAAGCCCGTCAATTAAATTTATCGTGTTCGTCAAACCGACCAGCCAAAAAATTGTCGCGGGGACTGCTACCCATTCAAGGTAAATGAAATCTCCCAACGGATCTGTTATGAAATCAATTCGCACGTCGAAAAGTATCACGAGCACGGACGCGGCGATAATTTGTCCCAAAAGTTTTACTTTCGCCGGCAAATTTTTGTAATCGTCGACAATTCCCAAAGCTACGATTAAACTTCCGCTCGTCAACAAGCCGATTAATTCGTAAAGCGTCACGTCGTCCACGTACGTTGAGAAGGCGTAGAACAAGACGGCAATCATGAATGAAAAATAAATTCCCAGCCCGCCGATTCGCGGAATTGGAACTTTGTGAACTTTTCTTTCATTGGGCTTGTCGACAGCTCCGGTTTTGAACGCAAATTTTATTACAGCCGGCGTTATCATCAGCGCACTTGTCATCGCCACCACAAACGCCAATATATATTCAGGCATCGCTTCCAAACGCGCCTCCATTCGCAAAATTTCCGTAAATTTTACAATAGCCGTTTAAACTAAGTCAAGCAAAGTTTTACGCAGAAATTTTTGAGAAAAAATTTTCGCTTGCATTTATAATTCAGTTGTGTTAAACTTACCGGCGTTGAATTAATCGGGACGTAGCCCAGTTTGGTAGAGCGCTTCCTTGGGGTGGAAGAGGTCGTGAGTTCAAATCTCGTCGTTCCGACTGAAAAATTTTTTTGAGACCGTCGAAATTTCGGCGGTTTTTTTGTGCAAAAAAAATCGGACTGCCGCGTTGGACAATCCGTTTATCAGATCGCCAGATCACCAGTTCGCTAGATCACTAGTTAACTGTATAACTGTCTCTCCGGCGATCTAAATTCCTAAATCATATTTTTTTCGT
>JAFSXD010000063.1 GCA_017444245.1 Selenomonadaceae bacterium | reverse complement strand
AGGTTCAAATCCTCTCCACTCCGCTTAAAATTTTCGTCACGGTGACGCTGAATCCTCGTAAGGGGATTTTTTAATTTCAGGCAAAAGACCAAATAAAAAAGAGAAGTTTCAAAACTTCTCCGCAAATGCAAATCGATAAGCGGGCAATGGGAATCGAACCCACCTCTAAAGCTTGGGAAGCTTCCATTCTACCGATGAACTATGCCCGCAAAAAATTACTCCGCAATGATAGCACAAAAAAATTTTTTCTACAAGGGCGGCAGAAAATTTTTTCTTTGAGCGTGGAAAAATTTTTAACCCAATCCTTAGTCTTTAGAAAAAATTTGCTCAATGCAGGAAAAAAAATTGGGGCGTCGAAAATCAAGACTGTTAGCAAATTACTTTCGGCGGTGAGGCGTTGGCGTTGGCATTTTTTCTGATCGCACCGTGCGTGATGGCAGTCAGTATAATTCTGGTTCGTAATGTGACGAGTGCTTTGGGGCTGGAAATAAAATACTCGACGCTGTTTCTTTGTGCGGTTCTGTCGGTTGTTACACTTTTCGGCGCGATGAAAATTTCGCCGACACCCGATAAAAATTTTTTCTTGTGCCTTACGTTATTGATCTTACCTGCGGCGGCGTGCGCGGCGGCGTTGAACAGTTCCCTAGTGAAACGCGAAAAGCAAGACGAAATTGATTTCACTGAAGAAGTGCGGCGGGCTTATGCCGAAGCTACAAAAAAATCTTCAACGGAGTCCGAAAATAATTCCGAAACCGAATTTAATTCCGAAACTAAGTTTGAAACTGAAACCGAAAATGAATTTGATTCTGAAGATGCTGATTCTCAAAATCGTTCGGAGGAGAGAACTTATCCCGAATATCTTTTTGAAGATTTTAAAAATCTCGGTGAGTTGTTGGAGTATGCGCGGAGCGAAAAAAAGCGCGGAAATATTCAAGCCGCCGTTGACGCCTACCAAGTTGCACTTGATGAATATCCCGCCGACGATTATGCGCCGTTCGTGGCGATTGATCTGGGCGCGATTTATCGGGAGCAAGCCGCCTACGCTAAGGCAATAAAAGTTTACGAGCAGGCAAAATCTCTGTTAATCGTGAAAAAAAATGCCGAAGTGACGGAAGAGTTTCAGAAAAAAATCGTCTACATGGAAACATTGCAGGCGGTACTTTTTAGGCATAAAGCTTTGAAGACGCCGTTTAGTCAAATCCCGCGAAAATTTTTTCAGGAAATCGAAACGGAATTTAAAGAAAATTGGCGGCAACTGAAAGCTAACGACCAAAGAGTTTTAGCTAAAAATTGAAAGCTAACTTGAGGAGGAATTTTTTGATGAAAAAAAGTGTGGAGATTCTCGGCTTGCCGGTAATCAGCATAACTGAAGGACGCGAGCTCGGAATTAGCAAGGGGTTACTAATCGACGCAAAAAACAGAGTCGTTGCGGCAATCACCATCGAAGATGACGATTGGTATCGCGGCGTTAAACTCATTCCCTATGAAGCGGTTATCGCTATCGGCGTCGACGCAATGACAATCACGCACAGCGAAAATATTTTGTCCCTTGAAGAAGCCGGCGACTACGAAGGTCTGTTGGATGAAAATATCCGCATAATCGGCACAAAAGTTTTCACGAAGAGCGGCGTTGTTCAAGGTAAAGTTTCCGAAATTTCCATTTCAGAAGACGGACGAATTGAAATGTGCGAAATCACTGACAACACGGGGGCTGTCGGAGAAATTCCTTCAGATAAAATTTCTATCTTCGGCAAACTCGTCACCGTCATTGAAACCGAAGCCGAAAAAAAAAACTTAAAGCAATAGAAGAAACTCCTGCTGAATCAAACGCCGAAGAAGTCGACCGGGACGCGGACAGTTCGGCGGAAAATACCGTTCGTGAAGAAATCGAGGCAATTACTCCCCTTCACGACGAAAGTGCCGAAGAAAATTTTGACGGCGCAGAAGAATTTCGCGCGGGCGAAGAGCATAACGGCAATTCAGATTCTCCGTCGGTTGAAGTCAATGACGCCGGCGATGAGCCGATAGAAGTTGATTCAACTGCGACGGAAACTGAAGAGTCCGTCAAAAATACTCCGAAAGCCACGCAACAGGCAGAAGCTTTAAAGGCAGCCTTGAGGCGGGCGCAGGCAACTCAAAAAGGTGCAGGAAAACTTCAACCAAACCGTCAAGGTTCTCAAACAAAAAAGCCCGTCAGTGACAAAGACGACAAACGCCGCGCAATGCTCTTGGGCAAAAAAGCTACACGCACAATCACGGCGGACAACGGCGAAGTCATTGTGAACGAAGGCGCGGAAATTACCGAAGAAGTTTTGCACAGAGCCAGAATCGCAAATAAATATCTTGAACTTTCTATGAATTATACTGCTTAAGCTATTGGCTTAAAATTTTTTGACTAATACTTTTTTTCCGTGAGACGGCTGGATTTTTTTCAGCCGTTTTTTATTTGGCAACTTGTAGACAAAAAATCTGCGCCGTTATAAAATTACGAAACCGGTTAATTGAAAGGAGGCGTGAAAGTTGGTTGAAATTTATAAATCACAGGAATCAGGACACCTTGAGGAACTTACGCTGAAAACTTTGGAGAAAGGCGCGTGGATTAATATTGTTGACCCGACGCCGTACGAATTGAAGGAAGTCAGCGACGTGACGAATGTTGAGCCGGATTTTTTGCGCTCCGCTCTTGACGAGGAAGAAAGATCGCATATCGACGTTGAAGAAGAATCAATCATGATTTTGACGAACGTCCCAATCGTTTATGACGAAGAAAGTTACGACACCCTTCCGCTGTCCGTTATCCTCACGAAAAAATATATCATCACCGTTTGTCTTGAGGAAACGCCCGTAATTGCCAGTTTCAACCAAAGAACTGCGCGGCTCTTTCACACGTACAAGCGGACACAATTTCTTTTTGAAATTTTATATCGGTCGGCGACGTTCTATTTGCGTTACTTGCGCCAGATAAATAAACTTTCAGACGAAATTGAAGATCAGTTGCGTCAATCCATGCGAAACAGCGACATTCTCCGGCTAATGGAATTGCAGAAGGGCTTGACTTATTTCAACGCGGCGTTGCGCTCAAATGATGCGGTGCTGGAAAAAATCATGCGCCTTCGCACAAACAAAACTGTCGACGGAATTTTGGAGATGTACGAAGAAGATGAAGACTTGCTGGAAGATGTAATCATTGAGAACAAGCAGGCGCGAGAAATGGTCGAAATGTACAGTCAAATTCTTTCGCAAATGGCAGATATTTTTTCTTCAATCATTTCAAACAACCAAAACAAAGTTATGAAATTTTTGGCGGCGGTTACGATTATCATTGCCGTGCCGACAGTCATTGCAAGTTTTTTCGGAATGAACGTCCCCGTGCCTATGGAGGGCAACGACTACGGATTTTTAATCGTGATGGTTATTGCGCTTATTGCATCAACTATCGCGTCGTATTTTTTTTGGAAGAATCGAATGTTTTAGCAGTTAGTGATGAACAGTAACTTGCTCAATATTTTTTTCACTGTTCACTAAAGTGAGGTGGCTTTTTTCTCATGCAAGGTAAAAAATTTTTCAAGGACTCTTTGCGGAAAATTTTTTTTGGAATAATTTTCACGTGCATTTTGTTGGCGTCTCAAAATTCAATCGGAGAATGTCGCGATGTCGTTTTCGTCTTGAACACCGGCAACACGATGAATAGTTCCGATCCCTTTCGCACTGCGCCGGAAAGCATCATTTGGGCGGCGGAAAATCTTTTTGATGATGATTCCGTTGCTATCGTGACTTTCAGCGATAACGTGCGAATTGTCCGCCCGCTTTTGAAATTGAAAGAAAATCCCGTCAACAATTTTTTTACCGGCTATTCCGGACAAAGCGAAGCGGGCGCGGGCTTGCTTTCTGCCATTGACATGTTGACGCCAAAATTTCATGATAAACGCAGTATCGTTTTCATCACGAACGGCGATTTGGGCAACGCACAATCTGCAATAAATTTTCAAGAAGGATTGCGGCAAGCAAATTCGCTCGGCATTGAAGTTTACTTGATAAATTTGCGTTATGATGTTAATCCGCAAACTTATCGAACGTATAAAGAATACGTGAAGGAACTCCCGATAAATTACAACGAATTGATGACGACGGTGCGGACGATCCTTCAAGGCGATTGGCACACGCCGCACATTGAATTGCCCATTCAAAATGTAACTGCCGGGACGATTCGATTTGAAGTTCCCGTGACTTCGCCGAGCAAATTAAAAATCGCGCTGTTGTCCTCCAATGCCGGCGACTTGACTTTAAACGGTTTTCCAAACGCACAAACTTTTCAAGGAGATTTTGTAAACGTTTTTGAATTGAACACGCCGAAAAAAAATCAATTTGAAATGTCTTTGAATTATCCGAAGGGTACGGGGCTTACGTTGGATGTTGTTCCGACCGTTGACGGGGCTCTGGAGACGAACACGACGGTAAATTTTTTGCTTGAAGATATTTTTGAAATCACGCCGTCTTACACCAGATTCAGCGGAAAAATTTTTGACAATCCGTATTTTGAAGGCAAGAAAATAAATCTGCGCGTCAATGACAAAAATATTGTCGGGAAAATTGAGCATGGCGCAATTTGTTTTCCGTTGGATGAATTGGAATTGGACAGATCGGACGACAAAGTTTCCATTCAGAAAATTCACTTCGAAGACGTTGGAATAATTTTTGTGGGCGATGATACTCTTGAAACAGTTGCGAAGAGAAACCATTACAAGGACGGATTTGTTGCGCTGTTGGGTTTGGCTGTGATTTTGGGTTTGGCTTATGCGATTTACAAAAAAAATAATCCTGACGCGGACAGACTTTCTGACCTTCTCGACACGATAGGCGACGGCGCAAAAGCCCTTCCGCCGGTTGAAAAAGTTTTGGACAGGAAAAAATTGGAACGAAAAGTTTTTTACGCGGGCAAGCTGATGATTTACGTCACGAAGACGCCAACCAATGAAATATTTGAGCCGCGCGAATTTAATTTGCTCCGTGCGAACGCATCAAACATTTCACTTTCGGAAATTTTAACTCGTTGCAGCATTTACGAAGACTTCAGCGGCACGGAAAAAATTTTTGTCCGCCCTGAAGGTAAAGGAATTGTTCTCGAAAATAAATCCGCGTGCACAATCACAAGGCTGAACATTTTGATGAACAAAGGCGCAAACATCAGCATGCAATACAACGATTCATTGAATATCGTGACTGCTGACGAAACATCAGAGTTGCTTCTCGTTTACAAGAGTTTGAAACCGAATTGAGGGGATTTTTTTTGAGAACGGAAAGAGAAATTTTTTTGGACGAAGAAGTTTTGAGAATACAAAATGAAGTGAGGCGATACCAAGATGAGCAAAGAATACATGACGGCGATGTCATTGATAAAGTGCAGCGGAGCGACGGTGCCCGCGCCGATTCCGATTCAGTGCCCGATAAGTCACGGAGTAATTTCGTGCAAGACCCACCTTCCATTACTCAACGCCAATGACAGAATCCCGTTTATGAACATACTGACTTTTGGGACATGCAAAATGATTCCGCCGACGCCTGCAGGACCTGTGCCTTGCGTACCGGCGATAATCATGGCGTGGAAAAGTTGCGACATGCATTATTTCATTGGCGGCGCACCGGCGTTGACGAAGGATAGTTTTTTGACTTGCACTTTCGGAGGAACAATAAAATTTCAATGACGACGGATGAAAAAAAATCGGTGACGCTCGGCGATTTAAAAGTTGAAGGCGTGCAGTACGAACAACTGGTTGACATTGAAATAATTGAAACTGTCGGGCAACATGGAACTTGTACCGTTTCTTTAATCATCGACGAAAAATCTGACGTGCAAAAAGTTTTGACGTGGAACAAGACGCAGATTAAAGTTAAAGCGGACAAAGATATAATTTTTTGCGGAATCATCAGCCAATGCCGCGTTGAAAATCGACTCGGCGCAACTTATTTAATCGTTACGGCGAAATCTCTTTCAAGTAAACTTCAATCTGCGCGGAAAAGTGCAACGTTTCAATCGGCGAAAAAGAAATTGTCGGAAATTCTTTCAACCGTCGAGAAAGAGTACAAGCCCGCCGAAATCAGTTGCAGAAAAGATGACACCATTGCAGAAATTGTTTGCCGCGAAAATTTGACGGATTGGGAATTTCTCACGGAACTTGCCGAAAGTCGCGGAGAAATTTTGTTCGCCGATTCAAAGACTGACAAGTTGCGAATAAGTTTTGGTTTCAAATCTTTTAAGGACATGACGGTTGACGATTCGGCTAGACTTTTGCGACGCAGTGTTTCAATAGATTTTTACAAACGCCTTGAGTCCAACACTTACGAAGGCGCGCGGACGTCTTATTTTGCCGAAACGACGCTTGTCACCAACGAAATTACAATCGGCGTCGGCTACGGCGTGAATTACGAAAACAAATCCCAAGCGGTAATTTCCAGCCACGTTTACGTTTTGAAAAATATTTTGTTCAACGAAATAATTTTGCGTCCCGCCGAAGGTTGCCGCGCAGATGCATGGGATGTCGTTAAACACTTTGACGATTTTCATTTTCTCACGGCAAAAGTTTTAGAGTCGAAGGACGACAACGTAAAAGTTCAGTTCGACGTTGACGAAAAGCAAGATAAAAATGACGCGCTTGATATTCCCTACGAATCGCCGGCGAATAATTATTTGTACACCATGCCTGACGTTGACGACAAAGTTTTTGTCTACGTCGACCGCGTACGGTTGGCGGCGATGGGCAGTCTTCGTTCAAAAGATGTTTCTGACGCGGCGGAAAATCGCTCGTTCAAGACAAAAAATTCTGCGCTGATTTTCGATCCGAAGAAGACGGAGTTCAACGCCGAAGAAAAAACGTCAATGACTGAAGAAGGCGACGTTAAATTCACTTCAGCGAAAGATATAATTTTTTCCGGCAAGGGCGACATAATCATACAAGCCGCGCAGGGATTGGTCCCCGACAATCATATACAAATGGCGGCGGCGCACATGACGGGCTACGCTCAATATTTGGCGGGACTCGGTCAACCGGCGACAGTGCAATTAAATCCTGCGGCGTCGACTGTCGGCAAAGTGACTAGCTCAATCACAGGCGAAGGTTCTAAAGCGGAGAAAGTTGAACTTTCGGATTTGGCTAAGGAACTTGACAAATTGACGGGACGCAAGGACAAAAATTCCGAACAAAAAAATTCCGGCGGCGGCGCGGGCGGCTCACTGAAACTTGAGGCGAAGGATAGCGCGCTTGTGCAAGTGAAGGACAGCTCCATAGAAATGAAGGGCAGCAATCTGAACGTTAAAACTCCTGCGTTGATGCAAGTCGGCTACATTCCTGCACCCGGCGGCGGCACGGGATCGCTTAGCAAATTTGAGGGCGGCAATCCAAAAAATCGTTCAGACAAAATTAACGCTGAACATGGCAAAGAAGATCGTTCCCGCGTGAAAGAAAAAGTTACCAAGACGCCCGACACAAAAAATATTTCGCGGTAGGTTAGCTTGTAGCTTGTAGGTTGTAGCTGGTAGCTTGTAGCTTGTAGGTTGGAGAAAATAATTTATGGAACTTTCAATAACGTTGCCAAAATTGGCGCGGCACGAATACAAAATCAATTACGCAACTGGAAATTTTGCGCTGAAAATTATCGACTACATCCAAAAAGATATTCTCAAAAATTTTACTTTGATTCGCGAATACAATTCACGCACAGGACTCTGGAAATTCAATATCGACGGCAAAGCGCAAAAGATAACGTTGAAATCTCTGCGCGAAATTTTTTTTATTTACGAAGGGAAAAATTTAATCGCCGTCCAAGATGAACTCGGGCGCGTCACTCGCTACGAATACGAAGAAAATCTTTTGCGGCGCGTGATTTATCCCGACGGCAGTCAAGTGAAATATTTTTACGATTATCAAAAACGTTTGACGCTCTGCATTGAACGCGGCAAAAAAATTTTTCAAAACGAATACGACGATTTTGGACGCATAACAAAATTTTCTGATGACAACGGCACTAGAATTTTTTTCTACGCGGACAAAAACCGCCAGACGATTGAAGAAGGTTCGGAAAATATTGTTTACTGTTGGAATCGCCGCAAGTTGATTGAAAAAATTTTGCATTCGGACGGCACGGAAGAAGCTTTCATATACGACGACGATAATCACTTGAATTACACGCGCGGACGGGACGGCGCAGAACATTTTTGGCGGTACATCAACGGACGCTTGACTATGGAAATTTTGCCCGACAATCTGATAAAAAGTTTTAAATACGACGCCTGCGGAAACATAATCAAAGAATACGACAGCGACGGCAAAGAAATTTTTTTCTACTACTCGAAAAAAAATTTGCTGATCGGAAAAAAAACCAGACTCAATTTGAAAGATTGGCGGCGTGAAAGTTGGGAACGCGACATCAAAGGACGAATTTTGAAACACAACATCAACGGACAAGTTACAACTTATTCTTACGATGACGAATCTCCCGAACCGTCGATGATTGAAACTCCCTGCGGCTACAAGTTCACTTGCATTTACGATAAAGCCTACAGACTTTTGACTTTAATCACGGAGGAAGGGGAATTTTCTTTCGCGCACACGCCGATGAATGAAATTATCGCCGACAAAAAAAATATTTTTGAGCCGCTGGAAATTCCGGAAACTTTTGTGGAATATTCCGGTATAAAAATTTTTGACTCCGGCGGGCGGCTGATTGAAATTCGTCAAAAAGTTGGTGACCAATTTCATCTGATACGTTGGAAGTACGACGTGAACGATAATTGCATTGAGCGGCGCGAATGGCGCGATTTGCAGACTGTTCAAAGTGCGACGGGAAGAGTTAAAACGATAAAATATTCCTACGACGCGCAGAACAGATTGATTCGCAAAACGGACGGCGACACAATCACAAAATATTATTACGATTGCTTGAATCGATTAACACGCGAAAGAAAGGAGAAGTTAAAATAATGGCACTGCTGGATTCCTCAAAAAGAGAAGACGCCGTCATTGTGAGCGATATAAAAATTACCGGCGTAGAATTTTTAGAAATTGTTCAGTTGGAAATAAATCACACCGCCAACGAGTACGCGCACGCCCGATTAACTTTAATGGTTGACGAAAAAAAAGGTAAATCTTTTTTGGAGAAGGCGAACGCCGACAAAATAAAAATTTCTGCCAAAATCAAGAAGAAGGACACGGTTTTATTTCAAGGGTACATTTCAAATTTGAGTTTGCAGCCGACGATTGATTTAGCGACTTTGACGATTGATTTACTGGACGCCGCGTATATGTTGAATTGGAAATGTGCAACTCAATCTTTCCAAAAACTTGATGCGAAGTACGAAGATATTTTGAAAAAGGCAGTCACTGAAGACGGCGCGAAAGTTCAGCTGAAAGTTACTGACAAGGCGATTGAAAAAATGATTGTCCGAATCAACGAAACTTCGTGGCAATTTATAAAACGGATGGCGTCACATTTCAACGCGTCGGTTTTCACGGACATCACTGCGGAAAAGCCGCTGGTTACAATCGGTCTGCCTGATTCAAAGCAAACCGTTGAGTTGGACTCCTACAACGTCGTATATAATTTTGACGACGCGCAATTTCAATTCGTGAACGCCAACGACAAGTTGAAGGCGAAGGGCGCGAAAGTCATCAATGAAGATTTTGCGTCCGTGAGTGTCAACGGCGTTTATGTTTATCTCAACATTGCCGACACAGTAAAACTGAACAAAAAAGAATATCGCGTGAAAAGTTATACTCTTCGGCTGGTAGATCATGTTTTGACGGCAGATTACACTTTGGTTGGCAAGACGGCGTTTTTCGTGCCGATTGAACCGCAGAAAAATATTTACGGCAGAGTTTTTCGCGCGCAAGTCAAAAAAGTTGAGAAAGACAAAGTTCAAGCGCATTTGATTGACGTTGACGAAAAATATGAGGAGGGCACGACGTGGTTTCCCTTCGCGACGCCGTATTCAAGCGCGGACGGTAGCGGCTGGTACGTTATGCCGGAAGTCGACGATTACGTTAGAATTTTTTTCCCGTCGATTGATACGAGCGATGCATTTGCGTTGAGTTCGATAAACACCGCGCCGCTTAAAGAGCCGAAAAATAAAAGTTTGAAAGCACCGGGCGGGCGTGAAATTTTGTTGACGGACAACGGCGTTGAAATTATTGCCGAGCACCAGAAAACTTTTATTCAGATTGACAAGAGCAAAGGCATCAACATTGTTTCGGCGAAGGATATAAAAATCAATGCGGACGGAAATATTTCCTTCGACGCCAAAGGAAAAATTCAAATGGTTTCGCAAAAAGAAATTGCCGTGCAAAGTGGGCAGTCGCATGTAAAACTTTTGCCGAATCAAATTGCAATGGGCGGCAGTAACGTAATTGTCGGCGAATAAGCTTGAAGCTTAAAGCTTGAAGCTTGAAGCTACCATCGGTGAATGACATGGAATTAATTCAAACTTTCGACGAATATTTAACCCTGCGCTACAAACCGCTTGAGGTGGAGTATTTAAAAAAACTTGGGCAGTACTTGAGCAAAAATATTTCCACGATTAGAAAATTTTGTCTGGAGGAATGGCGGAAGGCTATGGCGCATGCTTGCGAAGTTCAGCAACGGGAAAATCAAGTCTGCGCGTACATGAGCATTTCCCTTCTGAACACTTCGGTTATCGCGGGCACTCCGGAATTTCAAATTGATTTTTATAACGAAGAATGGGTTTATGGCGAGGCGTGGGCGCGGCAACGCATGAGCGCGGATTTTTTATTCAAGTACTGGAAAGATTTTCAGCTTGACGCGTTGGACGACAGATTTTTTGTCCGCAGTAAAATTTCCAAAGTTGAAATTAAAGCGTTGTTCTGGGGAACGCTGGACAAAGTTACTTTTTTGTTCACGTGTCACGCGAAATATTTTTCGTTTCGCCTCTGGTACTACAACGAATTTGATGACTTGATTAAGGCGGAAAATTTTTACATAACTTGCGGAACTTATCTTGATTGGCAAGACAGAATGTTTGCCATTTTGCCGGAAGTGGATTTGTTGAATCCCGACGCCAACGAAGATACAACCTTCCGCCACATCAATGGAAAAGTTTATCGGCAAAAAAAATTTCATGATTTAAATCTGCACAGTTGCCTTTTTGAAGAATGTCAATTCGACAATTTCACGTTTGAAAATTTGAATTTGGTTGACGCAAGTTTTTTACGTTGCCGATTCACGTCGACGCGGTTTGTAAATGTGAAAATGGCGGGCTGTGATTTATTCGAGTGTTACTTCAAAGATTGCACGTTTGAAAATTGTTCCTCCGAAATTGACGAGGACAGCGACGAATATTTTGCGCCGATGAGAATTTATCATTGTTACTTGATTAATCTTAAGTACGAGAATTGCAATTTTCCTGACTCAACGGAAATTGATTGTTTTGAAAAGGAGTGAAAAATTATGCAGTATGAAATCAGAATTTGGAAAGACCCAACAAAAATGCCTGACATTGAGCCTAAAGAAGCCGCCGGCAGACTTGACGCGATGTTAAAATCTACAACAGATCAAGTTATGAAACTGGGACGTGCAGCAGCGGGTAGTTTTATTTCTGCTAGTGCAGCTAATCCTGATATTTTGATTGACAAGAGCGGTGGCGGAGATGACGTCATTCAGTCTATTGACATTTCGTACATTACTCAAGAAGTGGAAACTATCCGCAATAATACAGGCTTGAGAGTTAGAGGGATGGTAGACAATAATAATGTAGTGACGACCACTAAAAAGAAAGTTCGCGTTATAAAAATGCATATTAAGGGAAATTTATACCTGCCGCTTAAAGAAAACGATCTTGTAGGTGACGCTAAATCTTTGATAGGAACGGCAAAAGATGAAGTTAAAATTAAAGATACTATTTTGCTGTCGCAGTGGGCAAGCGTGCGTCCTGAAGATGATGCAACTGAACATTTTTATCGCGGTGTAGTTGTATCGGTCCTCACAAGGGCAGGAGATTTTCGCGTAATAACGGCAAAAAAAGTTTACGTGGACAGCTACATAGAAAATTATACTGATGGCGAATTTGGAACTTTTGAATTGTCGCTCATTGAAAAAGTTGACTCAAATGCTGACTTTAAAGTTGCAGGCTTGGGCTACGCAGAAATTCCGCTCTTGAAGAGTGTCGGCGAAAAATTGGAGAAGGCGTCAAAAGTTGTTGCTACTACAGGTGCGGTAATTGCAGGTGTCGGCACAGTAGGAAAAGCTATTACCGAGACTGTCGAAAAATTCACCGGCGAAACTGCCGCAACTCGTTGGATTAAATACAGCTTTGATACTGCAAGCAGTGCGGGCAACGTCGCAAACAATGCGTCAAATATTGTGAAGAATCCTAAAGACGTTAAAACTTGGACAGACGGACTCAGCAACATCAACAAAGATGTCAATGAACGCATCCAAAAAGGCGTCGACGCCAGAGAAGATATTCCGTTGGAAAAAATGGAGGCTATGTATCTTTCCGTAATTCAGAAAGACCCCGCAAAATATGAAGAATATCTCAAGGCGTCTCAAGCAGAAAAATATGGTATGTTGAAAGATGCCTCTAAGACCATGCGTGATAGAGCCGCCATTACAAAAGATATGGAACAATCCACTGCCAAAGAAAAAAAATTGAGTGCATATGAAAAAGAAATTGCGAATTTGGAGAAAGAATACTTAGCTCTGGTTAGAGCCAACCCCGAACTGTCAGAAAAATATAATAAGGCGTCAACGGAAGATAAACTTAAAATTCTTCAAGAGCAAAAGAAAAATTTTGACGATATGCAGGAGAAGTATTTGCCTTTGATTAAGAAAGACCCTGCGACATTTGACGAGTATAACAAGGCGACTACCGATCAGCAATTAAAAATGTTGCAGAGGGCTAAAGATATACAGGAAGGTAAAATTACTCCGAAGTCCAGCGAAACCAGCATTTGGGAACTGTTTTTTGGTTTATTTGGTGGTATAACCGGCGACTCCGGTACAAGCACAACACCCAGTAGCACTGATTCCGGTACAGGCACAGCCCCCAGTAGCACTGATTCCGGTACAAGCACAGCCCCCAGTAGCACTGATTCCGGTACAAGCACAGCACCGAGTAGCACTGATTCCGGTACAAGCACAGCACCAAGTAGCACTGACGATGACGAGCCGAGAGATCCCCCTACACCGCCTTCAAATAATAACGCGTCGACCAACAAACCAAATTCAACGGGCAGCTCGGATTTAGGCACGCGAATCAGCTCTGCCGCGAATAGGAAAAACGGTAAGTAGATCGATAGTAATTTGAATGACACATTAGAGAGTACAAAAAATGGTTACTGCCGAATGGTTTTGGATAAAGAAAGACCCCGACGCACCGAGCATTTCAAACGCGGCTGGGTTTAACCGAAAAAAATATCCGTATTTCACGGACGAAAAATCTTTTGATTCAGTTGATGACGAAGTTTCTTTTTATCAGTACAGTGGATTTTTTATCGAATGCGATTTTCTCTTTGAGCCGACGTTTTTGATTCACGACAATTTACAATCTCTCTTCAAATTGCTTGAACCGAATTTGCAGTTCAGGGGCGTGCAACTTTACGCCGCGCAGAATCGCGAAAAACTTTCGACGCCGCTGTATTGGTTGCCAGACTTGCCGATAACGGACGCAGTCAGCGAAAAATCGCGCGTGATTCAAGGCAAGCCCTTTGAATTGATTTTGAAAGCCGAACCGTTAGAAAAAAAAAGATTGGCTCATTGCAAACTGCCGGCGGCGGATATTTGGCTGTTGTCTTTGGAGGCGGCTGAATGTTTGCTCCGCCGTCAACCAATCGGAATTATTTTGGAAAAAGTTTCGATTGAATAAAATTTTTTCAGCAAATTAAAAATCCCAACGACTTTTTGCCGAAGGGATTTTTTTTGTGTCAGAAGATTTTTTTTGCGAACATTTGCCGCGTTTTTTTTGGTTATTAAACACCAATAAGAGTACCAAGCTGATTTGCAGGGGAGTTTTGGTCGTTGTCGGTGTTCGGTTTGTCGATACAATCCCAATGATCCCAAGTATAACCGCCAGCAATCTTTTCGAGTTGTTCATCGTCGAGTTTTTCCAGTTTCTCATTGATTTTTTTGAGATTTTCTTCTCTTGTTGTCATTTTTATGACCGCCTTTCT
>JAFSXD010000062.1 GCA_017444245.1 Selenomonadaceae bacterium | reverse complement strand
TTATCACATGACTTTGGCGTTGGCAATGGGCGCAGATTTTCTCATGCTCGGCAGATATTTTTCACGTTTCGACGAATCGCCCACCGATAAAATCAGAATTAACGGAACTTATTACAAAGAGTATTGGGGCGAAGGTTCCAACCGCGCAAGAAATTGGCAACGATACAATTTCACAAACGACGCAAAACTTTCTTTTGAAGAGGGTGTCGACTCGTACGTTCCCTACGCCGGACCTTTGAAAGATAACATGGCAACGACGCTTGCGAAAATTCGTTCGACGATGTGCAACTGCGGCGCGTTGACTTTGCAAGAACTGCGCGACAAAGCGAAAATTACTTTGGTGTCTGCCACGAGTATTATTGAAGGCGGAAGCCACGATGTAATTTTGCGCGACCAGATTGGAATTTAGATCGATGGATCGATAGATCGATGGATCGATAGATCGATGGTTATTAGTTTTGAGTAATTTGGGGCATAATGTTTTCCAAAATTTTTACGCGCTCATCACGAATCCATTTCGCAATATCCCAACCTTCAAGTTCAGGCGGCGCGTCAGTCCCCTTGACTTTCAGCAACTCATCAAGAATTTTTTCAGCGTGCTCAAGGTACGGCGGCAAACTGCCATGATCCGCGTTAACAACATCTTTTAAGCACTGAACTAAATCTCTTCGTTGCGCAGAAATCAGCAAGTCGACAATCTTTCCAAAATTTTTTAGGGAACTTGCCCGCATGTGATTTTCAATTATGAAGGCGGCGGCTTTTTTCCATTCACGCGGCAAAGTCATGCGCGCATTCATCTGATTGAGCACGTCAACGCCGCGTTTTTCATGTCCGTAATGATGCGGCAAAATTTCAGTCGGCGTTGTGCCCTTGCCAAAATCATGAGCCAGCGCAGTGAATCTCACGAGAGGATTTTTGTTGACGGCGGCAACTTTGTCCAAAATTTTCAAAGTGTGTTCGTACGCGTCGCCTTCAGGATGAAATTCGACCGGCTGAATTTTCCCGCGCAGATTTTCAATTTCAGGAAAGGTTACCGCCAAAAGTCCCGCCCGTTCCAAACAACGAAAAAAAATTGACGGCTTGTCTGTCTTCAACGCGGTTTCAAGTTCGCCGAAAATTCTTTCGCCCGCCTCCTCTTTAAGTTCAAAGGCGCAAACGTTCATTGCGTCAAAAGTTTCGTCAGTGATTTCAAAATTGAATTGTGCGGCTTGTCTTGCCGCCCGCAAAGCTCTAACGGGATCTTCCGTGAAATGTTTGGAGACTGCGCGGATTTTTTTATTTTTCACGTCGTCCGCGCCGCCGAACGGGTCAATTAATTCATCGCTCAAAATGTCAATAGCCATTGCGTTAATCGTTGTGTCGCGTCGGTACAAATCTTCTTCAAGCGTAACTGAAGAATCGAAATTCACTTGAAAGCCGCGATAACCTCTGCCGGATTTTCTTTCCTTTCGCGCCAAAGCAACTTCGCAGGCGTCGTCGTCAATTATGATTGAGAAAACCGGAAAACTTTTTCCAAATTTTTTTGCGTGTGGAAAATTTTCATCAATGATTTTTTCCGTCAATCCAACTACGCAATAATCTTTGTCGTGAGCCGGAACGCCGCGCAGTTTGTCACGAACAGCCCCGCCGACGAGGTACGCCCTGCCGCCCAGTTCAAAAATTTTCACAGCAAATTCCTTTTCCGTCATGACATTCACACCTTACAAAAAATTTCCTTGAATAATTCCCCGCGTAAATTTATAATCCTTTTAGCTTAAAGCTTGAAGCTTGAAGCTTGAAGCTTAAAGCTTGGATAAAAATTTTTGGAGATGAAAATTTTGATAACGATTGAAGATATTTTAGAAACAAACCGAATGATAACCGAAAATAAACTTGACGTGCGGACAATCACAATGGGAATTTCTCTGCGCGATTGCGCCCATCCGAACTTGCATGAATTTTGTCGAAATGTTTACGACAAAGTCACGAAGTCCGCAGAATTTCTCGTG
>JAFSXD010000061.1 GCA_017444245.1 Selenomonadaceae bacterium | reverse complement strand
GCGGATTTTACGACAACATTCCGCGTGCACTGCCTGAAGGTTTGGGCGCGACGATTGATGCGGACAGTTGGTCGATTCCGAAAATTTTCCGTGACTTGCAACGGTGGGGCAACGTTCCGCGACGTGAGATGTTCCGAACGTTCAACTGCGGCATCGGCATGATTTTAATCGTCGACGAAACTGTTGCGGACGATTTGAGCGCACATCTGAACGAAAATTTTGAGACGTTTTACAAAATCGGTCGTGTCGTCGAAGGCAACGGCGTTGAAATTTCGGGTGGTGATTTACGTGATTAAACTCGGCGTCTTATGTTCGGGACGCGGCACGGACTTACAATCGATTATCGACGCAATTAAACGCGGCGACTTGAACGCGGAAATTTCTGTCGTGATTACTGACAAGCCAAATGTTCCGGCGCTTGAACGCGCAGAAAAAGCCGGTATAAAAAATATTTGCGTTGACAGAAAAAATTTTGCCGACCGCGCAGATTTTGAGACGGAACTTCTGAAAAATCTTGAAGGCGTCGACTTGGTTGTATTGGCGGGATTTATGCGGATATTGAGCCCAAATTTTGTGCGACGTTACGAAGGGCGCTTGATGAATATTCACCCGTCACTTTTGCCGTCATTTCCCGGCGCTCATGCTCATCGAGACGCGCTCAATTTCGGCGTGAAAATTTCGGGTTGCACGGTTCATTTTGTCGACGAAGGCACGGACTCCGGTCCGATAATTTTGCAAGCCGCCGTTGAAGTTCACGAAGACGACACCGAAGAAACTTTATCTGCGCGAATTTTGGAACAAGAGCATATAATTTACCCGCAGGCAATAAAACTTTTTGTCGAAGGCAGATTGAAAATTGTCGGTCGTCAAGTAAAAATTTTGGAGGTTTAAATTATGGACGTAAAAATTAAACGCGCGTTAATCAGCGTGTCAAACAAATTGGGCGCCGTTGACCTTGCACAAGCTCTGCACAAAGTGGGCGTCGAAATTATCAGCACGGGCGGCACAATGAAGGCTATTCGTGCGGCAGGTATTCCCGTGACTTATGTCAGTGACGTAACGGGATTTCCCGAAATTATGAACGGGCGCGTTAAAACTTTGAATCCGAAAATTCACGGCGGAATTTTGGCTGTGCGCGATAATCCCGAACACGTCCAGCAAATGCAAGAAAACGGCATTGTTCCCATTGATATGGTTGTAGTCAATCTGTATCCTTTCAAGTCGACGATTCGCAAAAAAGATGCTACGCTTGCGGACGCCATTGAAAATATTGACATTGGCGGACCCGCGATGATTCGTGCGGCGGCGAAAAATTTTAAATTCGTCACGGTCGTAACCAACCCCGATACTTACGAAGAAATTGCAAAGATGATTGCCGAAACGGGCGGCGTTGATTACGATACACGCAAAAAACTTGCGGCTGAAGCTTTTGCGCATACTGCCGATTACGACTTGATGATTGCCGATTATCTCTCGAAAGTTGAAGGCTGATTTTAAAAAATGCCACTGAAAAAATTTATAAATAATTGGTACAACATTTCGGTAGGGCTTGCCGTTGTAAGCGCGTTAATTGCAATTTTTGTCGTCGATGATATGACACAAAAATTGTTGTGACTTTCAATCGCCGTGCTGTTTTTGCATTTCTTTGAAGAATTTGGATTTCCCGGCGGATTTCCGCTTATGGGAATGAAAGTTTTAATGAAAAGCCGTGAAAAAGATTCGACAAAATGAAACTGCAACAACTTAAATTCATTGTTCGGGAATTGGAGATTTCTTTTTCTGCTGTACGCATTGCCGCTGATTCTTCCCGACGTACGATTTTATCATTGCGGTTTTGTGGTTTATCGTCGTATTTTGGTTCTGTTTCCGTTCGCCCGTATATTGGG
>JAFSXD010000060.1 GCA_017444245.1 Selenomonadaceae bacterium | reverse complement strand
CCCTAGTACTTGTAACGCTTGCGATAAAATTTCAGCAATGCAAACGAAACGATGACCGCCATCATTTCCGCGCCGACCATTGAAAACCAGATGCCGTTCAGCCCCCATATCAGCGGGAAAATTAAAACTGCGGCGACTTCAAAAACCAACGTGCGTATTCCGGAGATGAACGCGGAAATAAATCCGTTGTTGAGTGCCGTGAAAAATGACGACACGAAAATTGCAAACCCCGATAACAAAAATGCAAACGAATAAATTGTAAATGCGTGCACCGTCATTTCAAGTAATTTTTCGTCGTTGGCAACAAAAATTTTCGCCAATGGTTCAGCAAAAATTTCCGCGCAGGTGAACATAGTCACTGCGAACAAAAATATTAACGTTAAACTTTTCTTCAGGACGTTTCTAAGTTCTGAAGAATTTTTTGCGCCAAAATTGTAGCTGACAATCGGAGCGACACCGACGGAATATCCGATGAATGCCGCTTGGAAAATAAATGTGACGTACATCAAAATTCCGAATGCCGCAACGCCGTCAGACCCCGCGTATCTTAAAAGCTGCCAGTTGTACAGCATGCCGACGATTGACATTGAAATACTCGACAGCAATTCAGAAATTCCGTTCGTGCAAGTTTGGACTAAAGCCACGCCGTCAAATCTTGTTTTCGTCAAGCGGAGCAAGCTGGAATTTTTTCTGCTGAAATAAATCAACGGTATCAAGCCGCCGACCAATGCACTGATTGCCGTTGCCGCCGCCGCGCCTTCCAATCCAAAATCAAAAACGATGATGAAGAGTGCGTCCAAAAAAATATTTGTCATGCCCGCCGCAAATGTCACGCAAAAACCAAGTTTAGGTTTCTCCGCCGTCGGGAACAAGCATTGAAATTGAAATTGCAAAATACTGAACGGCAACACAAACAAAACGATTCTTCCGTAAGTTACGCTTTGCTCAAGAAAAGTTTCAGTTGCGCCCAAAAATTTTGCAACGTCATCAATCAAAATCATGCCAAAAATTTCAAAGATAATTCCCAGAAAAATCGAAAGGTAAACGAGCATTGAAAAAATTTCATTTGCCTTAGTTCTTTTGCCTTCGCCGATTGTTTTTGCGATGAGCGCGCTGCCGCCCGTGCCGAATAAAAGTCCCACAAAGCCCAGCATCATTATCAACGGCATCACGAAGTTCAACGCGGCAAAAGGTTCTGTTCCCACGAAATTTGAAACGAAAAATCCGTCGACGACTCCGTAAATTGACATTAAAATAAGCGTGCCGATTGACGGCGAAGTAAAACTTAAAAGACGCGTACTGCTGAAATGATCTGAAAGTTTCATTACTAAATCTCCTCAAAAAAAATTTTTTTCTAAGCATAACACAAAGAAAAATTTTTGTCTCTTGTTAATCGGGAAAAATATTTTGAGCGCGTCTTTGAACTTTTAAGGAACAACTAACCATCGATCCATCGATCTATCGATCTATCGATCTAACAATCTATTCTCTTGTCATTTAAAAAAAATTGTGTTAGAATTTCCCGCGAGAAGTCTAAAAAATTTAGGAGTGATTCCAATGATCTCAAGTACCGATTTCAGAACGGGACTGACGATAGAAATTGACGGTAGCGCATGGCAAGTCGTGGAGTTCCAGCACGTAAAACCGGGCAAAGGCGCAGCGTTTGTTCGCACGAAAATAAAAAATGTTGAGACCGGCGCGGTTGTTGAACGCACTTTCAACCCCAACGAAAAAATGCCTCCCGCACGTCTTGACACTCGCAAAATGCAGTTCCTTTACGAAGAGGGCGGCAATTACACTTTCATGGACACGGAAACTTATGAGCAAACCGAATTGACCAAAGAACAACTTGGCGACGCGCTCAATTATCTCATGGAAAATATGGAAGTCAACTTGCAAACTTTCAAAGACAGAATTATTGGCGTCAACCTGCCGAATTCCGTCGAATTGAAAGTCACGGAGTGCGAACCCGCCGTTAAAGGCAACACCGCGACCGGCGCGACGAAGAACGCAACTTTGGAAACGGGCTACGTCGTTCGTGTGCCGCTGTTCATCAACGAAGGCGACGTTTTGAGAATCGACACGCGCACCGGAAATTATATTGAGCGCGCTTAATTCAAAGAAAAAATTTTTCTGAAAGCTAACAACTACAAGTTACAAGCTACAAGCTAACAACTAAACTTAGGAGAGTTTACAAAATGAAAATTGGCGTTATCAGCGACACGCACGGCTACGACGGACGTTTTGCGCTGGCGTGTGAAAAATTTTTCGACGGCGCGGACATGATTTTGCATGCGGGCGACGTACTCAATCACGGTCCGAACAATCCCAACTGCAAAGGCGAAGA
This sequence comes from Selenomonadaceae bacterium, assembly GCA_017444245.1. Taxonomy (GTDB): domain Bacteria; phylum Bacillota; class Negativicutes; order Selenomonadales; family Selenomonadaceae; genus Quinella. The sequence goes on along the minus strand of JAFSXD010000060.1, from coordinate 8,109 downwards.
TTACGCGCCAAAAGCTTTGGCTAATCGGATTAACAATTTGGAAATTCCGATAATAATTTGTCGCGGCAACTGCGATTCGGAAGTTGATCAAATGGTTATCGAAGTGCCGATTCAAGCTCCGTACGCTTACGTTTTCGTCGGCGGCAAACGCATTGTCGTGACGCATGGGCACACCGTCATGAGTGACGAAGAAAAAAATTCTATGGCGGCTCATCTCAAGGCGGATATTTTCATCACGGGGCACGTTCATAAAAACGTTTTGGAGAAACGCGGCAATACGATTTTCCTCAATCCCGGCACGCCTTCGCCTTATCTTACCAACCGCGAAGACAAAAGAACTTCCGTTGCTGTCATCACTGACAACGAGATAAAAATTTTTGACTTGGACAGCGGCGAAGTTTTGATGAGATTGGTTTTCTGATTGAATGTAAAAAATTTTTCCTTGACTGCCAATCGCGGCAGTTTTTTATTGCAGGAAAATTTTTTTGTTAGGCGAAATAGAAAAAATCACTTTAGGAAAGGTTATTTCGCACAATGAGCAATCAATTACGAATTGAAAAATTGCAGGAACTTATCAAGCAGGAAGTCGGCAAGATGTTGTTGACGGACATCAAAGACCCGCGAATTGGTTTTGTGACGGTGACTGATGTTGAGATGACCGGCGATCTGCGCGAGGCAAAAATTTTCGTCAGCATCATGGGGAATGAAGAACAAATTAAATCTTCGTGGGAAGGTTTACAATCTGCGCTGGGGTTTGTGCGGCGCGAAATCGGCAAGAGAATTAAAATTCGTTTCACGCCGGAAATTTCTTTTGCGCTGGATAAGTCTTTGGACTACGGCGAACATATTCAAAAACTTTTGAATCAGCTTAAGGGGTAGCTTGTAGCTTGTAGCTTGTAGTTATCGGCTTGAAGGGAGAATCGTTTTGAAATTAACGCTAAAGGAAGTTGCAAATAAATTAAATTCTGCCGAAAAAATTTTGGTGACGGCGCACGTGAGCCCCGACGGCGACGCGCTCGGCTCAACGCTGGCAATGTGTCTTGCACTGCGCCAATTTGGAAAAACCGCGCAGATTTTCATTGATGACAAGTTGCCGCCGTATCTGAATTTTCTTCCGCACCTTGATGAAATTAAACGCCCGCAAGAAGGCGAAAAGTTCGACGCGGATTTAATTTTACTTTTGGACACCGTAATAGATCGCACCGGAAATATTCGCAGTTTGACTGACGCGCCGATTTTGAATGTGGATCATCACGTGACAAACACCGGCACGGAAAATGATTTGTACCTTGAGCCAAACGCGGCTGCAACTTGCGAAATTGTTTTCGATTTGCTCAAGGAAATGGGCGCAACTTTCACAAAAGAAATTGCAACTTGCATTTACACCGGCATTGCCACCGACACGGGATTTTTCAAATACCAGAGTACCACGCCAAAAACTCTTCGCACGGCGGCTGAACTCCTCGAATGTGACGTTGAACCGAATTATATTTCCGAACAAGTCGAACGCAGAACTTTGAATGACTTCATCGGAATTAAACATGCTTTGCAGACGACTGAAATGTTTTTCGGCGGAAAAGTTGCAGGAATTGTCGTCGACGAGCAACTTTCAAAAATTGTTGACACGACGGAAGGCATAATCGATTTAATCCGTGTGATTGAGGACGTTGAAATTGCGTTTGTCCTCACGTACAAGGAGGAAAATGCGACGAAATTAAGTTTGCGTTCAAAAAACGTGAATGTTGCCGAGATTGCAAAAAAATTGGGCGGCGGCGGACACATTCGCGCGGCGGGTTGCACTTTCCATACAAATCTTGACGAAGCGAAAGAAACTTTGCTCAAAACTTTGGGCGAGTATTTTTAATGTTATGGACGGATTTATAAATTTGAATAAAACGGCGCGGATGACAAGTCATGACGCCGTTAATTTTGTTAGGAAAATTTTTCAGATGCGCAAGGTTGGACACGGCGGAACGCTTGATCCAATGGCGACGGGAATTTTGCCGATTGCGATCGGTCAAGCGACAAAATTTATTGAATACCTTGCCGATTGCGACAAAACTTATCGCGCAGAAATTTTGTTTGGCGTCGAAACGGACAGCGGAGATTTGTCGGGAAATATTCTTCGGCAAGTGGAAAATTTTTCCATGCCAAGCGTCGACGAAATTATTTCTGCCACAAAAAATTTTCTTGGAGAAATTGAGCAAAGTCCGCCGAAATTTTCAGCGATAAAAATAAACGGGCGAAAAGCTTACGAACTTGCCCGAAGAGAAATTGAATTTGAAATGCCGCGTCGTCTCGTCACGATTAACCGCTTTGAAATTCTGCGCGTCGACGAAAATGTTTTGACGGCTGAAATAGATTGTTCAAAGGGGACGTACATCAGAAGTCTTGCCGCAGATTTTGGCGCGAATTTTAATTTGCCCGCGACGCTGAAAAATTTGCAAAGAGTACGTGTCGGAAAATTTTCAATCGACGACGCAGTTACACTTGATGAATTGAAAGTTGATTGCGAAAAATTTTTGTTGCCGATAGGTTCTTGCATTGACTTTGAAAAATTTTTTTTGCCGGCTCATCGCGTGAAGGCGTACAAAAACGGATTGCCTACGAACGTAGACGACGGCGACAAATTCGTTAAAGTTTATGACGGAGAAATTTTTTTAGGGGTCGGCAAAATTACAAACTGTGAATTGCGTTCTGTTAAAATTATTGTGGGGTGATAAAAAATTGTGCGAGCCAATGATAGAATTATATTAATGGCACTGGGTGGCGCGCAGGAAGTTGGGGCAAGTTGTTATTACTTGAAACTGGGCGGCTACAATTTTTTGCTGGACTGCGGCACCGGACAAAGTCGAGGAATTGTTTTTTCTCCGAATTTTGATGCACTTCTACACACTAATTACATTCAAGATTTAAATCAAATTTCAAATGTGTTTATCTCTCACGCGCACTTGGATCACGTTGCCGCGTTGCCAAATTTTTTGCAACTGAATCAGCGCGCGGTTGTCTACATGACGGATTTCACTTTTCAGATTGCGGAATTGCAACTTGGCACAAAATTTTCTGCGACAATGAAGGAAAGAATTTCGCGCGTGACTTTTTTGCAAAAATTGCCGCTGGAGGATTTGTCGATAAGTTTTCATCAAGCGGGACACATTCCCGGCGCAATGATGACGCTGTTTAACTTTCGCGGGAAAAAAATTTTGTACACTGGCGATTATTCCACTGAAGCAACCGAACTTGTGGACGCGGCGAATTTTCCACGTGAAGAAATTGACACGCTGATAATCTGCGCGGTGCATGCTCGTCATTCAATGCACAGAAAAAATGATTGGGCAACGACGAAAATTTTACACAAGATTCAATTTGCGCTGAAGAACGGGCGAAAAGTTTTTTGTCGCGTCAACCAAATCAGCAAGGGCGTTGAACTTATCGCGCTGATAAAAAAATATTTGCCGCGCGCAGAAATTTTCATGGACAACAGAGTTATGCGAATGATTCACTGTTTCGAGGCGCAACACGTCCCGATTATGAACGTTCACATGCATCCTCTTGAAGGATTCGTCCGCATGCCAAGCGTGATTGTTTCGACGCACCCGCCAAAAATTTTTCGTGACACCGAAATTATCGACGCAAATTTTTCACTGCACGACGATTTTAATTCCGTCGTCAACTTGGTGGCGAAAGTCAATCCGAAAGTTTGTGTCGTCGTCCACAGCCCGCCGGACAAATTCAATGTCAACTTGACGCTTGAGCAAGCTTTAATCAGGAATGCCGACTCAAGAACGAAATTTATTTTCCCAAAACTTTTAGAGCCGTTTGAAATTTAAACCCACGATTTAAGATTTACGATTTACTGGATTTACTGTTTACCATTCACTGAAAAGGAGAAATATTTATGCCGAAAATAGCTGACGCGGTAAAAAATTCAGAAGTACTTAGAAAATTGGGCGAACTGCCCACGCTGAACACTTCTGACCCCGTGATAAAAAAATTTATTGACGATTCACACAAACAGTTGATGACGAGACTAAACAAATTGCCTTCGCGCGACAAATTCGACTTCGTGACAGAAAGCCGCGTGATAAAAATTCTTTCGCAGGACAGTTCGCTTGACTCCAGAGCTTGCGCAAGAAAAATAAATTCAGTTTACGGAACGTCACTTCATGAAGAGGATATTCTCCGCGTGTTCAGACGCTCCGCCCTTTCGACAATGGAAAATCGCCAAAAACTTTTTAATTGGAGTGATTCCGTTGCTGAAGCATTTGCACAGGCGTTGATTTCAAAGACGGAAAAAGATTTCAAGGCGTACAAAGCAAAATTGCCTGACCGCAGTGAATTTCATCGCCGCGTTGTCATCTTGACGATTTACACGAAATATTCCGAGCTGAACATTTACGGCGACGCTGAAACGTTGGAACAGTTCGGAAACCTTTACGCGAAATATTTTCTCTTCGATTTTAACGAATTGCTGGCGACGGCGTGCAATGTTCGTGACGCAAGGAAAAAGAAAACTGCGCAGACCGAATTGGAACAACTCAAGAGCGCGCTGAAAAAAAATGAAATGGAAATGGCGGATTTGCAAGAGGACTTTGAAAAAAGACTTGAGGAGAATCGTCAAAATGAAATGATGGATTTTTTCGCGGGCTTGAATTCCAACAGGTACGGAAATATTTTAGACGCGGTGCTTAGTGCGCGACAAGGTATCCGCGAATTGAAACGCAAGGGAATCGTGTTGCCGCCGGAAATTAGCGGGCTGTTCGTCCTCGTCAATCAAATGGCGCAATTCATTCGTGACAACGAAATTAATCCGATTATGAGCATCGGCATGGAACGTGAAATGACGCTTGCCGAAGTCGAAGCCTGCGAATACGAAGGAACGCCGTTTAAAAATTACCAAGAGACGAAACGCGTCAAAGTTATTTCGCCGGGCTGGTTTTACAAGAGCAAGGATATAAAAATTTCTCGTCCGCGACTGATTGAGTGTAAGGACGACTGATAAAAAATTTTTGTGACGTACAGAGATTTGTAACGGGAAATTTTTTTCGCCAAACTTTGGCGGGAAATTTTTTCCGAAAAAATTTTAAGGAGTTGTATATTTATGCAAATTAACGGGGAAGAGCACAACGATTTGTGCGTTGGGATTGATTTAGGCACGACAAATTCTGTTTTGGCGACGATAAACACGAAAGCCAACGGCAATATCGTCAGCAGAGTTTTAGGGATCGAACGCGCAGTTGGAACTTTCAACATAGGGCAAGACGTTCGTTTTGAAATGCGCAACGGTGAAACTTTGCCCAGTTGTGTTTACTACAACGAGGAAAGAGGATTTGCGCCGGTGGTTGGTGATTTTGCCAGAAGTCGCTACGCACTACGCCCGCACTTGGTTGCAAAGTCAATCAAAAGCCAAATGGGTAACGCATTGGCTCAAGGTTTATCGCCGAACATTCCCGACAAAACGCCTGCAGAAATTTCCGCGCAGATTTTAAAGCATATGCTTAAGTTTGCAACGCGCGTTTTTCGACAGAAAAAAATTGACGACGCAGTTATAACCATTCCCGCGAATTTCGATTCAGTGATGTATCAAGCCACGTTGAAGGCGGCGGAACTTGCCGGGATAAATATTTACCACAAAGACGGAACTCTTCGTACAATTCTTTTGGAAGAGCCCGTCGCGGTAATTTATGATTTGGTAAACCAAGTCAGCAACGGTGAGCTTGCATCACAAATTTTAGATTTCTCAACGAAAAAAAATGTAATGGTTTTCGATTTCGGCGGCGGAACATTGGATGTAACTTTGCATAAAATTTACTATGCGCCGGAGTCAAAAAATCTTTTGCGTGAAGAAAAATTAGCTATCAATCGCTACACCCTTTTGGGCGGTGACGATTTCGACAAGGCTTTGGCAAAAGAAATGTTTGCTCGCTACATCAAACAGTATGAAAATTATCCTGAAATAGTTCAGAAAATTAAACGCGAAGAGTCCAGCGTAATGGCGCAACTTTTGAGCAACGCGGAATTTTTGAAAATCAAAGTGAGCATGGAAAAGAGCGGCTCATTTGGCGAATTGGACGATAATTCGGACGCGTGGGGTGATGAAACCAATCCGGACGAATACGAAATTGGTATCAGTATCGGGTCAACCGGTGTTGCTTACGACGATATTTTCACGTTGCAAGATTTTGAAAATGTTTTGAGACCGTTCATGGGAGAAGAATTTACGTACGATGACTTCAAACGTTTTGAAACCATTTCAAAAACTGCCAACACCAGAAATATTATTTTCCCAATCATGGACGTGCTTAGCATGTGCGCGAAAAAATTGGGGACGAACGATTTTAAAATCGACGCTGTGGTAATGAACGGCGGCATGTCGCGTTTTTACATGGTGCGGGATCGTCTCACAAGATTTTTTGGTTTTGAACCAATCGTAGCATTGGATCCGGATCAATCCGTTGCCAGAGGTGCGGCAGTCTACCATTATCTTCTTCACAAACACGGTGAACGTTTGGCAGCTATCGGCTCGGAGTCCGCGCCAACCAACCTTGATGAATACAATAAAAAAGTTGAAGCGGCACGAATTGCCGGAGAAACTTCGCCCAATGGAATTTCTCCCGCTGAAACTTCCGCGCAGAAAACCAAAACTGAACCTTTAGCCATGCCTTCGCTGTACATCAGCTCAATGAATTTCATTTTGCCGGACAGTTTGTACCTCGTCATCGAAGACAAGGACGGCAAGAGAACTTACGAAAAAATTATTGAGGGGGGAACGGAACTTCCCTACGAATCAAAAAGATTCACGGGTTTTTCTCTGCCGAAGAACACGACGAAATTTCATGTTCCCATTGCACGTAAAAATATCGGCGGAGAATACAAAACCATTGCGCGTGGCGAAATTAGTTTTCCTGCGCGGTCGTCTTACCAAACGATTCAAACTTTCGTTTCGTTCACTGTCCAGATAAATGAACAAAAAATTTTGCACATGAAAGCCAGCACGTACAGCGACGAGGCTTGCACGAAAAAAATTGACGAAGGGACGGCAGAAATTTTAATTGCAACCAATGCCGAAATGCCGCTGTCAAAAATTTCAAAGACGCCGACGAACGGCACGACGCAAAATATTCCTGTGCAAAAAGTTGAAAAAGTCGTAGACCCGCGCTCAACTTTGAACAGAATTTTGGATTTCTGCAGGAGAATTGACAAGGCGAAATTGAATCACGATCATCAAACCGATTCAAAATATTCCGCGTATGTTCGCCGCGAAAAGGCGGAGGTATTTTCGGCGAGCAATCCGGAAGAATTTGCAGAACCTTTCTTGGAATTGGTGAGAAATAATTTGAACGTGGAATCTTTCAAGCTGAATTTCGCGATTATCGGCAGGAAAATCGGAATGCACTGGACAGCGCAACAGCGGCGGCAACTTTCCTACATTTGCTTGGACGAACTTTCGACGGAATTAAATAATCTCGGCAATGGTCCGCATGGTCCGTCGGTTAACACAAAAATTCAAGCCATTTACACGTTGTACATGTGCGCATCGGAATCTGATTTGGAGCGTCTTTCAAATTTGCATCGCTATTCGCAATTCAAAAATGCCTGCCTGTACACGCACGCAATGACGAAAACTGATGTGGATTGGATTTACGCGAAATTCGACGAAGATTATAGAGCTGCCATGCGCGGGCGGAAAGGGAACATTCAAATTTCTGTTCACGCTATCGGCTTGGCGTACAGGCTTAGCGACGACCGCCCGACGGTTTGTTCCGTCAAGAAGAGTGCTATTGTAAACCAGATTTGTAAATTTATTGAATCGAAAGTTGGCAATTTGGTTGAAGTGAGCAACTGCATAATCGCGCTTGGCTTGCTGTGTGACCAGCGTTACAAAAATTCTTTGGACATAAAAACAGTCGCCAAAGTTCAAAAACTTCTTGGCGACCTTGTGTCAATCTATGAACCGCTGGAATATTTGCGGCTTACCAATGCGGCGAACGTTGCAGAAAAAATGATCGCGGGCGGCGAGCTCACCGAAGAGGAAGAAGAAATTTTGCTGATTAAGATTAGTGAGTAAGCTAATGGAAATTTCGCAAGAGGTATTGAAAAAAATTTTGG
>JAFSXD010000059.1 GCA_017444245.1 Selenomonadaceae bacterium | reverse complement strand
TATGAACACGTAAAGACCGGCGCGAAACTTTTTTACGTCAACGCGGACGACGACAATAAAGTTTTTTACATTGCCTTCCGCACGCCGCCAAAAGATGACACCGGCGTTGCGCATATCGTTGAACATTCGGTGCTTTGCGGCTCAAGAAAATATCCGCTGAAAGAACCGTTCGTCGAACTCGTCAAAGGTTCGCTCAATACTTTTTTGAACGCGATGACTTATCCCGACAGAACGGTTTATCCCGTCGCCAGCCGCAACGCAAAAGATTTTCGCAACTTGCAGGACGTTTACCTTGACGCCGTTTTTTATCCCGCAATGCTCGACAATCCGCAAATTCTCATGCAAGAAGGTTGGCATTACGAATTGGAAAATGCCGATGCTCCGTTGACGTTGAGCGGCGTCGTATTCAACGAAATGAAAGGCGCGTTGTCCTCCCCCGACGATATTTTGGAGCGGAAGTCGAAATGCGCACTCTTCCCGCAAAATTGTTACGGCTACGAATCGGGCGGCGACCCTGAAGCAATTCCGAATTTGACGCAGGAAGATTTTGTGAACTTCCACCAAAAATTTTATCATCCGTCGAACAGTTACATTTATCTTTACGGCGACGTTGACATTGACGAGCAACTTGAATACCTCGACCGTGAATATCTTTCGCACTTTGAAAAAATTTCCGTCGACTCGGCGGTTGAACTTCACCCGCAACTTTCTGAAATGAAAATCGTCAATGACGTTTACCCAATCGGCGAAGAGGAATCCGACAAAGAAAAAACTTTCATATCGTTGGACTTTGTCACGGGCGAAATTCAAGACTCAACCACGATGAGGGCACTGGAAATTTTGGATCACGCACTTTTCTCAACATCTGCCGCGCCGCTCAAAAATGCGATAATCGATTCTCAACTTGGCAAAGACGTTGAAAGCGGCTTGGAAATGGATTTGCGCCAGCCGACATTCGGAATTGTGTTGAGCGGTTCGGAAGTTGACCGTGCTCAAAAATTTTACGATCTCGTCAATGCCGAAATAAAAAAATTAGTCGACAACGGCATTGATAAAACTTTGCTTGAGGCGTCGATTAGTAACGCGGAATTTCATTTGCGCGAGGCGGACTTCGGAACTGCGCCGAAAGGTTTAGTTTACGGTTTGGCTTCTCTCCAAACATGGATTTATGACGAAGACCCGAACATTCCTCTGCGCTACGAAGAAAATTTGAAAATACTCAAGGAAGGTTTGAAAAATCGCTACTTTGAAAATCTTTTGCAGAAATATTTTTTGGACAATCCGCACAAACTTTTAATCACGCTTTCGCCGAGCAAAACCGCCGCCAAAGAACGTGACGCGGAAATTTCTGCGCGGCTTGCCGAAATTAAATCCAAAATGACGCCCGCCGAAATTCAAAACGTAATTGAAACGGCGCAACAGTTGAAGGAACGGCAACAGTCTGAAGAAACTCCCGCCGCGTTGGAGAAAATTCCGTTGCTTGCACTCAACGACATTCGCAAAGAGGCTGAAAGATTTCCGCTGAAATTCCGCGACCTCGACGGCACAAGAATTTTGGACAGTTGCATTGACACGCACGGAATAATTTACATCACGCTTTACTTTGACGCACTGAAAGTTCCCCAGAAAAAACTTTTCCATGCGTTTTTGCTTGATGATGTTCTTGGCAAAGTCGACACAAAAAAACATTCCTACGTTGAACTTTCAAAATTAATCACGCTGAATATCGGCGGCTTAGGTACTAATCTCGCGGCGGACACCAGAAAAAATGAGCCCAACTCTTTCCTGCCGCGCTTTAGAATTGACGCAAAAGCTCTTGAATCAAAAATCCCCGCGATGACGGAAATTTTGACGGAGATTTTGACTGAATCAATTTTCACGAACAAAAAACGCATGCGCGAACTCATTGAAGAAGAGCAGATTGGAATTGAAACGAATCTTCAAAGCCTCGCGTCATTAATAATTTCACGTCGCGTCGGCTCGTATCATTCGATGGCTGCGGCTTACAATGATGTGGCACTGCTGCCGTACAACAAATTTTTGAAAGATTTGCTGGAAAATTTTGATGAGAAGTTTGACCAACTCGTTGATGACTTGAACGACGTGAAGACGCGGATTTTGAATCGCAACGGATTAGTCGTCAGCGTGACTGCCCTCGACGAACTTTACAGCAAATTCCGTCCGCACTTGAACGATTTGCTGAAAAGTTTGCCCGTTGATGAATTTGACCGCGCAGAATACGATTTTGATTTGCGCGCGAAAAACGAAGGGCTGTACTCTCAAAGTCGCGTTCAATACGTCGGCAAAGGTTCAAACTTCATCAATCACGGCTACGAATACACGGGCGCAATGATGGTGCTTGAAACGATTCTGCGCTACAATTATTTCTGGACAAAAATTCGCGTGCAAGGCGGCGCGTACGGAGCGATGTTGAGTTTCACGCGTCATGGCTCAATGTTTTTCAGTTCGTATCGCGATCCGAATTTGAAACGCACGCTTGAAGTTTTTGACAAGACGGCGGACTTTATAAAAAATTTTGACGTGTCGGAGCGTGAAATGGACAAGTACATTATCGGGACGATGAGCCGTATCGATAAGCCGTTGACTGCGCAACTTAAAGGAAGAGTTGCCGCCAATTTGTTTTTGTCAAATATCACATACGAAGACAGGCAAAAATCTCGTGACCAAGTTTTAAGCACGCGCCAAAGTGACATTCGCGCACTGGCTCAACTCGTCGCCGATTGCATGAACGACAACAACATTTGCGTTTTCGGAAATGAAAACGTCATCAAAGAGAACAGCGAAGTTTTCAAAAGCGTTAAGCAGGCACTGGAGTGATTTGCTTGAAGAAAAAAATTTTAATTGGCGTACTTAGCTTCGGATTAATTTTTGGAAGTTCAACGGCGGACGCGGCAAGATATTTCATGCAGGGCGACGCGAAGGGAAGTTCGACGCCATACGGGGACAATGTCAAAGTTGGCAAGTGTGCACAAACGGCGGACGCGAAAATTTATTATGAAGTTTACGGCAAAGGTGCTCCCGTTTTAATTTTGCATGGTGGCGGTGTCGGCACTTCCTACGAAATGGGAAAAATCATTGACGATTTGAAAAAAAATTTTCAAGTTATCGTGATGTCGACGCGCGGACATGGACGCTCTGAAATTGGACATTCGCCGATGACTTACGAACAAAAAGCTGATGATGCCCTTGCTGTCATCAAGGAAGTTACGAATAAGCCCGTTAAAATTATCGGTTTCAGCGACGGCGCGTACACTGCTTACAAAATCGCCGCAATGTATCCCACGAAAGTTGAAAGAATTGTGGCGATTGGCGCGGGAACTTTGAAGGCAGGATTTTTTTCCGGCGAAATGAGCCTTGACGCTCTCGCGCAGATTGATTCGCAATTTGTAGCCGAACAGAAAAAAATTCGTCCTGAACCGGAACGCTGGCAGGAATTTTGCAACGATTACATGAAATTTTGGTCCGGCATGTCCGTTGGCGAAGAAATTTTTGGTGCGATAAAATGTCCCGTGCTTTTGGTTGTCGGTGACGAAGACGATCACGCGCCGGTAATAACCGTGCTTGAGGCTCATCAAATGTTGAAAAATTCGCGGCTGTGCGTTGTACCTAAGGCGTGGCACGATGCCTTCAATGGCAACTACGAAGTTTTCAAGGCGGCGGTCATGCCCTTTGTCAACGCGCCGATTGGAAATTTAAAAGACGGTAGCCGTAAAGTCGATTATAATTCAAAAAATTAGGCAGGAGGGTTTCTATTGAAGAGAATAGTTTTTAGGGGAGCGGGCGTCGCGATTGTCACGCCGTTTGATGAAAACGGAATTAATTTTGACGAACTCGGCAGATTGATTGACTATCAAATTGAAAATTCCACCGACGCTATAATTATTACGGGGACAACGGGCGAATCTGCTACCATGACTGACGACGAACACAAAGCGGCAATTAAATTTGCCGTCGAACATGTCAATAAGCGCGTGCCCGTCGTCGCCGGCGCAGGCTCAAACGATACCAATTACGCAATTCAACTTTCGCAGTACGCTGAAAAAGTTGGCGCGGACGCTCTGTTACTCGTCACGCCGTATTACAACAAGAGCACGCAAAACGGGCTTGTCGCTCATTACAAAAAAATTGCCGATAACGTCGACTTGCCCATTATTTTGTACAACGTGCCTTCGCGGACGGGAGTCAACATCAAACCGGAAACTTATCAAAAACTTTCTGAACATCCGCGCATTGTTGCCGTGAAGGAAGCCAACGGAGATTTATCGTCAATCGTGCGGACGAAAAAACTTTGCGGCGATGAATTGGAAATTTATTCAGGCAACGACGATCAAATTGTTCCGATACTTTCACTGGGCGGCAAAGGCGTCATTTCCGTTTTGTCGAACGTCGCGCCGCGTGACACTCATTTAATTTGTCAACTTTACTTTGAAGGAAAAGTCGAGGCGGCGGCAAAATTACAAATCGATTACAGCGATTTAATCGACGCGCTTTTCTGTGAAGTCAATCCAATTCCCGTGAAAGCCGCGCTGAAACTTTTGGGCTGGAACGTCGGAAATTTGCGCATGCCTTTGAGCGAAATTGAGCCGAAAAATTTTGAAAAAGTACGTGCCGCACTCATCGCGCATGGTTTACTTTCATAGGAGGAATAATCTTGAAAAAATTTTTATCGCGAATCGGAAAATATGCAATGAGCCTTCTCGTTGTGGCGGCGTTTCTTTTGACTTCCGCAACGGCTTTTGCGCTTGGGCAAAATGAACAGGTTATGACGAACACGCCGGAAGAATTGAAATCCATTCAACGCTTGGCAGTGGCGCGCCCCAATCACTTCAAGGCGGAGACCATGTCCGACGAACCAACCATTGAGGCACTCACGGAAATTTTGGCAACGACGAATAAAATGGATCGTTTCACCATAATTCCCTACGCTGAAATCGTCGAGGCAATCAAACGCGACAAAGGCATTGACCTTGAAAAGTTGGACTACTTCGCTCACAAAAAAGCTTTTGAAGAAAATATCGGCAACTACGCTGACGCTTACGTTGTGCTGACAACCGCCAATAACAACGACCCCACCGTTTTCATGTTCAAAGTTTACAACGCGCAGACGAATAATAATTTGTACATCTTGGATATCAGCGACAGAACTTTCCGGAAAAATGTCAAAGGTTATTCTCTTGCCTGCGAAACTTTTTACAAAACTTTCAAGCTTGCAACAGACAATCCCGAAAAGATTATGAAGAAGTAGGCATTAGGGACTGGGCATTAGAAACTAAAAAAACTTCCGACGAAATTTTATCGGAAGTTTTTTTGTGCAAAAAATTTTTCAATCCGCGTTGCTTAGGAAATTTGAAATATTTTGTCGCGCAGAAGAAATATCGCTGCTGTAAATGTCAAGCGGCTCTGTAACTTTCGCGTCGGTAATTTTTTTCAAAACTTCCACGCTGTCACCGATACCGCCGCCGCCGTGCGTCACAATCGGAATTAAAATTTTCCCTCTCATATCATACGCCTTGACGAAAGATTCAACGGGCTTGGGCAAAGTTCCCCACCACAGCGGATAAACCAAAATAATTTTGTCGTAGGCGTCAAGTTTTGTTCGGAAATCCAGCGCGGGCAATTCGTCGTTGGAAAATTCCTCGCGTGCAACTTTCGTCGTTTCGGAATACGACGCGGGATATTTTTTTGAAGTTTTAATCGCCAACAAATCGCTACCCGTCGCGTCTTGAACCATCATTGCGATCATCTGCGCGTTGCCAAAAATTTCTTCGCCGTCGCGCATAATTGACGCCCCGCTAACCGCGTCAACATCCTGCGGAAAATCTGTATTGGTGACACGGCTAAAGTACACCGTCAAAATTTTCCCGCCGAACTGAACTTTTTCTCCGTCAACAATTTCTGCGCGGTTGACTTCAACTTTGTGATACCAACGGTCGAGATAAGGCAAGCCGAAAACTCCCGCCGTTATGAGAGCGATTGAAAAAATCGTCGCCAAAAATAATTTCCCGCCGCGCACGTATCGGCTTGCGTTCATCAGCAAATGAATTATCATCAATCCAAATGAAGAAATTGCCGCGCCCAAGTGAATCGACAGCCAATTTACATTTGGAAAAAATTTTACGTTTGGAAAAAAAAGTACGACGCCCGAAACTGTCAACAAAATTATCGACGTGCCGAACAACATTATACAAATTTGGTTGAACTTCCGCGAAGTATTTCCCTTGCCGAGCGTCCGATAAAAATTTTGGTTGGCGACGTTGTGAATCCAAACTGCGAAGAGAAAAAAAACTCCGGCAAGTGCGTGCAAGTTTTTAGAAAAAAAGGTTGTCAACAGCGACGCGAAAAAAAGTGTCAGCAGTACGGCGTCAATGAATTTTCTGTTTCGTTTTGCCATGTTTTTAGTTTTTAGCTTGTAGCTTGTAGAAAAATTTCCAGCCCCTAGCCCCTAACAACTATTTAATTTCGTTCAAAAGTTTTGCCAAAGTTTCAGCGTCAACGTCATCAGCGGTCGGCGTCATTATCGCTTGATTGCCGAGATAAACCGTCCCGTTCGACGCGTAGGCTTCCTGCTTGTCATATCCTTTGTGGTAGGCGGTGGCGAGGTTGCCGAGAACAAAGTAGGCGCGTTCGGCAGAGGACATTCCGGCAGTTGCGGCGGGCGTGACAAATTCTTTTTTATTCACGAGGACAACGCCGGTTTTTTTATCAACTTCGGCATGCTTTTTGCTGTACTCAAAAAGTTTTTTCGCATAATTGTCACGACGCTTTTCACTGTCCGGATGATCCGAAGGATTGAAGACGCTGGCAAGTCCCGAACGTTTACCGCCGATATTTTGTTCAACAAATTTTTGCATGACAGCGGCAGTCGCGCCGATATTGTAATTGGTATTCAGCATGTAATCCCACGCGAGATTGTCTGCCTCTGCCTCCTTGCCGCGCCCGTAATCGGCAATAACGTTTGTGAGTGCAAGCGAGCCGATAATTGTTGCAAGGGTAGTGCCGCCCGCCGCCGCTACGCCGATTTGCGCAACCATTTGCTGATTGATGTTGTTCTTGATACTTTTGGCGGCGTGATCTTTTTGCCCGTGCCCCATTTCGTGACCGACAATCGCGGCTATTTCGTCGTCCGTTGCGAAGAAATTAAACGTTCCTTTGTTAACCATCATGACATGACCCATGCCGCAACCGGCGTTTACGGTGTCGTCCGTGTTTATGAAGTAGAGATATGGTTTGTCGTTAATCGTCGGGTCTACTTTTGAAACTCCTTTGGAAAGATTTGCCATGATTGCATCAAGTCTTGTGTTTATAGCTTCGTCTTCACAGACGCCGTATTCTTCGCGGAATTTTTGATAAAGAGCTTGGCGACCTTCTTCGGTGTTGTTGATTAAATCGATTTGCTTTTTGGCTTGTTTCATTTGTTCGTTGCCGACGATTATTGCGCCGCCGATTTGAATTGCGTCACCTACGCTGATAGCTTGCGCCGTAGGAGTTGCGGCGACTGCAAAAGCGAATGACGCGGCAGTAACACCGGCGGCAATTTTCTTTACGAAACTTTTCATATCCTTTCACCTCATTTTAGCTTGTAGGTTGTAGGTTGTAGCTTGTAGCTTTTAGAAAAATTTTCTATCGATCCATCGATCTACCAACCTAGCGATCTAAAAATCTTTCTATTCGCTTGAGAGCTTCAGAAATTTTTTCAATGTTCGTTGCGTAGGAACATCTCACGTGCCCCGCTCCCGATTCGCCAAAAGCAGTACCCGGCACAAGTGCAACCCGTTCAGTGCGAATTAATTTTTCCGCGAACTCATCGGCAGGCATGCCCGTTGACGTGATGTCGGGGAAAATGTAAAACGCGCCCTTCGGCTCAAAACATTTCAAGCCCAATTTGTTCAGCCCGTCGAAAATTAAATTTCTGCGTCTGTCGTACTCGGCAACCATTTTTTTCATGTACTTTTCGCCATGTTTCAACGCCTCAATGGCGGCAACCTGCGCGGTAATCGGTGCACAAAGCATGGTGTATTGATGAATTTTTGTCATCGCGCCGATAAAATCTTCGTTGCTCAACGCGTAACCGATTCGCCAGCCCGTCATCGCGTACGCCTTGCTGAATCCGTTCAACAAAATTGTCCTGTCACGCATGCGCGGCAACGCGGAAAAACATTCGTGAAAGCCGCTGTAAGTCAAGTCGCCGTAAATTTCATCGGAAATAACGATTAAATCATGTTTCTCCGCAAATTCCGCCAGTCTCAACAAATCTTGACGCTCCATAATCGCGCCCGTCGGATTGTTTGGATAGCCGATTAAAATTACCTTCGTCTTCGGCGTAACGTACGGTTCAAGTTCCTCCGGCGTGATACGAAATTCATTTTCCAATTTTGCGGCAACGGGAACGGGAACGCCACCCGCCAAAGTCGTGCACGCCTTGTAGGAAACGTAGGAAGGCTCGGGAATTAAAACTTCGTCGCCAATTTCCAATACCGCGCGCAGAGCAAGGTCCAGTGCTTCACTCACGCCGACTGTAACCAAAACTTCTTTGTCCGCGTCGTAGTTGAGATTGTAAAGCCGTTTGTAGTGGCGGGAAATTTCTTGACGGAGTTCAGGCATTCCGCGATTGGCAGTGTAACTTGTGTAGCCGCGTTCCAAGCCGTAAACGCAACTTTCGCGAATTGACCAAGGAGTAATGAAATCCGGTTCGCCCACGCCAAGCGAAATTACGTCATCCATTTGCGCGGCGATGTCAAAAAATTTTCTTATGCCGCTTGGTGCGATAGATTTAACTGCAGTGCTTAGTTTTTCGCTCCAATTCAAGGAACAATCACCAGCCTTCTGTCTTGTTCTTCGTTCTCTAAAATGATGCCGTCCTTTTTGTACTCCTTCAGCAGGAAGTGACTGCGCGTCTGCGTGACGCCTTCGATTGAAGAAAGGCGCGTCGCCACGAAATTTGAAATTTCCTTCAGCGATTTTCCTTGAACAACAACGAGCAAATCAAAATTTCCGCTCATCAGGTACACCGTGCGGACTTCATCGAAACGACAAATCCTTTCGGCTAACGCGTCGAATCCTACTTCACGTTGCGGCGTCAAATTAATTTCGATAACTGCAGTGACCAATTCTTCGCCGTAACGTTCCCAGTTGATGAGCGTCGAATAGGAGAGAATAACTTTTTCTTGTTCAAGTAATTCAATTTGCGCTTTAACTTCTTCTTCCGGTCGTTGCAACATTGAGGCAATTTCGGCGGTTGAGATACGCGCGTTTTTCTCTAAAATTTCTAAAAGCTCTCGCATAAATACTCCTTTTATTGGATTATGGAAATTTATAACTATCGATCCATCGATCCATCGATCTATCGATCTATCGATCTGACTTCGTCGCAAGTTGGTTGTAAATGAAATCGGCAAGACCAATGCCGCCGCCCATTGCCATTTGCTTAGTCAATTCTTCGTGGTACATGTCGCGGTAAATATCCATTGCGTTATCGTCGCCGTAAAATTCATCTTTCGGCACAGTCTTCCACATGTCATTGTAAAGCATCTTCAACATCATTGCTTCCATTTGAATGGAGGCGTCGCGAATGTCTTTGTTACGTTGAGCAATTTGCTCGTCGGTCAAGACACCGGATTTAGCGGCGGCGTCAAGGCGTTTTTGGGCGGCGTCAAGTTCAGCGTTGAAACTTTCTTCTTTGCTAATCAAGTGTGAACCCGTCGCTGAAGAGTTTGTGGAGTTCATGCTTGGCATTAAAAGTGTTCCGTTTATTTGCATGGAAAATCTCCTTTTTAGCTTGTAGCTGGTAGGTTAAATAATCTCTAACGTTGCATGAATCGCCCCCGCCGCTTTCATTGCTTGCAAAATCGAAATGCAATCGCGTGGCGTCGCACCGACAGCATTCAACGCGCCGACAATGTCATTGATGTTCGCGGTTGGTGACATGACGATTGAGTTTGAAAGTTGCTCGTCCGTTTCAGTGTTCTCGTTGGCGGTGGCAATCGTCGTGCCGTAAGAAAACGGATTCGGTTGAGAAACGTCCTTTTCCCTAGTAACGCGAATGGACAAACCGCCTTGAGTTATCGCGCATTCGTCGACAGTCACGTTGCCGCCCATGACAATCGTTCCCGTTCGTTCGTTGACGACAATTTTTGCAATGTTGTCTGGCGTCACTTCAATTTCTTCAATCGACGCAATGAAATCAACAACGCGCGTGCGATAAAAACTCGGAATCAAAATGTCAACTCGTCCTGCGTTCGCCGCAACTGCCGCGCCAAAATAATTTGAATTGATAGCCTCCGCAACTCTTGACGCCGTAGTAAAATCCGCGTTGGTAAGGCTCAAGGAAATTTGCCCGCGCGTACCAAGTTCATCTTCGACAGTTTTTTCAATGATAGCACCGTTGGGCGTCGTGCCGACCGTCGGGAAATTTTTTTGTGCGCCATTGTTGCCGTTGCCTGCAACAAACCCGCCGGTTGAAACCGGACCTTGTGCCACCGCGTAAACTTCGCCGTTTGCCGCGCGCAGTGGAGTTTGAATCAACGTTCCGCCTTGAATGCTTTTTGAATCGCCCATTGCGCTAATCGTCACGTCAATGGTGTCACCTTCGCGGACAAACGGCGGGAGCGTTGCAGTAACCATAACCGCCGCAACGTTTTTTGCTTTCCAGTTGGAATTGTCGACGGTTATTCCAAAATTTCTAAGCATAGAAATCGTGGAATTGATTGTCTGCGTAATTTTATCGGAATCGCCCGTCCCGTTGAGCCCAACTACCAGACCGTAGCCCATGAGTTGGTTACTTCTCACGCCTTGAATTTTGGCAATATCCTTTATCCTCGTCGTTGCTGATTCGGCAAACGTCGTCGAACTCATCATAAGCAATACAAGCAACAGCGACAACACGGAAAGAATTTTTTTCATGCGCCTCACCTCGTTCTTGTTATCAATGATTTAGAAAAGGAAATTGAAAATTTGCGTTAAGATACCCTGACGCTGTTTAGCATTGAGCGGACCTTTTCCGTCGAATCTTATCGTAGCATCGGCAACTTTGTATGAAGGAACTGTGTTATCCATAAGGACATCATCGCGGCGAATAATTCCGCGCAAAGTAATTTTGTGTTCGTCGCGGTTTTGCCAAATGGATTGAGTTCCCTCGACAATCATGTTATCGTTCGGCAAAACTTCAACCACAGTGACGGTTATCCTGCCGGCGTACCTGTTCGTGTCCCGCGCTGAACCTTCCGCCTCAAAGGAATCCTCTGCGCCCGCCGAGCCGCCGCCGCCCAAAAATCTAAGGAAACCCAAGCCCGCGTTCATGCTCAACGACGCGCTTTTTTCATTTGTTCGCGACTTCGTGGCTGACTGCGTTGTTGATTCGCTGATGACAATCGTCAAAATATCTCCAACGTTTTGCGCTTTTTTGTCCGCGAAAAGACTACGGCTGTTTTCTTGCCAAAGTGAAATCGCCTCACTCGTCGACGCCGAACATGAAATCAAAAACGCCGCCGTCAACATTGCCGCGAAAAATTTTTTCCACATCTACACCACCTCCACTGTTTGCGAATCTATTATCCGCGCAGATAAAATTTTTTGCGACGCCTCATTTCGCACTTTGATAATTTGTCCGATTCTGCCGCGCGTCATTGCAATTCCCTTTGCAGAAACATTCACGCCCTTTTGCTTGAAAACTATTCGGACAATATTTCCGCTTTCCATTACAACGGGTTGCTGAAAATAATCTATCGTCACCGGCGAACCTGCGCGAATAAATCTGTGTGGAACAAGTCCTGCAACTTCGGCGGGGTCTTTCAAATAATCCGTCCGCCCGTCCACAGCAATTTCTTCAACGCGAAAATCCGATTCGCTGACGGGAACTTCAATTCGCAAATCATGCGTCGCGATAATCGCCAAGTCAAAAACTTTTATCGACACGACGAAATTCACATCGCGAAACGGTTTGTCGTTCACAAAAATTCTTGCCTTAACCGGTGTGCCGACAGAATAACTTATCGAAGTTGACGGCATCAAAATTTTCACGTCGATAATTCCTTCGGGCAAAGGTACGTTCGTCAAACTTCGCCTAAGTGTAATTTCACGCCGCCGAAATTCTCCGCGCTCGTCCAAAATATTTTCAATCTCCGCCAACGCCATTTGCTCAATCTGCGCACCGGATAAAATTTGTTTTGCGTGGACAGCCGACGATAAATTAAAAAGCGTCGCCAAAATTATCAGTGCATAAAAAATTTTTTTCATTGCGCATCAAATTTTCTATCGATCTATCGATCTATCGATCCATCGATCCATTAACGTTTCAATCCGTTAGCCGTCTCAAGCATGGAATCCGAAGTCGTAACGGCTTTTGAATTTGATTCGTACGCGCGTTGTGAAACAATCATGTTAACCATTTCTTCGACGATTTGAACGCCGGACATTTCGATAGTTCCCTGCGTCAAAACTCCCGCGCCGTCCGCGCCCGGTGTACTTTCAATCGGCGCACCTGATGCCGCAGTTTCGAGGAAAAGATTTTTCCCGTACGCATAAAGTCCGGCGGGATTTACGAAACGCGCAAGAGTTATCTGACCAATTTCGGTTTGTTCTCCGCCGTTTGGTGTGTCGGAAACTCTTCCGTCTTGACTGATAACAAGGCTGTCAATCGTCGCGTTTTCGTCCAGCGTGATATTCGGATTTAGCAGGAATCCGTCACTGGTTACGAGGCGGCGTTCTGAATCGAGTTTGAATGAGCCGTCGCGCGTGTAAGCCGTCGTGCCGTCGGGCAACTGAATTTGAAAAAATCCTTCGCCCTGTATTCCGATATCGCTGGGATTGTCCGTCGTCTGCAACGGTCCTTGCGTAAAAATTCTGTTCGTCGCCGAAACGCGAACGCCAAGACCGATTTGCATGCCCTGCGGGTATTGAGTGCCGTCGCCGCTTGCTCCGCCCGCATCGCGCAGAGTTTGATAAACCAAATCTTGAAATTCTGCGCGGACTTTTTTATTTCCGTACGTGTTGACGTTTGCCACGTTGTGCGCAACAACGTCCATGTTTTTTTGCTGGGCAATCATTCCTGACGCCGCAGACCAAAGAGATCTCATCATGTGAAAAGTCCTCCCCAACTCAACAAAAAAAGTTTGTGCAAAATTTATCGTTTGCAGGATATTGTAAATTAACGGCGTCACTTCGTCAAACAAAATTTAGGGGTTAGATCGATAGATCGATAGTAGTTAGATCGATAGTGAAAATTCCATCGATCCATTGATCCATCGATCCATCGATCCAAACAAAAAAAATCTATTCAACGTTGAACTAAAATGCTATAATCCCTCCAAAGGACGGTGGAAAAATTTTTGGCTGAAACATCACAAGGACAAACCAAAGGCGAAAAATTTTTGAAGGGGACGTTCATTCTGACGATAGCAAGTTTCGTCGTCAAAGT
This sequence comes from Selenomonadaceae bacterium, assembly GCA_017444245.1. Taxonomy (GTDB): domain Bacteria; phylum Bacillota; class Negativicutes; order Selenomonadales; family Selenomonadaceae; genus Quinella. The sequence goes on along the minus strand of JAFSXD010000059.1, from coordinate 1,913 downwards.
GATTGGCTCATTGAATTGGATTTTCGTATCAAGAATTTTAGGCGGCGAAGGCATCGGACTTTATCAAATGGCTTTCCCAATTTATTTTTTTGCAATGACGGTATCGCAGGCGGGAATCCCCGTAGCAATTTCAATAATCACTGCCGAACGCGTCGCACTGAAAGATATTTTCGGCGCACGGCGCGTTTTCAAAATTTCAATGGCGTTAATGTTGGTCACGGGAATTTTATTTTCTCTGCTTACATATTTTTCCGCAAGCTGGCTGATTGAATTGCAACTGATTCGTGACGCACGCGCCTACATGTCCGTCGTCGTACTTTCGCCAACAGTTTTTTTCGTGACTTTTTTGGCGGCATCGCGCGGCTACTTGCAGGGTTGGCAACGAATGACGCCGACGGCTGTAAGTCAAATCGTTGAACAAATTTTCCGCGTCATCACAATGATTGTACTTGCCGATTTGCTTTTGCCGTTCGGTTTGGATTACGCGGCGGCGGGTGCAAGTTTGGGCGCATTCGCGGGCGCAATCACCGGCTTAATCGTTCTCGTTTACTTCCACATAAAATTGAATCGCGACATTGAAAAAAATTTCGCCGGATACTTGGAGCCAACCGAACAATCCAAAAACGAATCAACCATTTCAATCATCAAGCGAATGTTTAAGTTGGCTTTGCCCGTCAGCGCGGCGTCAATCATGTTGCCCGTCGTTTCAAATTTGGATTTAATGATTGTCCCTCAACGTCTGGAAGTTGCCGGCTATTCTGTTCGTCAAGCGACGGAACTTTTCGGTTACTTGAACGGCATGGCAGTTCCGCTCGTCAACTTGGCGACGATTTTAACTGCGTCACTTGCCGTGTCAATCGTTCCCGCAATTTCTGAAGCGCGGGCTCTGAAAGACACTGCGCGGATTTATCGACAAACGGCGGCGGCTGTTCGCATTTCTAATTTCGTTTGTTTCCCCGCGTTCGTCATCGTATTTTTTTTGGCGACTCCAATTTCTTCACTGATTTACAACGCGCCCGGTGCAGGTCCTGCCGTCATGATATCTGCCGTGTCGATAATTTTGTTGGGACTTCATCAAGTTTCTACCGGCGTTCTTCAAGGGCTCGGTCACACCACAATTCCAATGGTCAACATGATTTTGGCGGCGGCGGCGAAAGTTTTTTTGAACTGGGAACTTACCGCAATGCCTTCGTTCGGAATCATGGGCGCGGCTTGGGCGACGGCGGCTGACATGGGCGTTGCCGCTTTCATCAACTTGTATTTCATCTACAAATACATCGGCTACAAAATCGAAATCGCTCAACTCATTAAAACAATCGGTGCGGCGGCTATCATGGCGGCGGCTGTAAAAATTTTTTACGACTTCACCATTGCCGAATTTGGTAGCGCGGTAATTTCAACTTTCGGCGCGGTATTTTTCGGTTTCACAATCTACGTTGCCGCTATCGCTCTTCTCGGCGGTCTCCTCAAAGAAGACATGGAACGCATCCCTATGGTCGGCAGGTTCGGCGTGAAAATTTTTCAGCGGCTCGGCATCTTCAAATAAACTTCAATCAAATATTTTTGCAAAAAAATCTCCGAAGAATTTTTCGTCGGAGAATTTTTTTATTGCGCGGAATTTCTCAATGCGTCGTAGCGTTCAAGCAAATCGACTGCAATTTCTTCTTCCGTCATGCTTTCATCGTAACCGTAAATTTTCATTACAACTTTGTCGTTCGCTCGGTGCGCCGCCCGTAAATCTTTTGGCATGGTAATTTCGTCGTACAAATCAGCCAAACTTGCATTCGGATAATTTTTTCTAACGTCCAAAATTTTCTGCGCGGAATTTTTCAACGCCGCCAAATCTTTTTCAGTCATCTGCGCCCAAACAAAATTATTGTAAACAATTTTTGCCGAATACCTGTAACGACTTT
>JAFSXD010000058.1 GCA_017444245.1 Selenomonadaceae bacterium | reverse complement strand
TGAAGGCAACGTTTCAAGTTCATAATAATTTTTGTCGCGGGTAGGATCTATGTCGTCGATAAAACTTTCAAACGTCGCATTTGATTTTATTGTGACTGAATCGTAAGCGGCGGGTAAAGTTTCCAGTTCGGAATAATTTTTGTCGCGGGCAGGTTTAATCTCCTCTATGAAATTCTTAAGCGTGACGTTCGCACTGTCTACCAACGTTGGAAGTTCCTCGCGCAAATCTGCCAGCTTGGTGTAGTTTCCTTCCCGCGCAGGTTCTATTTTGTCAACGTAACTTTCCAGAGTACTGCGCACACCGCTTTCAACCGTGTATAACTTCGGAACAATATTTTCTAAATCGTCGCGGTTTTTGTCCCGCATTCCCTTCAAATCGTCCGCCGCCGCGCCTACCAAACTGTCGACTATATCTGCCGTCACTGTGAATTTTGGAATGAGCGCGTCCAAATCGTTGTAGTTCGTATCAGCTACAAGAGTCGCGCCATTTTCAAATCCTTCTAAACTTGCATTTGACAACTTCGCCGAATCTTCAATTTTCACGGGAACTTTTTGACTATCTACCACGTATTCGGCGGAGGCGTCTTTCAATCCTTTTGAAATATCCACCAAATCATTTAAATTATCCGCCGCGATTTTTTCAAAGTTTACGTTGTCTTCGCTCTTGACAATTTTTTGGTAAATATGTCGCGTTTCGTCCTGTGCTTGTTGGTAACCGCCAATCACATCGTGAAAATGCGTATGAATACCGTTTGCAACTGCCCTTAACGTCGTCGCAATTTCGTCCATTGCAACTTCGGCATGGTCATACAAAACGTGCGCCGAAAAATCCCAAAATCCAGGATAGCTTTTTAAATTTCCGTCGGCGTCTGTGTACCTTTCGGAGTTCCAGCCGTTGGTTAAGCCCGTATCATACTCGCCGTTTGCTGTCTCAAATTCTCCACTGCGGTTGTCAAGTTCCGTTATGTAAGCTGAAATCCACTCCGCACCCTGATACAGTGCCGCATACGCCTCGTCGTAACGAGTGTGAGCATCATTCAAATGTTTTGAAAAATCAAGCGGATCGTCACCAAGTGAGCCTACCAAAATAGTTTTGGCAATGGTGTTCATGTCTTTGGCGTTGGGCATTATGTCTTCGACAAACTCTGATTGTAGCTGTTGAAGTTTAAGCTCATATTCTGTCGGCTCGTAGGCTGTGGTTTGATAAGTTACGCCGCCTTTGCCGCCACCAAATTTTTGTAAATCAAAAATCATTTCTCCACCGCCTTCAAATTTCCCAAGTTGCAATGTAGCGGATATTTCCATTTTTAATTTTTCCTTGCGGCGTCAGCAAAACTTTCTTTCCCGTATCTTTGAATTTCCCGTGATAGCGTTTGAATCCTTCTTCTTTTTCTTCGACGTTCAACACCTCCACGCCAAAAAGTTTTATGTATGATTCGACGTTCCGAACAAGCAAAGCACCAACGTGATTAATCTTTCGTTCCATCGCCAAAATTTCAGCAACCTGTTTCCAAAAAATTCCGTCGCCGCTCATTTGTCCGATTATTACCATGCCTTTGACAATTCCAATTTCGGCAAACCCTCTGTCCGGAAAGAAAAATCTGATTGTGCGCGGGTCCGGTGTTTCGTACTCTAAGCCCGTTTTCTGTTCGTAAATTTTAATCCACTCTTCAAGTGTCCGACTCGTCATCAAAAATCACCTCTTCGCCCATGAAACGATACATTTTTTCTCCAAACACAATGAACAAACACGGACTGCCCTCGTATTCGGTAATCTGAAATTCCATATTCAGAAGATCGCTTTTCTTGGCGTAAGTCTCCACAATGTTGTTGCCGTGCTCATCACTAACCGCCGATTCGGAATTTTTCACGTGAACATTTACAATCACGTCTTGCGAACCGTCGAAACTTACTTCGCCTGAAACGTCGCCGCCAAAAATTATTGAGTGTACGTCCTGAAGTTTGGCAGCCGTCTTTGCATTTCCCGTACAACGTGACGCAACATCAGCCGTATCTGAACTGATTGCGCGTATTGCTTTCCTAACTGTCGGAACATCAAGAACTTTTTCAGCCAATTTTGCGGTAAGTGCCTTGTTAACCTTGAGATGCATTGTTGCCGATTGCCCGCCCGCAATTTCAACTAAACCTGATGCGTCACCCGTTACAGAAAATTTTTGTGGCGTCGCGAATTCTTCTTTTGTCACAAAAGTTTTTGCAAGTTCCTTTTTCAAGCTTTCAACAAATTCATCCGTCACTTTAATTTCCTCCGAACAACGCGTCTATATCATCTTCCGTCGCCAAACCGCTATTACTGCTTGAAGTGTCCGACGTAGTGGTTGAGGTTGAAGTATCGCTGTCTTCGCCGAATAAATTTTCAAGGTCGTCGTCTGTCGCTACTTCTAAATCTTGTTCGCGCAGTGATTCATTTACTGCCATTTTCGTCGCATAAATAATTCGTTCAAGATAATTAATTTTGCGTTGAATTTCACTCTTCAAAACATACTTGTCCAAATCGCTCTGCCTTGCATAGGTTTTTGAAATATCTTTACCGTTGCCGTCTTTAATTGCGCGATCTGCAACTTTCACTGCCGCTTTCAACGTGACATCTTCCGAACCGTCAAACAAAATTGCGCCTGACAAATCTCCGCCGAGTGAAATTTTCTTCGCATTTTCCAACTTCAACGCCGATTCTGCTACTTCTTTGACGATAATAATTTCTTCGTGAGCATGCTCCTGCGGCACGGGAAATAATTCTTTCGGTGGTTTGGGCGGCGGCGCAGGTCTAATTATCACCGTGTAAACCGGTATGTCCGAATATTTTTTCTCAAAATTTTTCATTTCAACCACTCCTAAAACATTGCGTCAATTTCTTCATTTGAAATTTCGTCCGTCATTGAGCTTTCCTCTGAAACGGTAAGATTTACGGTAATATCGTCGCTACCGTCGAAACTAACTTCTCCAACGACTGCTCCTGTGAACTTTATATTTCGCGCGGTCTTGAGTTTTTCGGCAGTTCCCGCGCTCGTCGCCGTGTCTGCAATTACCGCTTTGGCTGATGCAGTCGCCGCCATTGCCTGTGTTGCAAAATCCGCATTCGTGGCTTCCAGCGCACTTGTCACGCTTGGAACAGTCACTGCAACAACAATATTTTTTGAGCCGTCAAATTCAAATTCGCCTTGCGCATCTCCACTTAAGAAAATTTTTCGCGGCGTTGAAAGTTTATCAGCTTCATCCGCGCGGTCGGCATTATCGGCAAGTGTCGCCGTCAAACTTTGCACTTTCAATTCAACATCGGAACTTCCGTCGAAATCAACTTGTCCTTGTGCATAGCCCGTAAGTTTTATTGTCCTCGCTGTTGTAAATTTTTCTGCTGACGTTAAATCTACCGTTTCAATTTGTGAGCCGTCGTAACTGCAAATTGTTTCGTCGCCTTTCGTGAAAATTAACGTCTTGCCTTCGCCTGTTGCTCCTTTAGGCTCTGAACGGAAAGAATTTGTCGCCGCCCTGTAGACCAAAACTTCGCCGTCTTTGATGTTCCTTGCCACTACGTTAATTCCGTCAAGCTGATTCGCGCTTCCGTCAATGTCAACTTTCAACGGAGTATTTGCCGCCACACGAATAATTTTTCCAACTTCGCCCGTCGTGCTTATGTCACTTTCGGTTACAAAATCTTTTTTTGCCGGTACGAGTTTTTTATTTTTGGCGTCGTAAACTAAAACTTGTCCGTCCTGCAAATTTTTTACGTCAACGATAATTCCTTGAATCGAAGTCGCGTTGGTGTCTTTGGATACGGGCACTATCGCTTTTTTCT
>JAFSXD010000057.1 GCA_017444245.1 Selenomonadaceae bacterium | reverse complement strand
TTATCGGAATATTCTTTGCCTTCCTGCACGAGTTCGCGTTTTGCCTCTTCGACAAATTCTTTCGCGTCAAGGAATTCTTGAACGTTGATGACCATCGGGAACATGATAGCCGCTTTGCCGAATTTACCTGCGCGAAGAATAGCTTTAAGTTGCGGCAGGAACAAATCTCTGCGTTGCAAGCTGATACGGATTGCGCGATAGCCCAAGAACGGATTTTCTTCTTCGCCGACTTGAATGTAGGGCAGGGGTTTATCGCCGCCGATGTCCATTGTACGGATGACGCAGAGACCTTCGCCATGAGTAACGGTAGCGCATTTTTCGATAGCCGCTTTGTATTCTTTGAATTGATCTTCTTCTTTCGGAATATCTTGTTTGCCCATGAATACAAATTCGGAACGGAAGAGACCGACGCCGGTTGCGCCGAAGTTTTTAATTGCCGCGTCAGCATCAGCAGGCGAACCGATATTTGCGACGAGCTCAACTTCAGTGCCGTCTTGAGTTTTTGCGGGCAGGGCTTTGAGTTGTGCGTAGTGGGCTTTAAGTTCTTCCTGCTTTTTAATTTTTTCGTTGTAGCTGGTGCGTTCTTCGTCAGTGGGGCGAATCAAAATTTCACCGGTTTCGCCGTCGAGGATAGCGGGATCGCCGTCCGCCATTTGCTCAATGCCTTCGCCAACGCCAACGACCGTAGGAATTGCACGAGTTTTAGCGATAATGACCGCGTGCGCCGTCGTCGAGCCTGCGCCGAGAATAACGCCGGCAATTTTGTCTGTGGGAAGTCCCGCAATAACGGAGGGTTCAATTTCTTTGCCCGCTACGATAACTTTTCCGACGATTTCCGGATCTTTGATGCCGAGCAAGAATTTTGCAATGCGTTTTCCGACGTCGCGCATGTCTACGGCGCGTCCTCTGAAGTATTCGTCTTCCATTTGCTCAAAAAGTTGTGCATTGGATTCGTACGCGTTGAGGACAGCTTTGGGGGCGTTGCCGGTAGCTTCGATTTCTTCTTCGACTTTTTCGCTGATAGCGGGGTCTTCAATCAAAAGGCGGTGCGCTTCAAGAATACCTGCTTGCTCTTTGAGTCCCTTTTCGGTGTAGTCGTCGATGGTTGCCTTGAGATTTTCAGCGACTTTCACGAGGGCTGCCGCAGCTTTTTTCTTTTCGGCGGCTTTTGTGCCGGGCTGATAATTTACCAAGTAACCGTCGAGATTTTGACCGGCGAGTAAAATCGTTCCCACTGCCACGCCGGAGATTACGCCTTTACCTTTAATTTTATTTGCCATGAAAGTTTACCTCACTGTTATTTACAACAAAAGGGAGGCGGGACAAAAATATTTTTCCCTCCTCCCCACAAATGCGGCGTACGTGAATTAATTTTTACTCTTCGCCGAACTTATCATCAACGAGTTTCTTCAAGGTTGCAACCGCGTCTGCTTCGTCAGGTCCTTCTGCAACGAGCTCAATTTCAGTGCCTTTGGTCAAGCCCATGCTCATGATCATAAGAATGCTTTTTGCGTCAACGGTTTTGCCTTTCGCCTTGATTTGAACTTTGGATTTGAACTTGGACGCAGTCTGCACGAACACCGAAGCGGGGCGCGCATGAATACCGGTTTTGTTTTCGATAGTAGTTTTTGCTGATGCAGCCATTAATAACCAACTCCATTCTTTGAAATACTTGATTAGCGACCGTTGCACAAGGCAACTTTTTCTACAATTTCGACTATTCGCCGCCCCTAAAATTCTTCCTGCCTTTCAGATAAAATACATGAAAAATTTTTCTGAAAGTTCGTATCAAAAATTTCAGGCACTTTGAATATCCGCGTTTAATTCTATATTCTTCAAAATTTTTTGTCAACATCATTGCACAACTTTTTATTGCGCAACTTCCTCACTTGTGGCAAAATATTTTTGAGGAGGGATTTTTTTTGCAACGAAATTTTCAGCACGGCGGGCAAGTTTACGACGCGACGGGACAAGCAAATTTTTTCATGGATTTCAGCGCGAATATAAATCCGTTGGGGTTGCCCGATTCTGTGCGGCGGACGATTTTGGAAAATTTTGAAGGCGTCGTGAATTATCCCGATCCGAATGCGACGGAGTTAAAAAATATTTTGGCGGCGCGTTACGAAATACCGCAGAAAAATTTGGTGTTGCTAAATGGCGCGGCGGAATTTTTTTACTTGTACTGCAACGTTGAGCGACCCAAGAAAATTTTAATTCCCGTGCCGAGTTTTTCTGAATACGAACGGGCGGCGTGGGCGATTGGCGCGGACGTGGAATATTTCTTTCTGCGCGAAGAGGACGAATTTATTTTTGACGAGAAAAAATTTTTTGAGAAGGTCACGGCGGAAAAATTTGACTGCGTGATAATCGGACGCCCGAATAATCCTACAGGTAATTTGATTTCAGTTGACGCCGTCAAAAAAATTTCCGAAGTCGTCAACGTCGTCGTCGATGAATCGTTCATAGATTTTTTGCCGATTGAATCTGCGCGGGCGGCTGTAAATAAAAAAATTTCCGTCGTGCAGTCTTTGACGAAAATTTTTGCGATACCGGGCTTGCGATTGGGTTTCGCGGTCGTCGACGAAATTTTGGCGGAACGATTGAATTTTGCTAAGGACGTTTGGAACGTGAACTTTTTAGCGCAGAAAGCGGGCGTTGCGGCGTTGGCGGACGAAAAATTTTTGCACTCAACGCGGCTTTGGCTTGACGAAGAAAAAAAATATTTCACCGCGCGTTTGCGTGAATTGCCTGAAGTGAAAGTTTTTGAGCCGACGGTAAATTTTGTACTGATAAAATTTTCGTCAAGCGACGTTGCAAATTTTGTCGTTGAAAAACTTCGTGCAGAAAAAATTTTGGTGCGCAGTTGCGGAAATTTTGTCGGCTTGGACGAAAGATTCTTGCGGCTGGCGATTAAGCGGCGTCATGAAAATAATTTTCTGATTGACGCAATGAAAAATTTCTTGCCATAAAAAAGTTTTTGCAGTAAAATCTGAACTAATAAAAATGCCCCGCGAAAGTTGCGGAGCACCTGTACCGGGCAAACGGTTTCTTCTGAGTATAGTTGTTAGACGAAGTAGCTACCTGTATTGGGGATTAGGCGGCTACTTTTGTACACATGACGAGGATAACGCCCGTAATCGTGATGACACGGATAATAAGTTTCACCAAGCGCATCTGTACCACCTCCTCTCGGAGGAAGTAAACCGCCTGTCGTTGCGGTACGTCGGAAATTGTAATATAATCTTGCCGGTTTGTGCAAGATTTTTTTATTACAAAGGAGATGGCGCAATGGTAGAAATAATTTTGGTGCGGCACGGGCTGACTTTGTGGAATCGTACGGCGCGCATTCAAGGAATTTCTGACGTGAAACTTTCCGAAGAAGGATTGAGACAAGCAAAACTTCTCGCTGAAAAATTTCCTTTCGACAGCGTCGACGCAATTTATTCAAGCGATTTGGCACGGGCAAAATTTACCGCGCAGTTCATTGCGGATAAATTTAATTTGCCGCTCAATATCGACGCCGATTTTCGCGAAGTCAACTTTGGTGCGTGGGAAGGAAAAACTTTTGCCGAAATTGAGGAAATCGACGCTGAACGATTAAAAATTTTTCACACGTCGCCCGACGAACTCGTAATTGAAGGCGCGGAAACTTTTCAACAAGCACAAGTTCGCGCAATGAACGCAATAAAAAAACTCGTGGCACGTCACGAGTCAGAAAATTTCAGCCGAATCGTCGTCGTCACTCACGGCTGCATAATACGTACAATTATTTGCGGAATTTTAGAAGTGCCGTTGAAAAATATGTGGCGCATTCGTCAACATAACACGGGAGTTACCGCGATTCACACCTATGACAATTACTTTACGATGTCACTTTTCAACAGCACGGTTCATTTGACGAAAGACTTGCTTTAAAATTTAATTCCCAGCGTGACTTGATCGAACGTCCCGCCGTCAGCGAAATGTTTTTTGTGCGCCGCCACCCAACCGCCAAATGCCTCGTCGATTGTGAAAACAGTCAACGGCTTAAAAACTTCTGCGTACTTGTTCAGAATTTTTTTGTTGCGCGGACGATAAAAATTTTGTGCGGCGATTTCCTGTCCTTCTTCAGAATAAAGATAGTCAAGATACTCCGTCGCCAAATCTTTGTTGCCGTTGCTCTCGGCGATTTTATCCACGATAGCAATGGTCGGTTCAGCAAGAATGCTCAAACTTGGTATGACAACTTCAAATTTATCAGGATATTCTTGGACTGATACCAACGCTTCATTTTCCCACGAAACCAGAACGTCACCTTTGTCATTTTCCACGAAATTTAAAGTTGAACTATGTGCGCCGGTGTCCAACGCCACGACGTTTAAAAAAATTTCTCTCATGAAATTTTTAATTATACTTTCGTCACCGCCGAAATTTCTTTTTGCGTACTCCCACGCGGCAAGGTAACCCCACTGCGCGCCGCCGGAAGTTTTTGGATTGGGCATGACAATTTCAACATCTTCACGCGTTAAATCATCCCAATCAGAAATATTTTTTGGATTGCCGTTGCGCACGAGAAAAACGATCGTCGAAGTGTACGGGCTGGAGTTGTCGGGAAATTCGGTTTGCCAACCGCCGCGTATGAATCCCGCCTTCTTGATGCTGATGATATCGTAAGCAGAAGCGAGCGTCACGACATCCGCTTCAAGTTTTTCTTCGATTACCGCACGCGCTTGACTGGCACTGCCGCCGTGAGATTGTTTTAAGTTCAATTTTTCTTTGCCGGAAATTTTTTTCCAATGCTCCGTGAACTTTTCATTATAGACCGCGTAAAGTTTTCGCGTTGGATCGTACGACACATTTAAAAAATTTTTCTCGTGAACTTCGGACTCTTCGCCGCAACCTGCAGAAAAAAATGCGGAAAAAAATATTCCCGCCGTCGCCAATACCTTTGCCAATTTTGAAAATTTCACACGGATCACGCTTTCTGGAAAATTAAACTTCGTATCATTCTCCGAAAAAAAATTTGAATCGCTTAAACGGGAATTGTAACTTCCCATGAAAAACTTGTCAACGAAAAAAATTGTGCGCGACAAAGCTCGAGACGGCAAAATTTGTTGGACTTTTTCAAACGCTTGCGGTAAAATTTTTTTGGTTGAGACGTGAAATTTTCTGTGGAAAGGGCGTATCGTTTTGAAAAAATTTCTGTCAACGGCGGCGGCTTTTCTTATGTTTAATTCAATCGCGAATGCCGCGCCCATGACCTTGAACGTGCACGACGCGGATTTAAAATCTACGATTATGCTCGTCGCCCGCGCAGGAAATTTAAATGTTTCTGTCGACGATTCTGTTGGCGGGAACATTTCTGTTTCACTGTCGAACGTTGAGCCGCAAAAAATTTTGGAGATAATTGCCAAGACGAAAAATTTAAATCTCGTGCAGGACGGCGAAATTTTCATAATGACTTCGCAATTCAGTGCCGGTGCGTTGATGAACAGCTACCTTTTGCCAATAAAATTTGGTGACGCAGAAACTTTACGCAAAGCCGTCGTCATGTCCCTTGACCCCGAGCCTGAAAGAGATTTCGATTACATGACGCGCAGAAGAAACAGCGACGGCAGTTATTCATATCGCTACAGCTACGACGAAAAAGAAGATTCCGAAGGACAAAGAATTTCTAATTCATCTTCGTCAAAAAAAATTTCACGTGACGAAAGAGTTTTAATCAGCCCCGACGTGAACGCTTTAATTTTGTACGGGACGGCGGCGGAATATGAGCGCGCAAAAAATTTGTTGGCGTTGTTGGACGTTGAGTTAAAGCAAGTTTCACTTGAGGCGCGAATTTTGGCGATTGACAAAAACGCCAGCAAAAATTTGGGCATTGATTGGTTTTGGTCTGCCCTTCCGCAATATCCTGAACGAAATTTTGAAACGTATCGAAACGGCGCGGGTGAAACGTTGGAGCGCACGACTTACGACAGAAATTTTAATGACAACACGGGCTACGGAATTTTGCGTTTTGGGCGCGGTCCTGAAGGTTATCCCTTTGAATTTTACTACGGCGCAAAAATCAACGCGCTTGTCACGGACGGCAAGGCAAAAATTTTGTCCCGCCCAAATGTGACGACGATTCAAGGGCACGAGGCGGTTATTAACGTTGGAAACAGAGTACCCGTGCCAAAAGTTTCCACGAACAACACAAGCACGACGACGGAAATTCAATATCTTGACGCGGGAATTATTTTGAAGTACACGCCGCGCGTGAATGACGACGGCACAATTACCGCGACGATTCACACCGAAGTTAGCACGCCGCAGTACGTCGAAGATTTGAAAGCGTATCGATTTAACACGCGCTCGGCGGACACGATTGTTACCGTGCGCGACGGCGAACCCATGATTATCGGCGGGCTGATTGGCACGGAGGAAGAAAAAAGCGTCAGCAAAATTCCTTTTCTTGGAGATTTGCCGTTGCTTGGTGCTCTGTTCAGATCTCACAGGAAAAATAAAACTGAATCCGAGTTGCTGATTTTTTTGACGGCGCATGTTTTGAACGGCGCGGGCAGTGGTGCACCCCCCAACGTAAAATATTCCGTGAATGAAAACACAACACTTGACTAAAAACCTACAAGCTACCAGCTACAAGCTACAAGCTAAAAAGTTGTCGGCAAAAATCGTCGGCAACTTTTTTTCATGCACAGAATTATTAAAACTTGTAAAGCGTCAATCAACATGTTAAAATTCAAAAAGCTAATTGTTCGGAAAATTTTTTTGTGTGACAGAAATTCTGTCCGGTTTTTGGTTTAAAAAATTTTGGGGGAGATATTATTGCTGAGAAGCGAGCAAAGAAACGATTCAAAACTACAGGTAATTCCGTTGGGCGGGCTTGGCGAAATTGGAAAAAACATGACGGTAATTCGTTGCGGAGACGAAATGCTTTTGATTGACGCGGGGCTAATGTTTCCGGAAAATGACATGCTGGGCGTGGATCTCGTCATCCCCGATATTTCGTACGTGCTGGACAACATAAAATGTCTGCGGGCAATTATTTTGACGCACGGACACGAAGACCATATCGGTGCATTGCCGTACATTTTGAGAGAAATTTCCGCGCCGGTTTACGGGACGAAATTGACGCTGGGAATTTTGGAAGGGCGGCTGAAAGAAAACGGCGTTGACTCAAATAATCTTCATGTCGTGTCTACAGGCGAAATTATTTCTTTAGGATGTTTCAGCGTAGGATTTTTTCGCGTCAATCATTCGATACCGGATTCAGTCGGACTGTCGATAAAAACTCCGCTGGGCATGATAGTTCACACCGGCGATTTTAAATTTGACTACACGCCGATTGATGGCAAAATGGCGGATTTTCGCAAGCTGGCAGATTTGGGCAACAAAGGTGTCCTTCTTCTCATGGCTGATTCGACGAACGCTGAACGTGACGGACACACGCCGAGTGAAAAAACTGTCGGCATTGCGTTCAATCGAGAATTTCAAAATGCGCAGGGAAGAATTATCGTCGCAACTTTTTCTTCAAATGTTCATCGAATACAGCAAGTCATTGACACGGCGGTAAGATATCGGCGGCGCGTTACGATTTTGGGGCGGAGCATGGTAAACGTCGTAAATATTTCGCTTGAGCTGGGCTACATTCACGCGCCCGAAGGCGTTATCATTGACGTTGAAGATATCATGAATTACCCCGCAAATAAAATTGTAATTATAACGACGGGAAGTCAAGGCGAACCGATGAGCGCGTTAACTCGTATGGCTCTTTCGGATCACAGACAAGTTGATATAATTCAAGGCGACACTGTGATAATTTCCGCGACGCCAATTCCAGGCAATGAAAAATCAATCGCAAAAACGGTTGATAATCTCCTGCGATTGGGTGCGAATGTAATTTATGAGCGCAAGGAAGGCATGCACGTGTCGGGGCATGCGTCGCGTGAAGACTTGAAATTAATGCACAACTTGATACGTCCGAAATTTTTTATTCCTGTTCACGGCGAAGTTCATCATCTTTTTGCGCACGCCAAACTTGCTGAAGAAATTGGAATGTCACGAGATCATATTTTGGTTGGCGAAAACGGATATATTTTTGAATTTACTCGTGAGCGCGGAAAAATTGTCGGGCGCGTTAATTGGGGCGTCGTCATGGTTGACGGGCTCGGCGTCGGCGATGTTGGCAACATTGTTTTGCGTGACAGGCGGCAACTTTCGCAGGACGGAATTTTAATCGTCGTCATCACGATTAACCATTACACGGGAAAAGTCGTTGCGGGTCCGGACATCGTGTCGCGCGGTTTCGTTTACGTTCGTGAATCGGAAGATTTAATGGACGGCGCGAAGGAAAAAATTAATTTGGCATTGAAACACTGCGTGGACGATCAAATTTCGGATTGGACGACCATAAAGCAAAATATAAAGGACGCTTTGTCGCAATATCTTTTCGATCAGACGCGCCGTCGCCCAATGATTTTGCCGATAATCATGGAAGTCTATTAGAAACTACAAGCTACAAGCTACAAGCTACAAGCTACAAGCTACAAGCTACAAGCTAAAAACTAAAAACTACTCCTCCGCATGTTCGGTAAAAAATTTGTCGCCAAAATAAATGTCAATGAAAAAATCATCATTACGCCGGTCCATTGAAACGCGGTATCGTAATCGTTCGCTTGCACCGCAGAATAAATCGCCGTCGATAAAGTTTGCGTGACGCCAGGAATATTTCCTGCAAACATCATCGTTGCGCCAAATTCCCCCAACGCTCTGGCAAAACTTAAAATTATTCCCGCCAAAATTCCGTATCGTGCATTCGGCAAAATTATTCGCCAAAAAATTTTTCCTTCGGATACGCCGAGTGTTCGCGCCGCTTGAATTATGTTTACGTCAATTTGTTCAAATGCTCCGCGTGTCGTGCGATACATCAGCGGCAACGACACTATTACCGCAGAAATTACCGCCGCTTTCCACGTGAAAACAAAAGTCACGTCGAATTGTAAAAAAATTTTTCCGATAAAACTTTTCTTGCCGAAGAGCAAAAGTAAAAAAAATCCCACGACTGTGGGCGGCAAAATCAGCGGCAAAGTTATAACCGCGTCGGCAATTCCTTTGAACTTTTTCATTTTCACGACGGCGTACGCTAAAAATATTCCGAGAAAAAAAGTTATGACGGTCGCCGTGACTGCAGTTTTCAGTGTCACGATTAACGGCGAAATTTCCATTTAGTCACCCATTCAGAAAAATAATTTTTTCAGGCGGAATTTTTATGCAAAGGTCGTCGCGTTTCGCGTTACGCCAAAAATTTTTTCCAACTTCCAAACGAATTAAATTTTTGCCGTCGGCTACCAACTTCACCGTTAAAATAATTGAGCGCGTGTCTTCAATTTCTTGGACAAGTTCGGCGGGAAAAATATTTTCGCCCGTCCGTGAAACTTCCAAAGCATGAGAGTGAATCCCGATGAATTTCAAATCGTCGGGGATTTTTTTATTTACGCTCAAAGTTACTTGCCAATCTTCGGCGAAAATTTTATCGTCAGCAATTTTTTTTGCGGAGGAAATATTTTTGCATCCCGTTAAAATCGCCGCTGATACAGTTTGCGGATTGTCGAAAAGTTCATGCTTGCCATTAATTGCGTCGATTTTTCCTTGATTCAAAACGGCAATTTTATCAGCCAATCTGAAAACTTCGTCGCGGTCGTGCGAAACCAAAATTGCCGCGCCGTTGTAAGATTTAAAAATTTCGGCAAGTTCCAATTCCAAATTCCATTTTAAATAGCTGTCCAACGCGGAAAACGGTTCGTCGAGCAACAAAAATTCTGCGTGCGAAGTCAAAATCCTTGCCAGTGCAACGCGCTGTTGTTGCCCGCCGCTAAGTTCATGCGGATAAGAGTTTTCCAGCCCGCGCAGTTGAAAGCGTTTCAAATTTTCGTCAAGACTACATAACTTTTCATTTCTATTTCCGACGGCGGCGAACAAAATATTTTCGGCAACAGTCATGTTTGGAAAAAGTGCGTAATTTTGAAAAAGGTAACCAAGCCTTCGCGATTGCGGCGGCAAGTTAAGTTTTTTTTCGCTGTCGAAAAGTACGCGCCCGTTCAAAATAATTTTTCCTTCGTCAGGCGTTTCAATTCCTGCAATGATTTTCAACGTCATACTTTTTCCGCTACCCGACGCGCCGAGCAACGCAAAAATTTCATTGGAAGTTTGAAAGCTCACGTCCAAAAAAAAGTCACGAAGTTTTTTTCTAATCGATACACTTAAATCCATACTTCTCAAAAATATTTTTAGCCGCGTCCGTGCCGACGAAGTTCAAAAATTTTTTTGCGTCGTCAAGATTTTTTGTACCTTTGACAATCGCGGCGGGATAAATTACGGGCTTGTGAGTGTTCTGCGCGGCGACGGCTACGACTTTTACTTTATCGGAAACTGCCGCATCTGTCGCGTAAACAATTCCGCAGTCCGCTTCAGAACTTTCAACCCAAGCTAAAACTTGCCGAACATCAGAACCGTAAACCGCCTTTGCCTTGACAGCGTCGAGAATGTTCAGCGCAGTTAAAATTTCTTCGCTGTACTGTCCGACGGGAACGCCTTTTGGTTCGCCCAATGCAACGTGTTGAACGTCCGCGCGCGTCAAATCTTCAAAGGCAGAAATTTTTTTGTCGCTGTCAGCCGGAACGATTAAAACAATTTCATTTTCCAAAAAATTTTTTCGCGTGCCTTCAACGAGGTTGGCAGATTTTTCGAGTGAATCCATTTGCTTTTGCGCGGCAGAGAAAAATAAATCTGTTTCGCCGCCGTTTTCAATCGCCTGCTGAAGTGCGCCGCTTGATCCGAAGTTAAAAATAATTTTCACGTTCGGATTTTCTTTTTCGTACGCTGTGGAAATTTCTTTCATGGCGTCCGTCAAACTTGCCGCCGCAGAAATGTGAAGTTCGGAAGATTTTTTTTCCTGCGCAGAATTTCCGCCGCAACCCGTCAGCAACAAAAACGTCAACGCCATTAACAGAGTAAAAATTTTTTTCAAATCAATCACCCGCAAAAAAAATATCACATTTGAGGAAAAATTGGAAGTGACATTTATCACATACAATGACAAAAATTTCTGTTAAAATTTTGAAAAAGGAGAGTGATAGCGTGGGGAGCATTTTGCAAAAATTAAAATATCTCATCCCAAAAGAAAAATCCGCCGACAATCATCAGCAGACGCACGAAGGCGGACGCGATTGGGAAAATATGTATCGGGATCGTTGGAGTTTCGACAAAGTTGTAAGGTCGACGCACGGCGTGAATTGCACGGGCTCATGCAGTTGGAACATTTACGTGAAAAACGGGCTCGTCACATGGGAAAATCAAGTTCATGATTATCCTGAAACGTCGCCCGATATGCCGGATTTTGAACCGCGCGGCTGTCCTCGTGGTGCGTCGTTCTCGTGGTATTTGTACAGCCCGCACAGAATTAAATATCCTTACCTGCGCGGTGAACTTGCGGAACTTTGGCGTTCAACTCGTCCGAATTTTCCAAACGCGTTGGCGGCGTGGCAAAGTATCGCGAATGAACCCGCCAAAATGAAAAAGTACAAAGAGGCTCGCGGAATGGGCGGCTTTGTTCGTTCAAATTGGGACGAAGTTTCAGAAATTGTCGCGGCAAGTTTACTTCACACCGTTCAAAAATACGGACCGGACAGAATTTTCGGTTTCTCCGTCATTCCCGCAAAATCCATGTTGAGTTACGCGGCGGGTTTAAGATTCGTTCAGTTAATGGGCGGCGCGGGACTTTCATTTTATGATTGGTACGCAGATTTACCGCCGGCATCTCCGCAAGTTTGGGGAGATCAAACCGACGTGCCCGAATCAAGCGATTGGTTTAATGCCGGTTACATAATTACTTGGGGCTCGAATGTTCCGTTGACGCGCACGCCCGACGCGCATTTTTTGACGGAAGCAAGATACAAAGGCACGAAGGTTGTTTCAATCGCGCCTGATTACGCCGAATCTACGACAGTTGCCGACACGTGGATAAATTTGAAAACGGGCAGCGACGCCGCGCTTGCAATGGCAATGGGACACGTCATCTTGAAAGAATATTATTGGGGACAGCCCGCCGAATTTTTTATTGACTATGCGCGACGGTTTACGGATTTTCCTTTCCTCGTGATTCTCGACGAAAAAGACGGCAAGTATCAGCCCGGAAGATTTTTAAACGCAAAAGATTTGGGACGTAGAGAAAAGCATGCCGAGTTCAAACATTACGTGATTGACGAATTGACGGGCAAACTTGTAATTCCAAACGGCACAATGGGAGATCGTTGGGACAGACAGAGTAAATGGAATTTGCGCGAAGAAAATTCCGACACCGGAGAAAAAATTTCCCCAAAACTTTCAATCTTAAAAGATCGTGATGATGTCGCGGAAATTATTTTGCCGTACTTCGGCAACGACAGAGGAAGTAAACCAAGTTTAACCCGCGCAGTTCCCGTGAAAAAAATTAAAACTGCCGGCGGTGTGAAACTTGTCACGACGGTTTACGACTTGACGCTTGCCAATTACGGAATTGATACGGGAATAGGCGGCGAATTCGCGAAATCCTACGAAGATGATACGCCGTATACTCCGAAATGGCAAGAAAAATTTACGGGCGTTAAAGCCGACATGGTTATTCACACTGCGCGGGAATTTGCCGATAACGCGCTGAAAACGCACGGGCGCACGATGGTTATCATGGGCGGCGGAATAAATCACTGGTATCACGCCGACGTAATTTATCGCACGATTTTAAATTTGCTGATGTTTTGCGGTTGCGAAGGCAGAAACGGCGGCGGTTGGGCTCATTACGTCGGTCAAGAAAAATTGAGACCTGCCGAAGGTTGGGCGCGAATCATGACGGGCACAGATTGGCAAGGCGGCGCAAAACTTCAAAACAGCACTTCGTTTTATTATTTCGCAACGGATCAATGGCGCAGTGAAGAAGTTGACACGTTGCCGCTTGTGCCGAATTTTGAAAAGCCGCGTTATCGTCATCCCGGCGACTACAACGTTTTGGCGGCGCGTCTTGGTTGGTTGCCGAGTTATCCCACGTTCAACAAAAGCGGACAAAAAATTTTCGACGAGGCAAAGTCTGCCGGCTTTGAAGGTTTGGACAACATAAAAAAATTTGTCGCAAAAAGTTTGAAAGAGAAAACTTTGGAATTTGCGATTGAAGACCCTGACGCGCCGGAAAATTTCCCGCGAAATCTTTTTATCTGGAGAAATAATTTAATCGGCTCTTCGTCGAAGGGGCACGATTATTTTTTGAAGTACTTGCTGGGCACGAAAAATAGTTTGTTCGCGGAGGAAGAGACGCCGATTAAGCCGACGGAAATAAAATTCCGCAGTGAAGGCGAAATTGGAAAATCGGGCGGCGCACTCGACGGCAAATTGGATCTGCTCATTGACATTGATTTTCGCATGGCGTCTTCCGCGCTTTACGCTGATGTTGTTTTGCCGACGGCGACTTGGTACGAAAAAACGGATTTGTCATCAACGGACATGCATCCATTTGTTCATCCGTTCCAGCCTGCGGTAGATCCGCTCTGGGAGGCGCGAACCGATTGGGATATTTTCCGCACGCTTGCAAAGGCAGTGTCAAAAGTTGCGACGGACGCCAATTTTCCAATTTACAAAGACGTTATGGCAGTTCCGATTCAGCACGATTCTGAAGGCGAAACGGCACAGCCCGAAGGGAAAATTTTGGATTGGAGCAAAGGCGACTGCGAACCTGTGCCCGGAAAAACCATGCCCGCTATCGTGATGATTGAGCGCGACTACACGAAAATTTTTGATAAATGGGTTGCGCTTGGTCCGAACGTCGAAAAAGGCATGGCGTCAAAAGGAATGTCTTGGGCGTCGAAACAAGATTACGAGGAAATTCGTGCACGCAACGGCGTTATCGAGGACAAAAATTTAATTTCCTTCGGCATGCCGTCAATTTACGAAGCAAAGCAAGCTTGCGATGCGGTAATGGGACTTTCCACGACGACGAACGGTTCAGTTGCCGTCCGTGCTTGGAAAGACCTTGAAAAGAAAACCGGTATTGAAAATTTAACTTCGCTTGCAAGTGACAGAGAATCGGAGCGATTTACTTTTGACATGGTTGCAATTCAGCCGCGCGAAACAATTACGTCGCCGACTTTCACGGGCAGCAACCAAAATCGCAGATATACTCCTTTCAGCACGAACATTGAACAATTAATTCCTTTCCGAACGGTTACGGGGCGTCAATCTTTTTACGTGGATCATGAAATGATGCGCGAATGGGGCGAAACCATGTCCGTGTACAAGCCGATTTTGGAATTTCGTCCGCTGAAAAATCCTCTTGGTGCCACAAAAGAAATTACGCTGAAATATTTGACGCCACATAATAAATGGAGTACTCATTCAATGTATTTTGACAGTCAGCAAATGTTAACTCTGTTTCGTGGCGGTCAAACGGTTTGGTTTAACGAAAAAGATGCGGCAGAAATTGACGTGAAGGACAATGACTGGGTTGAACTCTATAACAGAAACGGCGTTGTTGCGTCGCGTGCAGTCACTTCTCCGCGAATCCCACGCGGCGTAATTTACATGTACCACGCGCAGGACAGACACATTAACGTTCCCGGCTCAAAAATTTCCGGCACACGCGGCGGCACTCATAACACGCCGACAAGAATTCACATGAAACCCACGCACATGATCGGCGGCTACGGTCAACTTAGTTACGGTTTTAATTACTACGGTCCGACGGGAAATCAGCGCGATATGTACGTTGTTGCGCGAAAAATGGAGGAGGTTGATTGGCTTGAAGATTAAAGCACAAGTTGCAATGGTGATGAATCTTGATAAGTGTATCGGCTGTCATACTTGCTCAATTACCTGCAAAAACGTTTGGACTAATCGCGAAGGCGCGGAGTACATGTATTTTAACAACGTCGAGACAAAGCCCGGCATCGGTTATCCGAAAGATTGGGAGAATCAAGAAAAATGGCAAGGCGGCTGGCAAGTCAAAGACGGCGAACTTTCATTGCGCACGGGTTCAAAGTTGGAACGAATTTTGAAACTTTTTTATCATCCGCGACAGCCTGAACTTTTGGATTATTACGAGCCATGGACTTACGATTATGAAACGTTGATTCATTCCGGCAGAAAAAATCATCAGCCCGTTGCGCGCCCGCGATCTCTCATCACGCAAAAACGTATGGAAATTCAATGGGGACCAAATTGGGAAGACGATTTAGCCGGCGGCGAATCTGCGCGGCAAGATTATAATTTAAAGCACATGGGAATTGACATCACGCTGGAATTTCAAGATATTTTTATGAAGTACCTCCCGCGAAATTGTAACCATTGCTTGAATCCCGCCTGCGTTGCGGCATGTCCCAGCGGCGCGATTTACAAACGTGATGAAGACGGCGTGGTTTTGGTGTCGCAAGATGTTTGTCGCGGTTGGCGTCACTGCATCCCCGCTTGCCCCTACAAAAAAGTTTATTACAACTGGAAAACAAATAAGGCGGAGAAATGTACCTTCTGCTATCCGCGATTGGAAAACGGCTTGCCGACGGTTTGCACTGACACTTGCGTTGGACGAATCCGTTATTTGGGAATAATTTTGTACGACGCCGACGCGGTTTTTTCAACGGCGAAAACTGCTGACGAAAAAAATATTTATCCGAATTTGCTTGACGTGATAAAAGATCCCTCAAGCGCAGAAGTTCAAGCGGCGGCACGTGCCGAAGGAATTTCCGAAGCAGTCATCAAGGCGGCAGAAATTTCCCCAGTCTACAAAATCATCAAAGGTTGGAAATTGGCTTTACCACTCCACCCCGAATATCGCACATTGCCAATGGTTTGGTATATCCCGCCGTTGTCGCCGATAATTAAAGCCACCGAAGATAAAGTTTACTTGCCGGACTCGGAATCAATGCGAATCCCGCTTGAATATCTTGCGACAATTTTTTCAGCAGGCGACGTTGGAGTTATCAAAAAAACTTTGCAAAGACTTTTGGACATGCGGGCGGTAATGAGACAAAAAGAAATTGACGCCGCGCCGCCGAAAAATTTGGAATTTGAACTCGGCGAATACGAAAAAATGTATCGCTTGCTGGGAATTGCAAAGTACGCCGACCGAATCAAACTTCCTGCGGGACTTCAGGGCAAAACGCACGAACAGTTGCGCGAATTGCAAGGAAGCACCGGTTACGCTTGTCCCGGAGGTTGTTGCTAATGGAAGAATATCAAGTCACGCTGAAAATTGCGGCGTACCTTCTCGGCTACCCCGACGAAGATTGGCGGAAAAATTTTTCTGAATATCGGGCGGCAGTCGAAGAAATTAAAACGCCACAAATTAAAGACGCCTTCAAAGATTTGTTTGACTACATCGAAAAGCTCGGCACAAAAGATTATGAAACTTTGTACGTTCGCTCTTTCGATTTTTCCCAGAACACGAATTTGTATTTGACGACGCACGACAGAACAGATTTTGGCAAGCAAGCGCAAGAACTTCACGAGTACAAAAGTTTATTCCTCGAAAATAATTTTGATTTGCAAAACGAACTGCCGGACTACTTGCCCGCGATTTTGGAATTGGCGGCGACTGTTCCCGCGCAAAACTCAAAAAAAATTTTGGACATGGCGAAAAGTAAAATTAAACTTCTGCGCGACAGATTTATTGAGGCGAAGTTGGCACATGCATTTTTACTCGACGCAGTTTTAATCACGGAAGAAAATTTGGAGGTGAACCGCACGTGAATGAAATTTTTTTCGGCGCACTGCCTTACGTTGCTTTTACCGTGTTGATTGTCGGCACGCTTTACCGCTACGCAACGAACACGCGCACTTGGACGACGAAGTCAAGCCAATTTTTGGCGAAGGACAGTTTGAAAATTGCCGGTCCGATGTTTCATTTGGGTTTGGCGATGGCATTCGGCGGACACGTGATAGGGATTTTGATACCAAAATTTTTGACGGACAGCGCGGGCATTGACGAACACCTTTACCACATAATCGCGTTGGCGGGCGGCATACCTGCGGGAATTTTATTTTTCGTGGGATTTTTTTTGTTGATGCAAAGGCGTTTTGGGAATCCGCGCATGAAAGTCAACACGTCGAAGATGGACGGCTGGCTTTACCTCATTTTATTTTTCGCGATAGCGACGGGGTGTTTGGCGACGACGTTAAATGCGACGGGAATTTTGGGCGACTTCAATTACCGCGAAACAATTTCCGTTTGGTTCAGAAGTCTTTTAATTTTCCAACCTGACATCAGCGTAATGGAAAATGTTCCGCTGATTTTTAAATGTCATCTTTTGTGCGCGTTGGCTTTGATAACAATTTTTCCTTTCACGCGTCTGGTACATTGTTTGTCATTTCCCTTTGAAATTTTCTTCAGAAACAGTATAATCTACCGCAGAAAATAATTTTTTTGCGGAGGGATTGTCATGAACGAGCAGGGTACTATCGCTTTTCTGATTAAAGGACTTTTGTCAAAAGTTTTCAAATTGGTAGCCGTCATGGTTGTGGTAATGATGGTGAGCCTGTTCCTGTTTTCAAGTTACACGGCTGTTGTCAACGAAGCGGGAATAGTTCGCGGCGGAAGTCAACGCGTGGTTAAGCAGGTACTGGCGGGCGCGGACTCTGCTCAAGCAACGGAAAAAGTTGAAGGTTTGCTGAAAAAACTTGACGGCGCAATTTTACTCGGCAGTTTTTCTTCGGAGCGTGACAAAGTTGAAGCTTACTGGAACACTGAAGTGAAATCCGCCATTTCCGATTTTAAAACGACGAACGATCCCACAAAACTTTTGGAAGTAAGCGAAACGTATTTCGGACTTACAAACTCAATGGTTGACGCGGCGCAGAGCATGGTAACGATTATGACTTACGTGTTGTACATTTTGCTTATCGGATTTGCGGCGTCTGTCGGTTTGTTTTTGAAAAAAGTTTACGCGATATTTCAGGAAAGAGTTGTTGAACCTATCGGCACTCTTGAAGGTAGCATCAACAAACTTGCTCAAGGTAATTTGAATCAGAAATTGGTTTACAATCGCGAAGATGAAATTGGAAAACTTTATGACTTGTTGAACAAAATGCGCGTCGGACTTTCCAGCTACGTGCAAGACATTGAAATAAATTTGCGCTCTATGGCTGACGGCGATTTGGTGACGGCTACGGACATGAAGTACATCGGCGATTACGTGCCGATTCAAACGAACATTGAACACATCCGCGAATCACTTTGCAACGAAATGCATTCAATGGGCGAAATTGCCGAGCAAGTCGCCGTGAGTGCAAATGAAGTTTCTCAAGTTTCAAACAGTCTTGCTCAAGGCGCGGTTAGTCAAACTGAAAGTATTCAACAGTTGCAATCGAAAATTCAGGAGACAATGGAACAAAACGCGCGTGTTGAAAATTTCGTGCAAGATGCTCTTAAGCGCGGCGCGGACACGACGAGAAGTATCGAACTTAGCCGCGTGCAAATGGACAAAGTTGTTGACGCAATGAATGACATCAGCCGAGCGTCGGAAGAAATTAAATCGATACTTGGAGCGTTGGACGAGATAACCGGGCAGACGGCACTTTTGAGCTTGAACGCGTCGATTGAGGCGGCACGCGCAGGAGAGGCGGGGCGCGGGTTTGCAGTCGTCGCTGATGAAGTCAGGAAACTTGCCGAACAATCCGCAAGTTCCACGCAAAATATTCAAAGTCTTATCACAAATGCGTTGTCGGGAATTGCGCACGGCATGGAAGTCGTCGGAACTGCTTCAGGCTCTTTGTCCGGCGTCACGGAAAATACGGAAGAAGTCACAAAAGTTATTCGCCGGCTTAGTGAACAGAGTAAAGCTCAACAAAAAATTATGAACGAAGTCAACGAGCTTTCACAAACAATTTTGGGCGTCGTCACGGATAATTCCGCCGTTTCCGAACAGTGCGCCGCGTCCAGTTCCGAACTGTCCGATTACTCCAATGCATTCAAAGA
>JAFSXD010000056.1 GCA_017444245.1 Selenomonadaceae bacterium | reverse complement strand
TTAAAATTTGAAACCTAAAACCGAAGGAGGTATTTTAATGTCAACTGCGGTGGAAACCGTAAAAATTTTTATGGACACCTTGAAAAATTATTCGCAGGACAGCGCACCGGTAGGAAGAGTTGCACTCGAAGACGCGGTTAGACGTTCATCGCTTTTTTCAAGCTTGGAAGAAGCGGTAGGTTTGCTTGCGAAAATGCTGGCGGACGAAGATGGAATTTATACCGACACCGATACAAAATTGCAAAAAATTACGGGAATGGTTATCGGCGCGGATAACGATTTCACGGCTGACACCGGCGCAATTACCGGCGCAAACGCGGGCGGCGACACCGTCAAAAACGCGCAGTCAATCGTACCGGAGGACGAAGATTTGTCCACCGCAGAACTTCCGACGCCCGGTTCAACTACGCCGATAACTTACACCGGCAACGACGGAAAATCTTTCACCTTTTACGTGAAGTGGCCAAACAGTCTTACGGAAGCTATCGACTGTGTGACCGAAGGCGACGCGGAAGCTTCTGAACGTATCAAAGATTCAAATTATCATATAGATCTTGACACGTTAGACCCCGACGGTTACTACGAAATTTCCGTAGGCGAATTTTCTGACGGATCACCTATAAACATAAGCTCGCCAACTTACGGCGAAATGAAAAGCTCAATACAAACCGCGTTGAAGGGGCTGAATAAATATTGGCTTAGAGAAGCGGCTAAACTCAATTACGATTCGCTCGGCTTGGCTCTCGACGGACAAACGATTGAAATAGGATTCGGCGCGGGTTCAGAGTACGAAAGCGCATCGGCAATTACCACTTCTTTACGTGACGACGGCAGACCTGACAATTACATTTTCTTGACGCTTTCACTTTCTTCTTTCGGCAGATTAGACTCCACAGATCCAAACGGAAGAGTTGTACACCGTTTCGACAGTGATACTTCAGAGCCAAGTGATCTTTACTTGGACAGAGTCATTGCTCACGAAATGGTTCATGCCGTTATGAGTGCGACGGGAACTATCAAGCGCGATATGCCGCAATTTTTCACGGAAGGCATTGCAGATTTAGTTCAAGGCGACGACGATTACAACAGCGAACAAACAGAAAAGGTTGTCACGCTGGCGAACGACACGGAAACTTTGATAGACGCGTTGAGTTTCGCTGAAGGAACAGGTTCAAGTTACGCTTATCCTGCCGGCGATATGTTTATGCGTTTCATCGCTCAACAAGGTTTGAACGTGACGCAATTCGTTGGCGATTCGGCGTCAAGTGAAACTTTCAGTTATGAGACAAACAGCGCAGTCATCACGAATTACGACGAAAACGACACGATTAATTACAACAAAGATTTAAAAGCTTTTTCCTTGACTGACCTGTTAGACGATTTTGTTGTTGCGGGAAATGAAACTTCGTTTCCCAGCGAAGAAACCCAAATGTTAATTGTTCGCGACGTTCGCGGAAAAGTTATCAGCATGAACACTCCAAGCGGCATGATGTACGCTTTCATGGCATCGAACTCCACCGAAGTTGACGGCAGAAATATTAACGGCGGCTCAAATAACCAAGTTCTTTTCGGCTCAAATTATGAGAATGATATTATTCGCGCGGGCAACGGCGAAAATTATCTTTGGGGCGGCAAGGCAGGCAACGACGAAATTTTTGGCGGCGTCAACAAAGATGTTTTTGCTTACGAATTTCTTGACGGGCACGACGTATTCCAAAATGTGGAAAGTCAAGACGCCATTAAATTAAATCTTTCACTCAATCAAATTGTCGGTGCGCAACTTAATGACAGCGGCTGTTACTTGGCATTTTCGGACGGCGGTTCGCTCCTCATAAACGGAACGCCTTCCAAGTTCACGGTTAATGTTGACGACAGTGATAAAACTTACCAAGCGAATTACGAAACAAAAACTTGGACAGAGACAACAGGGGCTTAAAATTTTTTCAACAGGAGAGTAATTGCAAGTTATGGAGAATTTTTCCAGAGAGAGAATTCACGCGACGGAGGACAAAAAAGAAGGCTCACTTTCAGGATTTATAATTCCGTCAGTGATAGGCGTTTTTCTTTTCATGATTCCGGTGCAAGACGACGGCAAATGGACAGTAGTCGTGAAAATTATTGCGGACATAATCAGCAACGCGATAGGTGAATTTTTGCCGCTGTTGTGTTTGGCGATAGTGACGATCTCCGCAGTACTCGGGATAATTTTTTTGCACAAACCGAACTTTATAGCGACTTATCCTATCGTTGCGAATACTTTTTCGACGACGGCAGTTTGGGTCGTGATAAGAATCATCGGCGCGATTTTTATTTGGCTGACGTACTTGGGAATTGACGCAGAAGACGGCAAAGAAGGCGTTTTGCACATGATAACCTGCGCGGACGGCGGAGGATTCGTGCTGAACGATTTGCTTTCGGTACTCGTGGTAATATTTTTATTGGCGGGTTTGTTACTGCCGTTGCTGTTGGATTTCGGACTGTTGGAATTTATCGGCGCGATGCTGACGAAAATAATGCGTCCTGTTTTCACGATACCGGGACGCGCGGCTGTCGACTGCATGACTTCATGGATTGGCGACGGAACATTAGGCGTTATGTTGACGGCTAACCAATACGAAGGCGGATATTATTCCAAACGTGAGGCGGCGATAATCTCAACGACTTTTTCCGCCGTGTCGATAACGTTCAGCATAGTTGTGTTGGCGCAGGTTGACTTAATGCAATATTTTGGCGCGTACTATCTTTTAATTTGTGCGATTGGATTTGTCTGCGCGGTAATTCTTCCGCGAATCCCGCCGTTGTCGTTGAAAAAAGATGAATTTTTGGTTGAAGGTAAAGCGATGGGCGAACAGTTGCCGGAAGGTTACACGTCGTCTTTGCAATACGGCTTGACGTTGGCGCGTCAACGTGTGGCGGAATTTCGCGGCGTCGAACAGTTCATGGAAAGTGCCCTGAAAAATGCGGCGGGCATGTGGTTCGGTGTTTTGCCCGTCGTCATGTGTATTGGAACGTTGGCGTTGATTTTGGCGAACAACACGACGATTTTTGACACGCTGGGACATCCTTTCCTGCCGCTTTTACAATTCCTTGATGTGCCGGAAGCTGAAGCCGCGTCAAAGACAATGATCGTCGGCTTTACGGATATGTTCACGCCTTCGATAATTGCGGCAAGTACGATAACCAGCGAGATGACGAGATTTATCGTAGCGGTAATTTCCGTTACGCAACTGATTTACCTTTCGGAAGTTGGCGGTTTGATTCTCGGTTCAAAAATTCCCGTGAGCTTGCCGGAACTTTTTGTCCTCTTCCTTGAACGTACGCTGATAAGTTTGTTTATCGCCGCGCCTGCCGCGCACATAATTTTCGGCTAGAACTTTTCACGCAAAAAAATAAAACGACGAGCTAAATTTTAAGCCCGTCGTTTTTTGTTGGTGTACGTTGAAATTAAATTTGTGGAGGAGGGGACGCGCAAATTACTACCAACTAACGATCTAACAATCTATCGATCTACCAACTATTGACAGAGCATTGCTTTTTTTGATATAGTTCAATCTCCCAAAATTATCTTCAGCTAATAGAAAGGATGCCGAATCATGAAGATTAAACC
>JAFSXD010000055.1 GCA_017444245.1 Selenomonadaceae bacterium | reverse complement strand
CTTTGGCGAAAATTTTTTCATCAACGCCCGTAACGCAATAATCTCTATCATGAGCTTGGACGCCGCGAAATTTATCACGAACTGCGCCGCCGACAAGATACGCCTTGCCGCCCAGCTCGTGAATTTTTTTTGCAAAATCAAGTTCAATCATTTTAAAACTCTGTTCAAAAAGTCAACGATAATTCCAAAAGCTTTCGGCTGATAAAAATAATACGCATAGTGGTCAGCACCGTTAAGGATATAATAGTTGGCGTCGATACCGTTTTTAATCAGCGCGTCGTACAAAAGTTTCGATTGGCTCGGCGAAATAGTTTTGTCCGCGTTGCCGTGCATGATGAGGAAAGGCGGAGTGTCCTTGCCAATGTAAGTTATCGGGTTTGAGTCGCGGGCAGTTTCAGGCGTGTCAAGGATAGAGCCGCCCTTGTTGTCCTTATAAATCGTCATACCGTTGACAAAAAGTGAAGCTCCGCCGCCCGCCGAGTTATAAAGTTTTTGCACGTCTTTAGGATAATCGGCGGCAATTTTGGTCAAATCAGTCGGTCCGAAAATATCGACGACAGCTTGAACGGAGCTACTTTGGTCGAGATTGTCGCCGAAGTCAAATTTCTCAACGCCGCCCGTGACGCCGACCATTGTCGCGAGATAGCCGCCCGCCGACATTCCCATTACGGCGATTTTATTTTTGTCGATGTTGAATTTGTCAGCATTAGCGCGAAGATAACGAACCGCCGATTTCACATCGCCGATTATGTCAATGTAATTCGCCGCAACGATAGTTCTGTACTCGATTGACGCCGCGACAAATCCCGCCTGCGCCAGTTGATAACAAATTTGCGTTCCGGCAACTTTCGGAGCCGTCAACCACCAGCCGCCCGGTACAAATATCACGGCGGGAACTTTTCCCTCGACGTCGGGCGAGAAAATATCCATTTGCAAACGACTTTCAGGCCACGTGAAGTATTGAGCGTACGTCACGTTCTGAAGAAGACCGATTTCCGGCACGACTTTTTCCACGTCAATGACTTCAGTCTTTGCCGCCGCGCAAGTCGAAGTTACAAACATAATCACTGCGACAAACGAGATAAAAAAATTTTTAAACATAAAGCTCCTCCGTCAATCTCCGATTCTGTCACGAAGAACACAACCATAAATATTCTTACGAAAGATTTTTTTCAAGCTGTTCAATTCTTTTTTGTTGTGCCGCGATTATTTGAACAATATCATCTATATGGCTTTCAAGTTTTGTCATGTCGTTGTGCATTTGTCCGAATATATTTTGATGTTCGTTTAAGCGTAGCGAAATGTCGTCCAAAAATTGTTCCGTCAACAAAATTTCAAGCTCCCGAATATCATAAGAAGCTTTTTTATCATCTTGAATTTCCGTTGGAAACAAAATGTCATAAAGGCGAGAAAAAAATTTTTCCGAATCTTTTATTGCCGAAATTTGTTCGTATTGCCACTGTGAAAGGTGTTTTTTTAGTTTCGTCAATAACCTGACTTCCCGATGAAAAGTTGCTCTTTCGGGGCGAAGGTCAAGTACAGCGTTCATGAAAATCAGAAAAAGCAAATTCACCTTGTAAGGCCATACAAAAACAATCGGTTGGTGTCGAATTTCTTCGTAATCGATTGGATATATTTTTCCGTCCTTGCCGTAAATAAAATTTGGCGTTTGAATATCACCGTGATAATAATCGTGTTGCTCAAAGAAAATCATCCACTGCAAGGATTGTTTTATGACATCCCAGCGGTCAATTTTTTCACCGGAAGAAATTTTTTCAGTGAGCGTAACCCCTTCCAACTTATCGCGAACAATAAAAACTCGTATACCATTTTTATCCTGTTCCACATGAACTTCCAAAAGTTTTGGCAGACCTCTTTGTCCGCTGAATTCCTTCAAAAACTGAATTTCTTGCTGAACTTTATCTAGTTGCCCTTGAGATTTTACATAGAAAAATTTTATAAATTTAT
Organism: Selenomonadaceae bacterium; assembly: GCA_017444245.1. Classification (GTDB taxonomy): domain Bacteria; phylum Bacillota; class Negativicutes; order Selenomonadales; family Selenomonadaceae; genus Quinella. The sequence goes on along the minus strand of JAFSXD010000055.1, from coordinate 9,163 downwards.
CGCCACAATGAAAGTGAATTAAATCTTTTTTCGGAAGGTAGCGGTGAACGTGATAAGATACGCTATCAACTTTCAGCACACCAAAAGTTTTAAACCAAGTGAATTTATTAGAGGCAAAACAGAGCGGTCGCTTAATTCCACTACCATTGCGGTGGTCGGTATTTGTTAATTCTCTAATAAAAGAAAATCCTAGTAAAAAGTCGCGATAATCTGCGGGAATATAGGAAGTGTGAACCCATTCCAAAGCGAATTCAAAAATGCCCACATTAATTTTTTGACTCAAATCCGATATCATATCTTGAACTTTTTTTACACCCAGATATTTTGAAATGTTATGGAGTATGCTAAGACAAAGAATTAAATCATATTCGCCGTCTTTGACAGTTAAAAGAAAATCTTCAATCTTCGCGCAGATGAATTCAGCTTTAAAATTGGGATGTTCATTTGCCAAAAATTTGCAAAGACGAATATTTTGTTCACAGAAATCCACACCGGTTATAATTCCTCCTCGAAGTGCCAAATTCAAGCTGAAAAAACCTTGCGCACAGCCTAAATCCAACACGCGAAGAGGACGCCCCAACTCCTTGCTTAAATCATTGTAAATTTTTTCAATAACGCTCAAGCGGTCTTTACAACTTCTAAGCGGTTTATTATCCCATTCACTGTGACCATAAATCGGCTGATAAAATTCCGGCAAAGCGTTTACCAATGCTGAAAGTTCGCTATTGATTGCCAAGAAAATCGTTACCTCCCAAAAATTAATTCCTTGAAAATTGGTCACGCAAAATAACATCGTGACTACCGCCCTCGACAATGCTTGTTGCCGAGACCAAAGTTATCTTAGCCTTTTCGCGCAGTTCAGGCAAATTCAACGCGCCGCAATTACACATCGTCGAACGAATTTTTGCAAGGGTGCTATTCATGTTATCCTTGAGCGAGCCGGCATAGGGAACGTAGGAATCAACGCCCTCCTCGAACGAAAGTTTTTTATCGCCGCCCAAATCGTAGCGTTGCCAATTTCTTGCACGGTTGGAACCTTCGCCCCAATACTCTTTGTAATAAGTTCCGTTGATTCTGATTTTATCGGTGGGCGATTCGTCGAAACGTGAAAAATATCTGCCGAGCATGAGAAAATCTGCGCCCATTGCCAACGCCAAAGTCATGTGATAATCGTGGACAATGCCGCCGTCAGAGCAAACAGGAATGTAAACGCCGTGTCGCTGAAAATATTCGTCGCGCGCCTTGCAAACTTCGATAACTGCCGTCGCTTGACCGCGCCCAATTCCTTTTGCCTCGCGCGTGATACAAATTGAGCCGCCGCCAATTCCAACTTTGATGAAGTCCGCGCCAGCGTCCGCCAAAAAATTAAATCCGTCAGCATCAACCACGTTGCCCGCGCCGACTTTCACGCCTTCGCCAAATTTTTCATGAATGTATTGCAACGTAATTTTTTGCCATTCGCTGAAACCTTCCGAAGAGTCGATACAAAGAACGTCCGCGCCCGCTTTAATCAGCGCAGGAACTCTTTCTTCATAATCACGCGTATTAATTCCCGCGCCGACGATGTAACGTTTGCGGCTGTCGATAAGTTCCAGCGGATTTGTTTTGTTGTCAGTATAATCTTTGCGAAAAACCATGTAACGAAGACGCTGTTTCTTGTCGACGAGCGGGAGCATGTTCAATTTATTTTGCCAAATTAAATCGTTCGCCATTGGAAGGGTCGTTGTCTCCGCTTCGGCGTAAACCAATTTTTCAAACGGCGTCATGAAATCTTTGACGAGTTCATTGCCATTCATTCGAGTTACGCGATAATCGCGACTGGTGACGATACCCAAAAGTTTACCCGTAGGCTTGCCGTCTTCGGTAACCGCCATTGTGGAATGTCCTGTTGCGGCGAGAAGTGCAAGTACGTCATTGAGCGTATCGGTTGGCTTCAAGTTTGAATCGCTGGAAACGAAACCTGATTTGTAATTTTTCACGCGGGTAACCATCGCCGCTTGCTCTTTGACAGATTGAGAACCGTAAATGAAGGAGACGCCACCTTCTTTGGCGAGTGCGATTGCCATTTTGTCATCAGACACGGACTGCATAATTGCTGAAGTCATTGGGATGTTCAACGTAAGTGTCGGTTCTTCGCCGCGCCGAAATTTTACCAACGGCGTCGAAAGATCAACGTTTTGCGGAATACATTGCGTGGAGGAGTAACCCGGTACGAGCAGGTACTCCCCAAATGTGTGTGACGGTTCACTGTAAAAAAATGCCAATAGTAGCACCCCTTCCTAAAAATTTTTGAGCAGAAAAAAATTCCTGTCGCGGAAAAATTTTTTCTACAAGTTAATCCAAATAAGCTCTGCCCTGTCGACAATCGGCGCAGTCAATTCATCTATGTTTTCGATTTTTGTAAGTTTCCATTTGTCATTGATTTTTTCAAATCCGAGTTTGAATTTCAATGAACCGACGAACATTCCGCGCAAAGTTGAATCGCCCTGCACGTCAACGGTGACTGTTGCGGAATTATTTTTTATTTGAACGTCGTCAATTTGCGCCGTCGAAACGTTATGCAGTCGTTCAAATTCATGCGCAACGTAGGCGTAGGGATTTTCGTGCGGATTTTCACTCGGGGGAACTTTTGCAAAGTACGCCTCCATAGATTTCCGCGCAAAATCCAAATGCAATTCGCGATGTTCTTCGTTGTAATTTTTTATGAACGCGCCGTCGTGTTGGAAGTACGGGTCTTTGGGATATTTTTTTCCAAACTCTTCACAGTTGGCGGCAAGTTCAACCGTCGCGTCTTGATAAATCTGCGCGAAAAGTTTTTCAACGTCCACCCGCGCAGAAAATTTTTCAAAGTCGCGCTGATTCAGTGCGGATTGAATTTCTTTTGTCGCCGTTTCGGGCGAATCGTTATTGCCGCAAGCCGTCATGAAAATTGTGAAGAGAAACAAACTTGCCGCTAAAAAAAATTTCATGTTACTACCTCTACCAGCTACAAGCTCTTCGTAAAAAAAAAAGTTTACGTAAAAACTTTACGCAAACCATTGTACAATCTTAAAATAAATTTGTCACGATAATTTTTTAGAGCGCGCCTAATCCAGAAAATCTTTCAGCTTTTTACTGCGGCTGGGATGACGAAGTTTGCGAAGAGCCTTCGCCTCAATCTGCCTGATTCGTTCGCGTGTCACGTTGAAACTTTTTCCAACTTCCTCAAGCGTGCGCGATTTGCCGTCATTCAAACCGAAACGCAACATCAAAACTTGCTTTTCGCGATCCGTCAGCGTTCCCAAAACTTCAGTGAGTTGTTCCCTCAACAAAACATCGGCGGCGGCATCGGCGGGTGCTTGAACATCGTGATCTTCCAAAAAATCGCCCAAGTGCGAATCTTCCTCTTCACCAATAGGCGTTTCCAAAGAAACCGGCTCTTGAGCAATTTTCAAAATCTCAAGCACGCGTTCAACAGTCGTGTCCATTTCCTTAGCAATTTCATCCGGCGTCGGTTCGCGTCCATTTTTCTGCAACAAATTTCGCTGAACTCTGCTCAATTTGTTAATCGTTTCAACCATGTGGACGGGAATTCTGATTGTGCGTGCTTGGTCGGCAATGGCGCGAGTAATTGCCTGCCGAATCCACCACGTGGCGTATGTGCTGAACTTGTAGCCCTTATTGTAGTCAAATTTTTCGACAGCTTTAATCAATCCGAGATTTCCTTCTTGAATTAAATCCAAGAAAAGCATGCCGCGCCCGATGTAACGTTTCGCAATGCTGACTACAAGGCGCAAATTAGCTTCAGCCAAATCTTTTTTTGCTTGCTGCGCAGAATCAATATCCTTTTTATTTTCCATGAGTTTTGCCAGTTCAACTTCTTGCTGCGCCGTCAAGAGTGGAACGCGCCCAATTTCTTTGAGATACATTCTAACGGGGTCATCAAGTCCGCCGTCAAAACCGGAATCAATATCCGGCGGCTTTATCGGCTGTGAACTGCTCTGCTCTTGCGTTGCACCAATCATGTCAATATCGGAAACGCCTGAATTTATTTTTGAATCGAAATTGGTGTCGGCAGTCGAAAAGTCGCTTTCATTAACTCGCGCATCATCTATTCTGCCGTCTATGCTCTGATCTATTCTGTCGTCTATTCGGGAGTCATCAACTATTTTAACGTTACGGTTCTTCAATTCTTCATAAACGCTGTCGTATTCCTCCGCTAATTTTTCAGGATCAGTTCCTGTCGTTGCATCCACAAGAGCTTCATCAAATTCGCTTTGATACAAATTCCCGCCATTTTTCATGGCGCGTTCATATAGCATTGCAACTATTTGTTGGGAGTTGCCGCCCGTTCCGGCAACAACAGAATCATTGCCGGCTTCGCTCGACATACGACGTTCGCTACTAACTTTTGAATCTTTATTCAAATTACGCAACGTCTCCACCTCCTTGTTAATCACAAAATTTTTGGGAAGGCGCAAAATCAATCGCGCCTTTTATTCTTCTGAAAGTTCCTTGCTGATTTCCATAAGCCGTATTATATCTTCGTCATTAACTTTGTCCGATTCCAGAATTTGTTTTTTTAATTTTGAGTAGCGCACCAAATTTCTCAACCGTTCCAATGAACGCAGAGCGTCTTCTAAAATTACGCTACCTTTGGAATTGCCTTTGTCCATTTCGCCGAGCAACTCTAGGGCTTCATTAATCGCGTCTTCATCTTCCAAAAAAAGTTCCGCCGAATTTCTATCCGGCTTGATGTTCTCTTCAAAACAAACTTCCAGATAATCAAGCAATTTTTTATGAACTTCCGAAAATGAATCCTTAGGCAGACGTCTGCGCAGAAATTCAAAAATTCCCGCCTCTTTGAACGCCATGCCCATTAATGTTTTGCCTATCTTCGGCAAGAGCAGACTATTACTTTTTTCATCGCCGGATTTTGTCGCTTTGTATTGGCGCGTTGCCATGCCGATAATATCAGCGCGAATTTTTTTGAAAAATTTGTACTTGTCAATTCTCGCAGGTTCTTCCAACTTTGAAAGAAAAAGTTCTTTGCCTTTGTCCTGTAAAAATTTTGCCGGAGAAGTTGGGAAGTTCACGACAAGAAGTTCTTTGTTTTCGCGCAAAAATTCCGACACCAAGTATTCTTCCATTTGCAACGCTTGTTTATTCTTGACTAAAAAAATAAATCGGTCGGCGTATTTTACGATCTCTTCGGTCTGTTCCGGAGACAATCGCAAATCCAAGACAGTGACAACATTTTCAATGCCCGCGCTACGCAAAACAATCATGTCCAAGTAGCCGGCGACAATCAACACTTGCCCTGACTTCACGATAGAATTTTTTGCCGCCGACAATCCGAAGATCAATTCCCTGTTTGAAACATCAGGCGAATCAGCGGTTTCAATGTATTCGGCATTTACTCCGTCTGTTTCGTAAAAAGCTTTCTTGTCAAAATCCGGCGGACGCCCAAGCAATTTTTGCGTGTTCCCGTCAATGCCCATGATTGGAATTACCAAGCAATGCTGAAGTTTGTCTTCAAATTCGCCCGTCTCGTTATTGGCAATTAAACCTGTTTTAATCATCAAGTTTAGTGGAAAATCGTAGTCATAGAGGTACGCCGAAAGTTTTTTTTTGGCGTCCGGCGCGAATCCAAGTTTAAATTCCTCTATGGCGTCGCTTGATATTCCACATGAATTTAAAAATTTCCTGCACTCTTCGCCTTCGTCTCTCGAAGTTAAAATTTCGTGGTAAAAATCTCTGGCAAAATTATTTATTTCCGCAATTTCGCGTACCGCCGTACGTTCTCGCTGTTTGACAAAATCCATTCTTGACGGTGAAAGTTCGGCGTTAATTTTTTTTGCCTGCGTTTCAGAAGCCTCGTAAATGCTGACTTTCTCCATCATTGCAATGAAACGAAAAACATCGCCGCCTGCGTGGCATTCACGGCAATAAAAAAATCCTGCTTGGGGATTTATAATCATGGACTCGCCGTCATCTTTGTGCAAGGGACAACGACAAAAATATAAGCGTCCATCTTTCCTTAAAGTTGTGTGATTCGCTATCACTTCTTCAATCTTCAAAGAGTTTCGCACTGAATTGAAATTTTCGCTAACGATAACGTAATCCAAGATTTCTTACCTCCGACGCTATATATTCCCTACGTTTTTTAAATTCCCTTTTTTGTGACATTAAAAAAACTTGTTAGATCGATAGATCGTTAGATCGATAGATCGTTAGATCGATAGATCGTTAGATCGTTAGATCGTTAGTAGGAGAAAAATTCTTCGCTAGTTCATGACTCGCGCAGTGAAAATAATTTTTCCGGAAGTGTTGTTGACGCTGTAAGTAATTCTGCCGCTAACCGTCGTGGCGTTGGAATTGTCGCTCATTTTCCCTTCAAGCATTTGCAATTCGCGCAGAATTTCGCCGCGATCTTCTTGATCCAGTTCGGGATTGAACGTCGCCACAACGAGCCCGAAAGAGTTTATCGCTTGAAAAGAATCGTCGGTGTTTTTCGGTTCAGCCGTGATTGTCACTTCGTCGACAAAATTATTTGCGTTGACCTGCGCGGAAATTTCAAGGTTATCAGTGAATTTGTATTGAAGAATTTTTCCGTCGCCGGAAATTTTTTCTTCGTCGATATTAAGACCGAGACGTGGGGCTAATTTTTCCGCCTGCCGGTTGTATTGTGAAACAAATTCCGTCTGCGTGAATTTGCCAACATCAACCCATGTGCGCTCCGGCGAAATGAAAACTGCGTAGACGAAAAAAAATGTGCACACGGTTGCGATTACCGCGCTGGTTTTTTTATCGTAGGGGGAATATTTGTAAGTGAAGAACCAACCGATTGGCGGAAGGAAAAGCAGCAGAATGAACATTGGGATTATTCGCGGATAATCGCGCCAAAAATTTACGCTTGGCTTTGGATTTTCCGAAACGGGCGGTGTCGGTTTAGATTTTTTTTTAATTCGTCGTGCCATTGAAACGTTCCTTTCGTTAGCTGTTAGCTTGTAGCTTGTAGCTTTTAACCAACAAAAACGGCTAATCGCCAAAGGGTGCGACTAGCCGTCTTGCTTGGGGTTTATGTAAAATGCTCGAAATTAGATTTCAGCTGAAGTCAAAAAGTTATCCAAGTACTTCGACGAGATCATCTTCACCGGCTTTGACATCACCCGTTTTGAGCGGACGCACTGCGCGATAAGCGGCAGTATTTGTGATGATGAGCGGAGTAGTGACAGGATAGCCCGCCTTATGAATCGCGTCGATGTCGAATGTGACAAGGAGATCGCCGCGTTTGACTTCTTGATTTTCTTGTACGTGAACTTCAAAGTGCTCGCCATTGAGTTTGACAGTATCAATACCGATATGCATAAGAATTTCCGTACCGTCAGGAGTGACCATACCAACTGCGTGCTTGGTCGGGAAGACGAGGTTAACCGTGCCGTCGGCAGGAGCAACGAGCTTGCCTTCGGTAGGTTCAACAGCGACGCCATCGCCCATAGCGCGTGACGCAAAACCGTCGTCAGGAACTTCATTCATAAGCATCATGTGACCGGACATGTGCGCGCCAAGTACAGCGTCAGCCATCTTGGGTTGTTCGGGTTCAGCCGCCGCCGCAGAGCTACCGCCGCCGGTTGCCGCCTCAACCATAGCACGATCAATTTTGCCTTCGCGAATGCCTTCGACAAATTCTTCAAAGTTCGCTTTAACAATCGTGACGCTGGGTCCGTAGATAACTTGAATTGCGTTGCCCTTGATAACGACACCGCCTGCGCCTGTGCCTTTGAGGATACCTTCATCGACTTTAGATCCGTCAATCAAAGTCAAACGCAAACGAGTTGCGCAGCAGTCAATTTCAGTGACGTTATCGACACCGCCGACACCTTTAAGAATCGTTGCAGACTTCATATCGAAATCAGCAGGAACATTCGCCGCGCCGCCGCCTGCAACGCCAACGCCCGTAGCCTTCTGATAATCTGCTTTGGACATCATCTTAACTTCTTCGTCATCTGCTTCACGACCGGGCGTCTTCAAATCCCATTTCATAATGAAGAACTTAAACGTAATGAAATACAAGACTGCATAGACAGCGAAGACCGGCAACATCATCATCCAGTTGGATTTTGCTTGACCGGGCAGGACGCCGTAAAGGACAAAGTCAATCAAACCGTCAGAGAACGTTGTACCAATCGCGATACCCAAAACGTGGCAAGTTGCAAAGGCAAGACCCGCATAAAGGACGTGAATTCCGAAAAGTTCTTTCGCGAGGAACAGGAAGGTAAATTCGATAGGTTCAGTGATACCTGTAAGGAACGAAGTAAGACCGACGGAGAAGAGCAACGAACCTGCCGCTTTTCTCTTTTCGGGGCGGGCGCAAGTGTACATTGCAAACGCCGCCGCAGGAAGACCCGCCATCATGAAGGGGAATTTACCGGTTAAGAAACGGCAAGCTTCAACGGAGAAATGTTCGGTATTGGGGGATGCGAGTTCAGCAAAGAAAATGTTCTGCGCGCCCATTACCGTGTTGCCGTCGATAACTGCCGTGCCGCCAAGACCTGTTTGCCAGAAAGGCAAGTAGAAAATGTGGTGCAAACCGAACGGAATCAACGCACGTTCGCAACAGCCAAAGAAGAATGTACCGAAGTAACCGGACGCCTTAACTACGTCGCCAAGTTTAAAAATGCCCGACTGAATGATAGGCCATACAAGGTACAGAATGAAACCCGTTGCAATGCCGAAAATCATGCTTGCGATCGGGATAAAACGAGTGCCGCCGAAAAATGCGAACGCAGCGGGAAGTTGTGTTTTGTAGAAACGATTACAAATTTCAGCCGCCGCAAGACCGGTTACGATACCTGCGAAAACACCCATTTGCAATGTTGAGATGCCGAGAACAGTTGCAATAGCACCGTCACGGACACCGGCTTCAGGGTTGACAGCGTCGCCAATCAGCGTGCCGTCGAGTTGTAAAAATACATGAATCGTCGTCAACATGACGAGATAAAAAATTGCTGCACCGAGTACCGCGATACCCTTTTCTTTTTTCGCCATACCGAGTGCGACCGCCAGCGCGAAAATCAGAGCTAAGTTGCCGAAAATCGCCGAGCCGACGTTTGATAAAATCAGCATGAAGCTGTAAAGTCCGCCGCCTTCGTGGAGTACGCTTTGCAATCCATACGCCGCG
>JAFSXD010000054.1 GCA_017444245.1 Selenomonadaceae bacterium | reverse complement strand
GGATCGATGGATCGAGGGATCGATAATTTTTTAGTTGTGATTCTCTGAGAAAGTTTTGTTAAACGCGTCAAAATTTTTCTTTTCTCTCGGCGTGAAGTAAATTGCAAAAATAATTTCCTTGAAGTGCCCGTCAAACTCCGGCAAAATATTTTTGTACGCCTGCGCAACAACGTAAGGATTATTTCCGAACGCGCCGCAACCAAACGCGCCTGTCACAAAAATTTCTACGCCGTGATGCGCCAAAACCGTCAGCATGTGTTTTGCCCGTCGCTCATGAATTTTCAAAAGTTCTTCGTCACTGCAAACCGTATGACGCAAATTCGGCGCGGCGCAAGTCATCACGTCGACCGTCACCCAATTTTCTTGCGAAAGTCGTTGCGGCAAATCAACATCACTTTTGCAAATTAAAATGTTCGGCGCGAAAATGCAAGCGTCCGTGTAAATCGAATCACGACGTCGGCGGTGAAAATTGTAATAGAGTTTAAAATTTTCGTCCGTGTCCAAGACGGGATAAAGCGTCGAACATCGGCAAAGTGCTTCTTCCTGCGCACGGCTACCGTGAACAACTCCTCCGCCCGGATTTGTCGCCGACGCAAAATTATGTACCGCTATCCGCGCAGAAGAATTTTTTTTGCGTAGATTTACAGCCGTTTCAAAAGTTCTGCCCTGCGTGACGGTTACAAAAGTTTTATCGCAAATTTTTTCGGGCAACGGCGGATAATTTTCAGCGTCGTAAAATTTTGTTGCCGCGATTGAATCAGCTACAGATTTTTTTAGCGTCGCGTCGGTTTTGTACCAATCTTCCGTGTCTTGAAAAATTTTTGATAAATCTTCTTTACTGACGTAAGCCATAAAAAAAATACCTCCAAAAATTTCTTGAAGATATTTTAGCACGTATATGACAGTTAATCCAACTTCGCGAAAAAATATTTTCGGCGCGTCACCGTCAACCAATGAACGGTTGGCAAAATTTTTTGACAGAAATTTTTGGCTGTGCTATATTCAAACCGTAAAAATTTTTAGACAAATCTTTTTTGTGGACAAATCTTTTTTGACGCGGAGGAAAATCTCATGAACAAATTAAAATTTTCGTTAATCTTTTTTCTCGCCGCCTTCTTAACTCTTTCTTCGACGGTACAGGCGGAAAATTTCAGTGACAAATACAAATTGGAAAAAATTTTGATTTTAAGCCGTCACAATCTCCGTGCGCCGCTCGTGAGCAAAAATTCTGTGTTGAACGAAGTGACGCCGCATGATTGGTTTGATTGGCAAGTTAACGCCGGCGATCTTTCTTTGAATGGCGCGTTGCTGGAAACTTCAATGGGACAATATTTTCGTCTGTACTTGATGAGCGAAAAATTTTTGACGGAAAATTATATTCCGAAAGAAAATGAAATGAGATTTTACGCGAACTCTTTTCAGCGCACGATAGCCACCGCGCAATTTTTTTCAAGCGGAATGTTGCCCGTCGCCAACGTGAAAGTCGAACATAAATTTGACGTGAACGAAACAGATCCAATTTTTCTTGCCGCGTCGATTACCAATCCAAATGAAAATTACAAGCGTCGTTTGAACGAGGAAAAAGAAAAATCCGGCGGCGAAAAATCTTTTGCGAAAACTTTAAGCCGTTACGTCGCAACAACCGAAAAAGTTTTGGATTTCAAAAATTCCGCCTACGCAAAGAAAAACGGCGTAACAAAATTTTCTACGGAAGATTTTAAAGTCGGAGAAAATCCCTACGTCGAAGGGAATTTGCGTTTGGCGATGAACGCAAGCGACGCGCTTTTAATGCAGTACTACGAAGAAAACGATTCGACTAATTCTCTTCTCGGAAAAAAATTAACCGACAAAGAAATTAAGGATATCGCGAATGCAACTTACTTCGGCATTGATTTAATTTACAGCTGGAACACGTGGGCGATTGCGCACATCAATCCAATGCTGACGTTGATGCGTGACGAGCTTGCGAACGACGACAGAAGATTTACTTTTTTGTGCGGGCATGACGTAACCCTTGCAATGGTTTTGTCCGCGCTTGATGTGGAAGATTACACTTTGCCGGATTGCATAGAAAAAAAGACGCCCTTAGGCGCAAAGTTGCTTATCGAAAAGCGAATCGGTAACGACGGCAGAGAATATGCCCGCGTGAATCTCGTTTATCAAAGCACGAAACAAATTAAAAATGTTGAAACGCTTGACTTGAACAATCCGCCGAAAATTATTCCGCTGAAGTTCAAAGGTCTGCGAACGAATCAAGACGGTTTGTATCTTTACGCGGATTTTGAAAAACGTTTAGATGAAGTTATCGCCGAATACGAAACTTTTTTTGACAAATAAATTTCTCACGGGAAAAAATTTTTCAGCGTCTCCTTGTCCGAAGGTTTGCCGAAGTACGAGCCGATTAAAAATAAAATCAGTGAAACGGTAATGCCGATTGTGATTTGGTGCAAGTCAAAAATTTTGAAACCCGCCGCTTGTGTTGCGCAATAAATTATTGTGCCGCCGACCATTGAAAATAACGCGCCGGTTTTGTTCGCGCCCTTCCAAAACAATCCCAACAGTAGCGTCCAGAAAAAAGCCGTCTCCAATCCGCCGAATGCAAACATATTTATCAGCCAAATTAAATTCGGCGGCGTCAACGCGATTACAAAAACCGTTACGCCGATTATTGCCGTGATTGCCATTGACAAAAATTTTATTTTCACGTCGCTGACCGTTTCAAAATTTTTTTGCTTGTAATGTATGTAAATATCTTTGACGATTGCGCTGGACGCCACGATTAAAAGTCCTGAAATTGTTGAGATTGACGCGGCTAACGGTCCGATTATCGCCAAGCCGACAAGTTCACGCGGCATAACTGTTGCAATGGTCGTTGGTATAATGTTATCGACACCGCCGTAACTTGCCGCGTCGCCCGCCAAAACTCCGTGCGCCAAAATTCCCGTGAAATTTATTCCAATGTTCATGAATCCGACAACGACTGTACCAATCAACATTGCGCTATGAAGTCCGCTCGTGTCTTTGTAACTTATTCCGCGCACGACGGATTGCGGCAGAGCGATCGTACAAATTCCAACCAAAAGCCATTGCGTGAAATAAATTCCCCAAGGCATATTCCCCATTGAGAACGGCTCAAACATTTCAGGATGATTCGTTTCTATCGTCGACATGATTTTTTCGTAGCCGCCGCCCGCCTCCAAAACGTAATGCAACAGCAAAACTATTCCAACCATCATGATTAACGCGCAACAAGTATCAGTTAATGCAACTGCGCGAAAGCCGCCGATTGAAGTATAAATCACGACGACCAAGCCGAATAAAATTAATCCCGATTCGTAGCTGTAACCGGTAACCGCCGAAAATAATTTCGCGCCGCCGACAAATTGTGCCGTCATTGTTCCGCAAAAAAATAAAACTATGACGAACGCCGCAACCGCCGCCAAAAAATCAGATTGAAACCGCGCACGAATTATATCGACGACTGTAACTGCGTTTAACTTTCGCGCCAAAATCGCCACGCGCTTGCCGAAAATTCCCAGCACCAAAAAAATTGCCGTCACTTGCACGACTGCCATGTAAATCCAGCCGAAACCGACGGTAAACGCCATGCCCGGACCGCCGACAAAACTTGAAACCGAACTGTACGTCGCAACCGTCGTCATTGCCAAAACGAACCCGCCAAGTTCGCGATTGCCGACAAAGTAACTTCCCAAAAAATTTTTTCCCGCCTGCCGGTGCTTGACAAAAAAACTTATGCCAACCATTACCGCCATGAAAATTATCAGCGGCACGAGCGCGGCGAAACTTCCTTCATTCATCGTCGCCGCCCCCCAAGTCCATGTCTTTGAAAAGTTTTTTGCTCAACACGAAACTAATCAGAATCGCGAAAATCCAAACGCCGACCGTCCCGAGAATTGCCCAAAGCGGCAGATGAAAAATTTTTACGTCGATTGACGCCGTGCCGAATCCGGCAATGAGCCAAAAAAAAATAAGCGCGATAAGTGCAATTCCCGTGTAAATTGCCTCGCGTCGAACGATTTTGAATTTCTGCGCGTCGTCAATCTTCGGCGCAATTTTTTTTTCCAACAAAAAAACCTCCCGGTCTCGTCCGTCTTAAAATAACGGTACGAGCTAAAACTTAAAACCTACAAGCTACTACCTACAACCTACAAGCTACTACCTACAACCTACAAGCTACAAGCTACAAGCTTTTCTTGAGCATCGGCGAAAGTTCCACTGCCGTACAACTCAGAATATTTTTCTCGACAAGCCAAAACTTTTTTGACGTAGTTCCGCGTTTCAGAAAATGGAATCGCGTCCACGTCAGAAAAATTTTTCCGCCAACCTTTTTTCTCAATCCAATGCTGAACATTTCCGCGCCCCGCATTGTACGCCGCCAACGCTAAAACGTCATTGCCGTAAAACTCCGCTTCAAGTTCAGACAAATACCAAATTCCATATTTAATGTTCGTCTCCGTGTTGTGAAGTTGTTTCAATGACGGCGGCTTTTCGTCCAGCTGATACGCGATCCAATTTGCGGTCTCCGGCATGATTTGCATTAATCCGACTGCGCCGCTTTTCGACGTTGCGCCTTCAACAAAATTACTTTCGACTTTCATCACGGAAATTGCCAAAAATCTGTCCACGCGATAACGTGCCGCATGCTTTTCGATTTTGTCACGATACGGGAACGGATATAAAATTCTTTGTGTCGGCGGCAAATTAATTACCGCGCAGGCTATCAGAAAAAAAATCACTATTGCTAAAAATATTTTCGCTTTCTTGTGCAATATCACTCACTTCACTTTTTTAAAGCTTTAAGTTTCAAGCTTCAAGCTTAACATTGCGGGCAATCTTTGACGCGCAACGTCCAAAATATTTTTTCTCAACTTTCTGCGGGAATTTTGATTGTTGCAAATCACGACGTCCGCGCGTTCGGCAATTTCTTTTGAAGACATCTGCGAATCAATACGCCCCCGCGCTTGCTCTGCAGTAATGCCGTCGCGTTTCATCAGACGAGAAATTTGCGTTTCCTTGTCGACGTAAACTGCCCAAACTTCGTCAACCAAAAATTCCCAGCCCACCTCGTACAACAACGGAACTTCCAAGACGACTAAAGAAATTCCTTGCGCCGCGCAGTCAGCAAGAAAATCCCGCGTACGCTTCAACAACATGGGATGAGCTACGGAATTTACCCAACGCCGCGCCGTTTCGTCGTTGAAAATAATATCCGCGACAACTTTTTTATTTAAGTTGCCGTCCGCGTCAAGAATAATTTCACCGAAATGGCGCACGTACGCGTTGAAAAGTTCGCCGCCTGATTTTAAAAGCTCACGGGTAATTTTGTCAACATCTAAAATTTTTGCGCCTAACTTTTCTAACTCGTGACCTACAGCAGATTTGCCGCTTGCTATGCCGCCCGTTACTCCAACTACGTACAAAATTTTCCTCCGTAGGTAATTAGATCGATGGATCGATGGATCAATGGATCGATGGTAGAATTTTTCTAGCGATCTAGCGATCTAGCGATCTAGCGATCTGATCTTCCAACTGTCGCCAACTTTTTCAATCAAGCGTTTGCCGAAGAGATGACCAACGGCGCGTTTGAAAGCCGCCTTGCTGATATTAAACACCGCTTGAATTTTTTCCGGCGCGCTCTTGTCATTGAAAGGCATCGTCCCGCCGTTTTCACGCATGAATTTCAAAATTTCTTCCGCGTCACTTTGCAAAGCATTTTCTTTAGCGAATCGCAACGACGCATCCAATCGCCCGTCTTCACGCACAAAAGTTACACGCGCCTCGACAACGTCGCCCGCCTTCACGGCACAAGGAATTTCTTTTTGCGCAATGAAAACGATGTACCGTTCTTCGCTGAAGACAAACGCGCCCGCCTCCGTGATGTTGTAAATCGTGCCGATAATTTTATCGCCGCGCTGAACATTCTCCGCAGGTTTCGACGCCCGCCGAATTTCATCAGCAACTTTCATGGAAAGTGCAAGCCGCCCTGATTTATCGGTATAAAGTTTTGCCCAGACAATGTTGCCAACTTGAGGACGCCCAACCATTTCAGCAAACGGCATGAAAATTCCGCGCTCCGCCCCAACGTCCAAGAAAGCCCCGTCGTTCGTCACGTTGATAACTTTCAGCCGCGCAATTTGTCCTTCGCGCATTTTCGGAACGCGCATGCTTGCCGTCAATCTTTTTTTCGGATCAAGGTAAAGAAAAACGGTTACAACGTCGCCAACTTTCACTTCGGCTGTCTGTTGAGTTTTGTGCAACAAAATATCGTCGGAACTGTCGCCGGTTTGTGCGTCGAGGAAAGCACCGAAGTCACTGACGCGCGCAACTTTCAGCGTCGCTACAGTCATCGGCTTAAATTTTACTGCGATATCGGATTTTTTTTCAGCACCGGCTTTTTCTTTGTTAGTCTTCATACGTTTTAATTTCAGCATCTCCCCAAAGTTTTTCCAGCGCGTAATAATTGCGGCTCTCCGTTCTGAAAATGTGCGCAACAACGTCGCCGTAGTCCAACAAAATCCATTCAGCCTCGTTGTAGCCTTCGCGGTGATTGAATTTAATTCCGTCGCCTTCAAGTTCCTCTTCGATATTGTCAGCGATTGCGCGAACTTGCGTAGCCGTCGCCGCGTTGCAAATTACAAAATAGTCCGTCGAAAGCATTATGCCTTGCATGTTCATCGTGATGATGTTGCTAGCCTTCGTCTTGCTTGCCGCCTTACAAATTTTCTGTGCAATTTCTTTTGAATCCAAAATTTTTTCTCCTTTGTAAATTTTGAGCTTTAAGTTTCAAGCTCCAAGTTCTAAGCTATTCCTCTTCGACAAATTCGTTGACGGGAAAAAGTTCTGCAACGAGCGCGTCAACTTGTTCAATATCCGGAATGAAATTCCCTTCGTCGTTTTCCGCGCCGGGAATCATTGTTGTGGTTGGCGGATCGCTACTCATTCTGCGCAAAACATTTGCCAAGTGAGCCGAGTCAAAAATTTCTGCGCTGGTTTCCATTCGCGTCTGAAAAATTTCTGCGATGGCGGGAAGTTTAGGAATTGTTTCAAGTTGCAAAACTTTGTTGTAAAGTGACTTGATAAATTTTTGTTGGCGTTGAACGCGCCCAACGTCGCCCAAATCTTCACCGCGAAATCTCAAATACTTTTGCGCTTCGTAACCGTCCAAGTGCTGGTAGCCTTGAGACAAATGAATTTCCAAACCTGCGTCGGGGTCTTCATAATCCATGTTCTCTTCAACATAAACGTCGACGCCGCCGAGTACGTCAATCAAATCTGCAAAAGTATTCATGTCAATCACGATGTATTGATGAATTGAAATTCCCAACAGCGCGGCAACGTGACGTACCATTAAAGTTGCGCCGCCCCAGCCGTAAAAAGTTCCGATTCTTCCCGCCGCAGAATTTGCCTCAACCCACGTGTCACGCGGAATTGAAATCAGCCGAGATTTTCCCGTATCGTTGGAGAAACTCAAAACTAAAATTGTATCGGCATTTTGCATTCCCTCTTCGCCGTCGTCCACGCCCAAAATTAAAATGTTCGTGTAGCCGTCGAACTTCGGATCAATCGGACCGGTTCGCGCGGTTTTTCTTTCAGAGTATCCTTGATAAATTGAAACGAGTTCATTGTACACGCTTCCTATGACGTTGTACACTCCCAAGCCGACAAACAAAACTGCGGACACGAAAAGCGCGTAAAGCACGCCCATAAAAATGCGGCGGAAAAATTTTTGTCGTTGGAGACGACTACGCTTTTTGCGTTTTTCTCTTATCGAATCTTCGTTTGAGTTTGCCATTTTGAGACCTGCCGTTTTAGCTGTTAGCTTGTAGCTTGTAGCTGTTAGGAAATTTCATTACTCACTATTCACCAATAAAAAATTTCTGGCGTCAATCGTCGCGGGATGAATGAGCGCGTTTTTCTGTATGACGAAAAGAATTGATTCATTTATCGCCGTCAAAATAATTTCGTCCAAGTCGTTTGACTTCTCCGCAAGGGTGCGCAGTTTGTCGACGCCGGGATAATTTCTATTCGGCTCAATCATGTCAGCGAAGTAAATAATTTTGTCGAGCGGGGTCATATTTTTTGCGCCGACCGTGTGACGATAAATCGCCTGAATAATTTCTTTGTCGTCGACGCCGTAAATTTCCGTAACCATTCGCGCGCTAATGTACGAGTGCAACAAAAGCGGCACAGATTTTTCAATTTCGCCAACTTCAATTCCGCGCTTGATCGCTTCGGCGGTTAATGCGTCGTTTTCAAATTCGCGGGCGCAATCGTGAAGTAATCCTGCCACGTAAGCTTTCGTTTCGTCCACGCCAAATTTTTTTGCAAGCTTAACGGCGGTATTCGCCACGCCAACCGAGTGCGCAAATCTTTCTTTCTTCAAACGCCGTTGCAATTCGCGGCGCATTTCGTCAACAGTCATAGGTACAAATTCTCCTTACGACTAATTTACAAAATTTTATCTCCGATTAACTCGTTTACACTTTTCGCTATTCTGTCGAAACTAAAATTCTCCACAGCGAAATTTTGACAACGTCTGACAATTTTTCTGCGTTTCGATTCGTCGACAAGCAATTCTTTGCAAATTTCGCGTGCCTCGTATTCGTCTTCGTACACCGGAAACAAATCTTCAGGGAAAAATTTATCAAAGTCCTTATGGTAATCCGACACGAGACAAGCATTGCTCCGCATGATGTCCAAAATTCTCCAAGG
>JAFSXD010000009.1 GCA_017444245.1 Selenomonadaceae bacterium | reverse complement strand
GGAAATACCGTAAATGCCGGCTACGGCAACGATACTGTCATAAGCTCAATAACAAACGGCGTAAAATATTTTTACACGGGCGGCAACGACTTAATTCGTGGCTGGGCAAATGCTGATACACTTAGCTTGACGGGCGGCTTGACATTCAGCGGACAATCAACCGTTGGAAGTAATATTTTGCTCAACGTCAGCAACGGCTACACCATAACGCTTGAAGGCGCGGCAGGTAAAACAATCCAAATTTATCCTGAACCAACTTTTGGCAGATACATTCTCAATTCCACTTCAAACACGCTCATCACCGGCACGGCGTACGACGACGAAATTTATAATACCGGCTCAAGCGTGACAATTTCCGTCGGCGCGGGCGCAGATTATGTGTTCAACAATAATGCTTACGCGTCAATCCTTGCGGGCGCGGGTAACGATACCGTATCGAACAACTCAATGTACGCAACGATTCTTGCAAGCGACGACGACGACGAAGTTTATGTCGGCTCTTCGGGCGATTATTCGTACATTGACGGCGGCGCGGGCAACGATTCCGTTTACAGCTACGACGGCGACCACATGACAATCTACGGCGGCGACGGCAACGACACAATCGCGGGAATTTTCTATGGCTCGTCAATTAATGGCGGCTACGGCAACGATTTAATCAGCATTATCGGCGGCGGCAGAAATAACAAAGTTCATATGGGCTATGGCAATGATACTGTCTACAGTTCGTCGACGTACGGAGTAGAATATTTTTATTCCGGCGGCAGAGATTATCTTTCCGGCGTTAAGTCAAGTGACACTGTCCGCATGGCTAACGGAACTGTCAGAGGCGCAACGCTCAAATCGGGCAGTCACTTAGTTATCAGCTTGGCGAATGGCAGCGACTCCTTGACATTGGCGGGCGCGGCTAATTCAGGCGTTCAAATCGTCGGTCTTGTGCAAGACGAAGGCGATTACATTTACAATTACAATTCAAACCTTTTCGTTACAGGGACGGGCGTCAAAGACACCGTTTATAACACCGGCTCAAAAGTTACAATTTCCGTTGGCGCGGGCGCGGACTCAATTTTCAACATGGGTTCTTACGCGTCAATCCTTGCGGACACGGGCAACGACACCGTAATAAACAATGCATCTAACGCGACGATTCTTGCGGGCGGCGGCGACGACACAGTTTCTGTCGGTGCTTCGGGAGATTACTCAAGAATTGACGGCGGCTCGGGCAACGATTCAATTTACAGTTCAGACGGCGATTACATGACAATCTACGGTAGCGACGGCGCGGACACGATAACGGGATTTTTCTGGAGTTCGTCAATCAACGGCGGCATAGACAACGATTTAATCAGCGTCGGCGGCGGCTCGTACAATACCGTAAGCGCGGGCTACGGCAACGATACAATCATCAGTTCGATAACCAACGGCGTGAAATATCTCTACACGGGCGGCAATGATTTGATTCGCGGCTGGTCAAATTACGATACGCTTAGCTTGACGGGCGGATTGACTTTCAGCGAAAAATCCACCGTTGGCACTAGCGTTTTGCTGAAAGTCAGCAACGGTTACAACACCATAACCCTTGAAGGCGCGGCGGGTAAAGTGCTGAACATTTATCCTGAATTGACGCCGGACAATTACTTTTACAATTCCACTTCAAACACGCTCATCACCGGCACAAATTATGATGATACATTTTACAATGTTGCCGCTTGGGTAACCGTTTCTGCCGGCGCGGGCGCAGATTCCATATACAGCAGCGGATACTATTCAACAATTCTTGCGGGCGACGGCGCGGATACAATTACGGGTTGGTACTACATTTCGTCCATTGACGGCGGATATGGCAACGACTTAATCAGCGTCAATGGTAGCTGGGACAGTACCATAAACGCGGGCTACGGCAACGATACAATCATCAGTTCAACGACAAACGGCTTGAGATATCTCTACACGGGCGGCTACGACTTGATTCGCGGCTGGGCAGACGCAGACACACTTAGCTTGACGGGCGGATTGAAATTTAACGGACAATCAACCGTTGGAAATAACGTCTTGCTGAACGTCAGCAACGGCTATACCATAACGCTTGAAGGCGCGGCAAGTAAGACAATCAATATTTATCCCGAATTGGAGACGGGGGCGAAAAATATTTACAACTCAACGGCAAGCACGCTCATTACCGGCACGGAGTATAACGACACAATCCGCAACACGGGCAAATATGTAACAATTTCCGTTGGCGGCGGCAATGACTCAATCTCCAACACGGGAATGTACGCGTCGATTTTGGCGGGCGAAGATGTCGATACCGTCATGAGTAGCGGCAGGTACAGTACAATCTTCGCGAACGCAGGAAATGATATTGCGTCATTGGGCAACGCGGGAGATTATTCATTCGTCGACTTGGGCGCGGGCAACGATTCAATTTTCGTTCCCGACGGCGACTATGTTTCAGTCATCGGCAGTGATGGCAACGACACTATCACAGGGAAATTCTGGAGTTCGTCAATCAATGGCGGCGCGGATAATGATTTAATAAGCATTTTTGGCGGCGGCGCAAAAAATACCGTCGACGCGGGCACAGGCAACGACACCATAATTAGCGCACTCGCCAGCGGAATTTTCTACAACTTCACGGGCGGCAACGATTTGATTCAAGGTTGGACAAACCGCGATTCAATGAGCGTTTCAAGTTCTTGGGAACGCGTGACAATCGGTAAGGATGTTTTGGTTAGCGTCGAAGGCGTGGGCGTTGCAACTCTCGTTGGCGCAAGTGGAAAAACTATCAACGTCTACCCACAAGATTTGTGCGTAGAAATTGACACGTCAGGCGTCAACATAGTCAATCGGACTTCAAGCACGCTTGTTGTCGGCAAAGACTACGACGACACGATAAGAAATTTGGCTACGAACGTTACAATTTCAGTCGGCTCCGGCGTGGATTCGATTTACAACACCGGCACGTACACTTCAATTATTGCGGGCGCGGACAATGACACGATAATTAATACCGGCAGTTACGCGACGATTTACGCGGGCGAAGGCAACGATATAGCGACGGTTAACGGCTATCGTTCGCTGGGCGTGTTGGGCAATGGCGACGACACCGTTTTCACTTCAAGCGGAAATTACATGACAATCAGCGGCGACGTTGGCAACGACAGAATCATTGGAAGATTTTCCTATTCGTCAATCGATGGCGGCGCGGATAACGACTTCATCAGCATCATTGGCGGATCAAGAAATACTGTTGACGCAGGCGAAGGCGACGATACAATTATCAGCGCGATAACGAGCGGCGTCTTCTACAACTTCACGGGCGGCAACGATATAATTCAAGGTTGGACAAATCGCGATTCAATGAGCGTAACCGGTGCGTGGGAACGCGTGACAATCGGCAATGACGTTTTGGTTAGCGTCGAAGGCGTGGGAGTGGCGACTCTCTACGGCGCAAGAGGAAAAACTATCAGCGTTTACCCAAGAGAATTGTCCGCAGAAAAAGTTGGTTTCGATATTTACAATACGAAATCGGCGACGTTGATAACGGGCAATGCGTACGGCGACACGATAAATAACAGAGGCTCACGAGTTACGGTTTCAGTCGGCGCGGGCGTCGATTCGATTTACAATACCGGTTCGTACGCTTCCATTTTGGCGGGTGCGGACGGCGATTCAATCATCAACATTGGCAGTTACTCAACGATTGACGCGGGCGAAGGCGACGACAAAGTAACTATCAGCGGCAGTCGTTTGCAAATCGATTTGGGAACGGGCAACGACGAATTTTTCGGCAGAAATAATCTTACTTACGCGACGATCGACGCGGGCGACGGGCAAGACAACATCACGGGAAGGTTTTATTACTCTTCGATTTACGGCGGCGCAGATGATGATTACATTAGTATAGGCGGCGGCTCAAGAAATACCGTTGACGCGGGCGCAGGTAACGATACAATTATCAGCGCGATAACCGGCGGCGTACTTTACAATTTCACGGGTGGCAACGATTTAATTCAAGGTTGGACAAATCGCGATTCAATGAGCGTAGCCGGTGCATGGGAGCGCGTGACGGTAGGCAATGACGTTTTGGTTAGCGTTGAAGGCGTGGGAGTTACGACGCTTGAAGGCGCGAAAGGAAAGACCGTCAATGTTTATCCCAAAGATTTGTGCGTAGAAATTGACACGTCAGGTGCTTACGTGAATAATTCGGCGGCGGACACATTGATTGTCGGCAAACCGTACGACGACACGATAAGAAACACCGGCGCACGAGTTACAGTTTCAGTCGGCGCGGGCGCGGATTCGATTTACAACAACGGAGCTCAAGCGTCGATTATGGCGGGCGACGGCAACGACACAATTTACAATTACAATTCCGGCGACAATTCTTTCGTTGACGGCGGCGCAGGTAATGATACAATCTTCAGCCCCGACGGCGACAACGTGACAATCAGCGGTGGCGACGGCAACGACACTATTACAGGAAAATTCTGGACTGCATCAATCAGCGGCGGCGCGGACAACGATTTAATCAGCATTGGCGGCGGCTCAAAGAATACAATCAACACGGGCGCAGGCAACGACACGATAATTAGTTCGATAAAGAAAGGTTTCCTCTTCCAATACGAAGGCGGCGACGATTACGTTTCCGGCTGGAGTTCAAACGATTCAATCAGCTTGCCGAGCAGTGTTACCTACGCACAATCAACCGTTGGCAGTGACGTACAAATTAGCCTTTCAAGCGGCGACCTTGTCACTTTGGCGGGCGCGTCCGGCAAGACGATTAATATTTTCCCGGAAAAAGTTTCCACCCCGACGATTACCGCGCAACAGTTCATCAAGGATTTCATGAAGTCACTCGACACAACGGATAAATCGGGTGTTGCCGCGCTCAATGAAGCAATTAGCGTTGCGTCCGGCGGCTACTATTCTGACATGCAAACTGCCAGAAATAAAATGGTTGCGGATTGCCAAAGCGTCGGCAATGCAACTACTTTCCTCGTCGACAAGTGCGGTATCGATTTGTACAACACGGACACGGGCGCGATTACCGGCTACGACGCGGGCGGTTCGACAAGTCCCAAGACGGCGTCTTCAGTCATTCCGGAAAGCGGCAGTCTCGATACATCATTCACGGGCAATTACTTTGCGGCAAACGGCTTGAACTTCTACCTTACAGACATGAATTCCAATTACACACTTACATGGAAAAATTACAGCGACTTGACGACGGACGCCGAAAGATTTGTCTGGCGCGCATTGAAAACATGGTGGGGCAAGGGCGCGTTGGACATCAACGCCGAATCGTACGGCAACAATTTCGGATTCGACACAACATCTTCAGCGACGACGAAAAACATGTACTTCGCCTTCGTGAACGAACCGTCAAGCGGCGCGTTGGCTACCACGTGGAATTGGTCTTCAGGCGGACAAGTTACACAGTTGGCAATGACCGTCAACATGAATTATTACAGCGGCATTGACACCGCAGATCCAAACGGCTCATCGTCTACGGCGGGTTCGATTTCTCTTGACCGCGTACTTGCTCACGAGTTTACCCACGCAGTAATGGCGGCGAATATAAATTACTTCAACGATTTGCCGCAGTTCATCAAGGAAGGCATGGCGGAACTTACGCACGGCATTGACGACGCACGCGGCTACAACATTTTAAATTTGGCGGGCAATTCAAGCAGTTTGTATAACGCACTTGACGTGACAAACGTCCAAACGGGCACGGTTGAAGCTTACGCGGGCGGTTTCATGTTCCTTCGCTACATTGCCAAGCAAGTTGCCGAAAATTACTCCGCAAATAATAATTTGTCCAAGCCGAGCGGCAGTCAAAATCTTTTCAGTGTCATCACTTCGGAAATTGAAATTAACGGCGACACGTTGACGGCAAATCCCAACTTCAGCGGCAAGACGATTGACCTTGCTCAATATTCGCCGAACATCAGGACGGTTGACGCGTCGGCACTCAACAAAGGCGTGAACATTACCGGCAACACGTACGCAAATGAAATTCTCGGCGGCACGGCGGCTGACACAATTTCCGGCAACACCGGCGGCGATACGATACACGGCGGCGCAGGCAACGATATTATTTTCGGCGACGCGGGCGATGATAACATCTTCGGTGACGCGGGCATTGATACACTCTCCGGTGGCTCCGGCAATAACACGTTGACTGGCGGCGACGGCGCAGATACTTTCGTTCACACGACGGGAAATGATTTCATCACGGATTACACAGAGCGACAAGATAAAATTCAACTCGTCGACGGCGAAATTATCGGCTCATCAATCAGCGGCGCGGATGTTGTGCTGAAGTTCATGACGAGTTCCGTCACTGTTAAAGGCGGCAAGGACAAAGATATTACCGTTATCGATTCTGACGGCGTCGAAACCACGCAAAAATATTTCGACTCAACGACCGACACTCTGTGGTTTGACGGCGGCAATAATTTCATTACGAACGACGCGCAGATTGATTCCGTAACCGAACTTTCCGAAACAAATTATTCAATCGAAAATATCTTCGCAACTCAAAATTATTCTGCGCTCACGACTAATGAAACTCTTGTCACGGCGGCGGAGTATTTGAAACAAAAACAATCGTGATTGCTCAAAAAATTTTTTCTTCCAAAAAAAAATCTCTTAACATTTTTTCAACTTCTGACGTATAATGTGCAACGAAAACGATTTTGAAAAAAAATACGCAGGAGTGATTGAGATGACTTTGGAAGAAAAACTTATGGGAATGGATTTTTCGCGATTTAGCAAAGTTCAAGCGAGCTTGTTGGATAAAATAAATATGCGCCGTCAAATTGAGATTGAAGAAGAATTGATGAACGAGGAAGAACTTGACCTTGTGGCGGCGGCGGGAACGCGTCCGATTTCCGATAAGCAGACTTACCCTCCCAAAAAAATTTGAGCAAAATAAAAAGCCGTCGGCAGACTGAAAAGTTTGTCGGCGGTTTTCTTTTTAGCTTGTAGATGGTAGCTTGTAGCTTGTAGATGGTAGGAAATTTTTTTATTCCCCGTTCAATGACAAATCCGGGCGAAGATTTTTTGCCTTGCCAAGATAAACATGACAAAGTTCATTCAAAGATTTATCCACGTCCGCCAAAACTAAAACGCGTATGCACATTGGCAGGCTGCCTTCCACGTCGACTTCAAGCGTGTCGAAAAGCGGGACGTTTTGAGAGGCAGGCAATTTTCGTACTGCCGTCGTTGGAAAAGCAGCGGTTAAATCTTTTGTTGAAGAAAAAATTATTGCGGCTACCGAATCCCATTTTATTTGGTTGGCTGAAAAAATTTTTGTAATCAAAAGTTGCGACGCCTGCGAAATTGCCTGCGCGGAATTTTCCTCAACGGTAATTGCGCCGCGTATTCCTCGAAGTGCCATAAAATCCGCCTCCGTTTTAGATCGATAGATCGATAGATCGATAGTTTTTAGATCGGTAGCTGACATTCCATCGATCCATCGATCCATTGATCCATCGATCTTAATTGTCCAAATATTTTTCCCTAATCTGCTGCTGGACGGTTTCGTTGCTCAAAAAATCTGCGTAAGTCGAAATTCTATCGACCGTGCCGTTTGGTGTCACGTCGATAATCCGATTGGCAACCGCTTCAATCAACGCGCGATCTTTGTCAGAAAAAATTACCGTCCCGCGAAAATTTTTCAATGCCCGTTCAAGCTCCTCAATTTGCGGCAAGTCAAGGCAAGTTGTGGCGTCGTCCAAGAGCAATAAATTTGCGCCGTTGCCTTGAAGATTTTCCAGAGCCGCCCGCGCAGTTGCACTCGAATAAACTTTCGGCATGTACGCAATTTTCACGCCTTCGCCAAAGGTTATTGTGCCCTTGAAAGATTGCTCCGTATTTTCTTTTCGCCACGCCGAATTAAAATTTTTCAACAGCCGCGTCTGCCCAAATTTATTTCGTCCGACGAGCGCGATTTTTTGTCCGCGACGAATCGTAAAGTTTAAGTTTTGAAAAATCGTTTCGCCGTCACGAATTTTTAATAAATCCTTCACTTGCAAAACCATTGGCGCAGTTAAATCTTCGGGCGAAGTTGCGGGAAAATTTTCTTCGACTTCAAAATTTATTGGCGCGAATTTTTTTTCGCCGAGCGGAATAATTTTTTTGCACGTCGACTTCAAAAAATATCTGTCGTTGCTGACAATCACCGTAGTTAATTCTTCGTGAGCGTTCAAAAAATTTATCAGCCACTCCACGCCGTTGAAGTCAAGATTTTTCGTCGGCTCATCAAGTTGCAAAATTATTTCCGTCTCATTGAGCCCGCGCAACGCCCGCTTTAATTTGTCAATCGTCGACATCTCCGCCATGTGCAATTCGGAAAAATCGGAGTAGACACTCCCCGTGACTGTCAACGTTTCGCCCGTGACTTTTAATTCTCCCGAAGTCGGCAATAACCTGCCCGCGATTATATCCAGCAGTGACGATTTGCCCGCGCCTTCGCTGCCGATGATACCAACTTTTTCGCCGTGCTTTACTTCCAAATTCAAATCGGAAAAAATTTCTTTCTGCCCAAGTTGCAAGCTTAAATTTTTTATGTAAATCAATTCAACGCCTCCCTACTGCAAATTTATCTGCCTGAAATTTTTTTCATTACAAATCTTAATATCGAACTTGCCGCCAGTGACATTAACGCCGTCGCCACGAAAAAAATTATCGTATTCGGCGCGGTCATCAATCGTCCGGATTCTGCCAGCCACTTGCTAAGGTACGTTATCGCCAGCGGGTGGAACAAGTACACAAAGTACGAATGCGTCCCCAAGTAATTCAGCAGAGATTGAATCGTTGAAGGAATTTCCAAACACTGAAACAGCATGAATAAAAAAATTGATGTTGCTATCGTGTACAAAAATCCGAGCGGCGAAAGTTGGTGCGCCGTGTTTACCGCCGAAAGTATATCATAATTTTTCGCGTAAATCAGCCAATAAAAATATCCCAAGAAAAAAATTAGCGTCGTCACAAACGAAGTGGCGATAATTTTTTTTCGCGCGTTCAGCCATTGAAAAAATTTTTGCGAATGCACGCCGAAAAATCCGCCCAGCAAAAATATGAAAACGTAATGCAGGACGATGTAATTCAATCGCCACTGCAAAAATAATTTCAGCAATGAATCCTGCGGCAATGACGCGATTAAATTTACCAGTTCAAGATTGTAACTTGAAAAATAATTGAAGGCGATCTGCGCAACGAAGAGCGCGAAAAATTTTCCCCGCGTCATTTGTCGCATCAATTTTATCCAAATCGGCATCAGCAAGTAAAACCAAACGAGCAACACGAGAAAATAAAGTTGATACTTTGCCAGACCGAAAAATAAAATCTGCACGGCGTAGGCGGGCGCGGGAATGCCTGTCCCGTAAAAATAATTGTCGTGGACGATGTACAGCACGGACCAAAAAAGATACGGAATAAGCACGGCGTTGAATCGTCGACGCAAAAATTTTTTGTAGTCAAACGGCGCATTTAAATCAATTTTGTAGAAAAGTCCGAAGGCGGAAATAAAAAAGAAAATCGGCACGCTGAAACGCGAGGCGATTTCCAAAATTGCTACCAAATGAAAATTTGGCGTCGGGTTTGTCAAATATTGCGCGCCTACGTGAATGGCAACGACGCCGAGCATAGAGACGCCACGAATATATTTTATCGAAGGTAAGTAAGGCTTTTGAATTTTTTGCACGTGACTAACAATTTCCTACAAACTACCAGCTACAAGCTACCAGCTACAAGCTAACTCTCATCTGCTGATTTCAAATTCGACGTGAACGCTTGCCGAACAATTCAGCGTACCGGATTCAATCGGCGTTTCAAAAGTTGCGTCATTGGCAGACATCATCGCCATTTTTTCCATGCGCGGCATTGTCACGGACGCAGAATTAATCGAAACATTTTTCACGCTGACAATTATTTTGCCAAGTTCGGCGGCGGCAATTTCAGCTTTTTTTCGCGCGTCACGAACTGCCAACCGCAATGCTTCACTTTGAAATTTTTCTCTGTCGCGTATTCCAAAATGCAACGAGTTAACCGCGTTTGCGCCGTTGGACAGAGCCGCATCAATTACCCTGCCGACTTTGTTTAAATCAGTGACAGTTATCGTGACGGTGTTGGTAACTTCGTAGCCGTCAAAAATTTGTTTATGGTTTGTGTCCGAATGAAAAATTTCACGGAAGTTGTAATTTCCCGTACGAATATTTTTTCTGTCAATGCCAAGCGACGCGATCGCATTTATCACGTTATTGGCGGCGCGGGAATTTTCATTTTGAACTTTTGCGGCGTCTCTGTCACGGCTGACGACGCCAACGGAAATTGTCGCAACGTCGGGCGGGGCTTCGACGACGCCTTCACCGCTCACGGAAATTGTCGGCGTGTACATATATTCCGCCGCTGAAGTTGTATTTACGCCAATCATCATGGCAAAAATAAAAGTCGCGCAAAAAATTATCTTAACCATAATTCCCTACTCCTATTTCAAATTCCCTAAATGCAACGGTAGCGAAAACTTCTCGGCTTGGTATGCGTCAACTCATACAAATCTGGGAAGTCGCCAATAAATTCATTCAGCGAAGTGTAGCCAAAATCTTTTACGGTAAATCCCAACTTTTTTTTGTTGAGGTCTTGTCCGACGAAAGTCAGCGGAACAAATCCGTCTTTGTCGCCGTGAAGTCTTGCCGATTCGCGGAGAACGTCATGAATTTGTTGCATTTTCTTTTTCGGATTGCGCATGCCGTTTTGTCCGCACTGAATGAAACGTTCATTGAGGGTGCGTTCATGTTCGGCTTTCTTTAAATCTTCGGGCGATTGAGTTTTTTCATCAACAGATTTTTCAATCTGCGCGGGGACTGCGGGCTTGAGTTCGACAGCGGTAACTTTGTCTTCCGCGACAGAAATTTTTTCAGTTGACGGCTCGGAACTTGCGGCGTTTTTTGTAACGACAGATTTTTTCTTTTGCGTCGTCGTCACAATTTTTGGCGCGGCAACTTTCGGATTGGGAACGGGCTCAACTTTTTTTGCGGGCAAAACTTTTTCAGCGTCTGCAGATTTTTTTGAAACGTCCTGAACTTTTTTTGAAACGTCCGCAGAATTTTTCGCAACCTCTACGGGTTTTTTATCTTCCACAGATTTTTTCTCAACGTCAGCAGATTTTTTCTCAACTTCCGCAGGTTTTTCAGCGTCAACAACTTTTGAATCGGTTGCGCGGGTTTTGATTATGATTCGTTGAGAAATTCTGTTTGTGGAAGTTTGCAACGCGGAATTTTTATTTTCCTCCGCCGTCATTCGCACGTAAGCTGAAACTTTCGGTTCGCTGATTTGCCGTTCCAACAATGAAATTTTTCTTTCAAGTTCAGCAATTTTCGCGTTGGCGTCCACAGGTTTTATCGACGCATCGGAAGAAATTGCCGTCGTCTCCACTAAAACCGTGTCAGTCGTCGCGTCAGTTTTTTCCTCTTCGGTCGCCGAGTCGAGCAACATAAATTCGTTGCAAGCATTTCTGAAGGACACCGAAGAAACTTTCGAGCCGATTCCGATTACCGAAACGCCATGCTCACGAAGACGCACGGCAAGCGGGGTGAAGTCGCTGTCGTTGGAAACTATCGCAAATATCGTCGCCTGATGCTTGTAAAGAACATCCATTGCGTCGATTGCCAACGTCATGTCGGTAGCATTTTTTCCGGTGGAAAAATCAATTTGGTGGACGGTATTCAATCCGTAAGTCAAAATACAATCGTTCCACTTGTGCAAGTAAAATTTTTCCCAGTTGCCGTAAATGCGCCGAATAAAAATTTCTCCGCGTTTTTCCAAGTTGCTCATGATAAGTTTGCCGTACTTTGCGGAAATGTTGTCTGCGTCAATGAACAGCGCAATTTTTTGTACTTCTTCCATGACAGCCGCCTTAGAAGCAGTCCAGAGTTTTCACTGCGCCAAATTTTATGAATCGGCTAGCTTCAACCGGATCGCCTTCAGTTATGAGAAATTCAACTTCTTTGATGTCTTCCGTGCTGATTTCAACACGTTCAGCCATGCTTTCTTCTTTAATTTTTTTCCAAAGGGCTTTTCGAGAGGTCTTTGTATCTTTGTAAACCACGTGATTATAAAAAATGTTCATTGACGAAACACTTTTATTTTCATCGCAGTTGAAGAAGACAAAAACCCTACTTGATTTTGCCAATGTCATCACACTCCAAAAAATTTTTGTCGAACTCCGGCGCAGTATAACATTTTTAGAGGAATTAGGGAAGAAATTTTTTCTTAATCCGTACTTCCTAAAATTTTCTTGAGCCGTTCAATTTCTTTGTCGTGACGAATCAGCGCGGACTTGATACGCCGTTTGTCATCGTCGCTGAACTCTTCTTTTGAAAGCGCGGCTTGACTTTTCTCCCTTCGCGCAGAAACTTCAGCAAGTTCAATTTCAAGCACGGGCTTTTCTTGAAAAACTTCTCCGTAAATATCTATGACTGATTCACGAATTTCCGTGTAAAAATTTTCTTCGCCTGAAATTTCTCCAACTGTCTTTGCAACGTCCAACAAAATTTCGTAAGGATTTTTTGAAAGGGTTATGTCATCGCGAATTTGTTTGCGGAGATTTTG
>JAFSXD010000053.1 GCA_017444245.1 Selenomonadaceae bacterium | reverse complement strand
TAGTTTATTTCAGCTTGGAAATTTTCTACCAGCTACCAGCTACAATTTAGATCGATGGATCGATGGATCGATAGTTTATTTCAGCTTGGAAATTTTCTACCAGCTACAAGCTACAATTTAGATCGATGGATCGATGGATCGATAGTTTATTTCAGTCTGGAAATTTTCTACAAGCTACAAGCTACCAGCTACCAGCTACAAGCTCACAAGAGGAACAAATTTTTGAAACGCTTAACTTTAAACAACGTTATCCTTCAGGAAATTTTTAAATTCCGAAGCACGCAAATAATTATTTTAAGTTTCGTTGCGATGATTTTAATCGGGACGGTGCTTTTGATGTTGCCGATTAGCACGACGGACGGGCAAGGACTCCACCCAATCGACGCGCTTTTCACTTCAACTTCAGCGTCTTGCGTGTGCGGCTTGACGGTCGTCGACTTACACAACGATTTAACAATTTTCGGAACGATTGTCATGCTTTTCCTAATCCAAATCGGCGGGCTGGGAATAATGACGTTGGCAACGCTCGTCTTTCACACAATGGGCTACAAATTTCAGATGAAAGAAAGTTTAGTCCTGCAGGAGTCGCTGAATCAAGGCGGGCAAGCTGGAATTTTTGATTTGCTGAAACGAATCATAATTTACACGTTCGCGATTGAAGGATTTTTCGCGTTGCTGTTGGCAATACATTTTTATTCCGAATTTGGATTCAGCGCAGTGGGTTATGGAATTTTTCATTCAGTGTCAGCATTTTGTAATGCCGGATTTGATTTATTCGGAAACTACGACAGCCTCTGCAAGCGCAACGACGATTATTTTTTGATGACGTGCTTTGGTCTGCTGATATTTTTGGGCGGCATTGGTTTTACCGTGATTTACGATTTCACACACAAGCGCAGTTGGAAAAAATTTTCCTTGCACACAAAAATTGTTTTGATAATCAACGTCGTCATGATTTTTGCAGGGGCGTTGCTTTTGTTCGCGACGGAGTGCGACAATCCCGCGACGATTGGCAACATGCGTTTGGAAGATAAATTAGCCAACACTATATTTACTTCGGTGTCGTGCAGGACGGCGGGAATGAATACTTTCGATTTGGCGTCGGCGCATCAAAATTCCCAGCTGATAATGATAATTTTAATGTTTATCGGTGCGTCACCGTTATCGACGGGCGGCGGCATAAAGAGCACGACTTTTTTCATAATCTTAATGTCGATGTGGGCGGTCTTTCGCGGCAGAAATGAAATAATAGTTTTCAACAGGAGAATCACTCAACAATTACGAGATCAAGCCTTCGCCATATTCACTATGGGAACAATTTGGGTGGCGACGGCGGGAATAATTTTGTCGGCGATTGACAACGGCGCACATGTTCTGACGGAAATAATTTTTGAAACTGTGTCGGGATTCGGCACGGTTGGCATGGGAATTGGAATTACCGGCGAATGGGATATTGTTGGGAAATTAGTTTTGTCGTTGACGATGTTGGTCGGCAGGGTTGGAATAATGACTTTCATGTTGGCATTGATTAAACAAAATGCCACGCTGATAAAATATCCGGCAGAAAATATCATGATTGGTTGAGTTTAATGCGTGATGAAAAAATTTTCTACAAGCTACAAGCTACAAGCTACAAGCTAAAACGAGGTTGAAAGATGGCGAAGGGAAAACAATTTGCAGTACTTGGACTGGGACGATTCGGCAGGAACGTCGCCTTGACTTTGGAAACAATGGGCTATGACGTTTTGGCAGTTGATAAAGATGAAAGTATCGTCGAAGATTTGGCGGAAGATTTGACGCACGTCGTGAGTTTCGACATAAGAGACGAACGCGCGTTAATGCAGGCGGGAATTGCAAATTGCGACACCGTAGTTATCGCGTCCGCCAACCTTGAGGCAAGTTTAATGGCTACGATGCTCTGCAAGGAAATGGATATTTCTGAAATTGTCGTCAAGGCAGTGGACGAACGTCACGCGGGAATGGCGCGTCGGCTCGGCGCAACTCAAGTAATTTTTTCCGAACGTGACACCGCGCGTCGACTTGCCATGCATTTAGTTTCGGACAACGCCGTTGATTACATTGACATTGCCGCCAACATAAAAGTTTTGAGTTTGAAGACGCCGAAAAGTATTGTCGGAAAAAATTTGATAGAATCAAACCTGCGCGCAACTTACAACGTAAATGTCATTGCCATAATTCGCAAGGGAACGACGATTGTCACGCCGCCGCCCACGTACGTTTTCGCGGAAGGCGACAAAATTTTTTTGTTGGGAAGTCCCGCCGCCCTCACGAAATTTGAAGAAGGCATTGAGCGAGATTGAAAAATTTTTGAGAAAAAGTTTTGAGAGAAAATTATTTGTGGGGGGATTTTTCATGAAAAAATTTTTTGTTGCGGTGTTGGCGTTTTCGATTTTAATTTTTTCTGCGTCGGCTCAAGCTAAATACATTCAAGTTGATTACGGTGATTCAAAAATTTTTACGCGGTGCGAAATTGCCACGTGCATGGAGATTATCGAAAAAAATTTGAATGAATGGGGTTGCACGCTGAAAAGTGTTCGCTACGTCGGCGACGAAATTTCCAACACCAAAGAAAATATTAAATACCTCAACGAACTGGCGGAGTCTAGAAATTTTCAAAAGAAATTTTCCAAGTGCCTGCTGTTTGAAACGGATTTCATTTCGCCGCCCGATCCTCACGACGGAAAAATTACCGCTTGGAATTACGACAGCGAATATAAAAATTACGGCTGGTATTTCGGATTTTACGAAGTTGACGGCGAATGGAAACTTTTAACTTCCGGCTACTGAAAATATTTTTGAAGGAGAACACTTTCATGTTGAGAAAAATTTTTTTGGCGATATTTGTCGCGATAATTTTTTTGTCGCCTGTCGGAAATGTTGAGGCGGGTCATCTTGAAGAAATTCTGGCGCGAGGAACGATAAGAATCGGTACGACGGGCGATTACAAGCCGATGTCGTACTTGAACAAAAAAACCGGCGAATACGAAGGCATTGACGCGGAACTTTCAAAAATTATCGCCGAGTCTTTAGGCGTGAAAATTGAATACGTTCCTACGACGTGGCCGACGTTGACGCAAGACACTTTGGACGGGAAATTTGACATTGCTCTTTGCGGAATTTCCAGAAATTACGCGCGCGAAAAAGTTTTGGAAATGTCGGACGGCTACGGCGTTGGAATTTTCGGCAAAACTATTTTGTGCAGAAAAGCTGACGCGAAAAAATTTAAAACCCTTGACGATATTAACAAGCCGAATGTGAAAGTTATGATAAATCCCGGCGGCACGAATGAAAAATTTGCGCTGGCGAATTTGAAAAATGCAACCTTGATTGTTCACAACGAGAATGCGGAAATTCCTCATCAAATTTCTATCGGCAAAGCTGACATTATGATTACGGAGACGGTTGAGGCGTTGAATTACATAAAGGCGGACAAAAATTTAGCCGCGCCGTTAATCAGCAAGCCGTTCACAAAACATTCTTGCGGGATTTTGATGCAGAAGGGCGATCAAGAATTTTTGAACTACATAAATTTTGTTTTGGCAGAAATTCGCATGGACGGGACGCTTGAGAAACTTGAAAACAAATATTTGCGCGGGATTGAGTAGAAAAATTTTTGGAGGTTTTTAGCGTGTTAAAAAAAATTTCAGTGTTGGTAGTGGCGTTGCTGATGTTGACTTTCAATCAAGCGGCGGCGAATGACGAAGAGGAAATTTTCAGCGGGGACGAAAAAAAATTCGCCGAAGATTTCAACGACGCGGCAAAAGATTTTAAAAACGTGAAACTTACGGACTTTGAATTTATCGACAACTTGGATTCCGGCGAACTTTACGCGGCGGATTTTGAAGGGCGCGGCGACTTCAACGGAGTGCTGTTACTCAAGAGCAAAACTCAAGGAATTTTGAGAATGTCCGCCGTGACTGACGACAAAGATTTTGCCATAAAAATTTTCAAAGCCATGCTCGTCACGCTGGACCTTCCCAACGCGCCATTCAAAGAAGGACTTGAAAACGTGGCGATGAAAACTTCCACAGGCAAGGAAATAAAAGTGAGTATAGAAACTTCTGAAGAAGAAAACCAACCAAAAATTTATACGATTTCATTTCAGCCTTGAAAAAATTTTGCAGAAAAAATTTTCTCCGTCGAATGTTGGCGGAGATTTTTTGTGTTACAATACAGAAAAATTTTTTAACAGCGAAGGACACATTATGAACTACTTTTTAATCGATTATGAAAATGTGCACGTCAACGGATTAAACGGAATTTCAAAGCTCACAGAAAATGACGTTGTAATTATTTTTTACAGTGAAAACGCAGATACCTTGACTTTCGGAATGCACAGGCGAATTAATGAATCAAAAGCCGACATTCAATTTCAAAGAGTCGATGTAAAGGAAAAAAATGCGCTGGACTTTCAACTTTGCACCTATCTTGGATTTTTGATTCATGAAAAAATGAGCGAAGAGAATTTTTATTACATTGTGTCAAACGATGGCGGATACGCAGTTTTGCCTAATTACTGCAAAAAATTTGGAATTGATTTAAAACTTGTTAGCGATTTGACAAAAAATGAAGTTCAATTTATTCCCAAAAAATCTGACGCCGAAAGTACTCCCACTGCTACGAAAAATAATTTGACCGAATTGAAAATGGCATTGAGAAAAATTTTGAAAACAGATGCTGAAATTGACGAGGCTGTAAAAATTATACAGAGTTCAAAGACAAAAACTGATGTCAACAGTAATCTGGGGAAAAAATTTAAGGATAGGGGCGGAAAAATTTATCAAGCAGTAAAAGAGTTTATCAGCGACAAAAAGAGCAGTTAAAAGTTTGGCGGAGATTTTTTGTTCGCAGAAATTGTTGCAAAGTGAAAAATTTTGTTGTATCATGCTATTCAATTAATTTGGCGTGGGGGGAAATTATTATGGCAGTAAAGCAGAAGAAACTTTCAAATTTCAAAGCACCCAACGGAGCTTTTTACGAGCAAAACGATATTGACTACTTGATTAACAGCGGCTACGTTTTGGAGAGTGCGCTTGAGGAGTTGTCAAAAACTGAAAAATATACGAAGCCGCTCGACGAAAAAACTTTGAAGGCTCAAGCTCTTTTCAGCAAAATTAGCGGCAGAAAAGCGGAGGAGTCAGCTAAGGAAGAAAAGCCCCCAGTTGACGAAAATGCAAAGGCTGAAGAAAGTAAAGCCAACGAAAAATAGACGATCGATAAAAAAAATTATCTCCGACGAAAATTTTCTTCGGAGATTTTTTATCATCATCAATTTGGAGTTTGAAACTTGGAGTTTTGATTTTGGAAATTATCCGCGCAGAAAATTTAACGCATGTTTACAATCTCGTCGACGGCGGCAAAATCGCGTTGGACGGGCTGAATTTTTCCATTGACGAAGGCGAATTTATTTCCGTCATTGGCACAAACGGTTCCGGCAAGTCGACGCTGGCGAAACATTTTAACGCGTTGCTTTTGCCGACGAATGGAAAAATTTTCGTGACGGGTTTCGACACTTCGGACGAAAATAATTTGTGGCACGTTCGCGAAAACGTCGGCATGGTTTTTCAAAATCCGGACAACGAAATTGTCGCCGCCGTAGTTGAAGACGACGTGGCGTTTGGCTGTGAAAATTTGGGGATTGAGCCGGAGGAAATTGCGCGTCGCGTCGACTCGGCACTTGCCGCCGTGAATATGACTGCTTACAGAAAATTTTCTCCAAGCAAATTGAGCGGAGGACAAAAACAGCGAATTGCTATCGCCGGCGTCTTGGCAATGCGCACAAAAATAATCGTCTTCGATGAACCGACGGCAATGTTAGACCCCGTCGGACGGCGCGAAATTTTGGACACCGCGCAAAAACTCAACGCGCAGGGCTTGACGATAATTTACATCACTCATTTCATGGAGGAAGCGGCAGTCGCGGACAGAATTTTTCTCATGGAGAACGGAAAAATTTTAAAAATCGGTACGCCGCGAGAAATTTTTTCTGACGCCGCCGAAATTAAACGGCTCGGTCTTGACGTTCCCGTTGCCGTTGAGCTTGCCGAAAGATTGAGACGACGCGGCTTTAAACTTCCCAAAAATATTTTGACGGACGAAGAATTTATAACCGCGCTGAAGGAATTAAAAAATTGATTGACGTAAAAAATTTGACGTACACTTACATGGAGAAAACGCCTTTTGAGAAAACCGCGCTGAAAAATATTTCTTTGAGCGTGGACGAAGGAAATTTTCTTGCCATAGCGGGACACACGGGAAGCGGCAAATCGACACTGATTCAAATTATTGCAGGGCTGATTGAAATTAAATTTGGTAGCGTTGAAGTGGACGGCGAGCCCGTCAAAGAAAAATCTGCGCGGCGCAACATCGGAATTGTCTTTCAGTATCCCGAACACCAACTTTTTGAAGAGACTGTCGAAAAAGATATTGCCTTCGGTCCAATCAATTTTGGGTTGAGTGAAAGCGAAGTTGCGGCGCGTGTCGATGAGGCGTTGAAGTTGGTGGGACTTGGTGTCGAGCTGAAAAATTCTTCGCCGTTTGAACTTTCAGGCGGTCAACGTCGACGTGTTGCCATTGCGGGAATTTTGGCACTCAAGCCGAAGTATTTGATTTTGGACGAGCCGACTGCGGGGTTAGATCCGCGCGCACGAAAAAAAATTTTGTCCGAAATAAAAAATCTTCACAAATTGGGCGTGACGATAATTTTAGTGACGCACTCAATGGAAGACATTGCGGCTTTGGCGGGGCGTGTGATTGTTTTGGCGGACGGGGAAATTTTGTTCGACGGTGCGCCGCGAAAACTTTTTGCGCAGGAAGAAATTTTGAAACGTGCGGGACTTTTGACGCCTTCGACAGCCGCTCTTGCGAAAAAAATTTCCCGCGCAGGTTTTGAAAATTTCCCGTTGAGCCTGACGATTGATGAAGTGGAACGGGAAATTTTAAAAATGTTGGGAGGTAAAAGTAAACGGGCATGAAAAAAATTTTTTGTACGATGATTTTGCTGACGATGTTGGCGTTTCAAAATATTTGCGGCGCAATGGAAATTGAGCCCGCGAATTACAACGGCACTTTTGATTACAATTATCCCGTCGTGAAAACCGGAAATGCGCATGTTGATTCGATGATTAACGAAAAAATTCTTGAGCGTGTGAAAGATTTTTTCAGCGCGTCGAGCCAACCGCCAAATTCGATTACGTCGATAGTTAACTACAGAATTACTTGCAGCAAAAAAAATATTTTGAGCATAACTCTGCTTTGCAGTCACTACAACGAAGGCGCGGCGCATCCGTCGAACTACAAAGCCGCGTTGAATTTTGACACGCGGACGGGAAAATTGCTTGGTCTTGGAGATTTGAAAAAAATTTCAAGCGAATATGCGAAGGCGGAGTATTCACCGAAGGGCATAACAAAAAAATTGCTGGCTTATGCCAAGAAAAATGAAATTTATCTTTTCCCCGAGTTCAAAGGCTTGGAAAGTTTGCCGGAGAATTTTTACTTCGACGAAAATTTTCATCTGCACTTTATTTTTCAGGAATACGACGTTGCGCCTTACGCGGCAGGAATAATTGATCTTGACGCGACGTTAGATTGATAGATCGATAGATCGATGGATCGATGGATCGATAGTTAATAAAAAAATCCCGTAGGCAATTTTGCTTACGGGAAATTTTTTTTACGACGAAATTATTTCAATCTGTCGATGTGGAAAGTGCCGCGCTGAATTTCTTTTCTGTGGCAATGCGGGCACTCGTTTTTGATTATTCCGGTGTACCCGCAAACGGGATCGCGATCGACGGGGTGGTTGATTGAGAAATAACCCATGTCCGCATCATGCATTGCGCGAACAACGGCTTCAAATGCTGAAAGATTTTTCGTAGGGTCGCCGTCCATTTCGATGTACGCGATGTGCCCAGCGTTGCAAAGTGCATGGTAAGGTGCTTCGATTTGAATTTTGTCATGGGCGCGAATCGGAAAATAAACGGGAACGTGACTTGAATTCGTCATGTAATCTCTGTCCGTCACGCCTTTAATTACGCCGTAATCTTTTCGATTGGCTTTTTGAAATTGTCCGGCGGTGGATTCGGCGGGAGTTCCGAACGTCGTCCAGTTTCGCGTTTCAAGTTTCGCGTATTCGTCGGTACGTTGGCGAAGGTGGCTGACGATTTTCAAACCGAGTTGTTGAGCCTCTTCACTTTGCCCGTGATGTTTGCCGATGAGTGCCACGAGACATTCAGCGAGTCCGCAAAATCCGATTGAGTACGACGCATGCTTTAAAACGTCCTTGATTTTATCGGTCGGCTTGAGTTTATCCGAATCAAGCCAAACGCCTTGCCCCATGAGGAACGGGAAATTGTAGACGTGTTTTTCTTCAATGGTCTTGAGACGGAAAAGCAAGTAGTCATGACAAACCGTTATGTACTTGTCATAAAGTTGGAAAAATTTTTCAAGGTTGCCTTTCGATTCAATCGCAAGTTTCGGCAAGTTAATTGTCACGAAGGCGAAATTTCCACGCGAGCCGGATTGTTCAGGACCGTTGACGTTTGACATTACGCGGGTGCGGCAGCCCATTGTTGCGACGACGGAATTGTAATCGCCTTTTTTGTAATACGGCAAATTGTACGACGCGTCGATTGACAAAAAATTTGGGAATAAACGTTTTGCGCTGACTTTGCAAGCTTGGCGGAATAAATCGTAATTTGGATCGTCGATATTGTAATTTACGCCGGCTTTAAGTTGGAAAACGGAAATTGGAAAAATCGGCGTTTCTCCGTTGCCTAAGCCGGCTTCAGTGGCGTTTAAAACTTCTCTGATTACCAATCTGCCTTCGGGGCTTGTATCCATTCCATAATTTATTGAGCTGAAGGGCACTTGCGCTCCTGCCCGTGAATGAAGTGTGTTAAAATTGAAAATCAATGCCTCCATTGCCTGATGAGTTTCCTCTTCAACGTCCCTGCAGGCAGATTTATAAACTTTTTCGGCAAGTTCCTTTGTGCCGACAACTTTCGTCAAATTTTCTACGGCGGCAGGATTAACGCCTTCAGAATAAGTGCAAACTTCAAGATCAATTTCTGCGGCAGGTTGAACGTCACAAAATTCTGCGGCGCGTTTAACCGCCAGCTTTATCGCCTTCTTGAAAGATTTTCTTACGCCTTCAGCCATAGCGTAATCAAACGCGTTTATGCTTTGTCCGCCGAATTGATCATTTTGGTTGCTCTGAACGGCAATGCACGCCAGCGCGGAATAAGCACGAATTGAATTTGGTTCGCGCAAAAAACCATGACCTGTGGAAAATCCGCCGCGAAAAAGTTTCAGCAGATCAATTTGACAGCAATTCAACGTTATTAAACTGAAATCTTTGTCATGGATATGAATCCAGTTTTCTTTGTCTGCCTTTGCAAATTCCTCCGGCAAAACGTAATTGTCGACGAAGAATTTCGATCCTTCCGCGCCGAGCTTAAGCATAATTCCCATTGACGCATCAGCGTTGATGTTCGCGTTGTCGCGCTTTAAGTCGACGTCTTCCGAATCAGCAAAGAAAATATCTTTGTAGATGTCCATCAAATTTTGTTTGGCGTCACGTCTCTGCGCGTGTTTGTAGCGATACAAGATGTACTGTTTCGCAACGTCAAAAAAACCGTGAGCCATCAACGCTTCTTCAACTACATTTTGAATTTCTTCAACGCCAATGCCTTCACGGTCTGAAATTTTTTGCTCAACGTAATTCGTCACGCGTTCCACATCTTCCAAAGTCAATTTTTTATCTTCGGTAGTAGCGTCGCGATTTGCGCCGGCAATGG
Organism: Selenomonadaceae bacterium; assembly: GCA_017444245.1. Classification (GTDB taxonomy): domain Bacteria; phylum Bacillota; class Negativicutes; order Selenomonadales; family Selenomonadaceae; genus Quinella. The sequence goes on along the minus strand of JAFSXD010000053.1, from coordinate 36,109 downwards.
CATTGAAAATTTTTCTGCGGTCGTAAACAACGCTGTTGCCCGACCGTTTCGTTACAGTTTTTAGCGTCAAGAGAATCACCCCCCCTTCGTAAAAAATTTTTCTGTCGCATGGAGAATTTTACCAGAATCTGAAACTTAAATCAAAACCGATAACTCCCCCTCAACAACACTTATACGCACGTTTAGGGATAGTTATTTACCTCAATCGACTTTAAATCATCCGAAATTAATTTACGCCATTCAATTTTGTAATGAACTTGTCATTGTGAATGAAGTTGACAATTTACATGACGCGTTCAATCTGGTACAATTACACACAGTTCAGAAAATTTGTTTTTTGGGAGTGATTTTTTTGGATAGCAAAGTTATGTTTAAAATTCAGTACGGGCTGTTCGTGTTGAGCTCGAAGAATGACACGAAGGACAACGCCTGCATAATCAACACCGTCACGCAAGTCACGGCGGCACCAATCACTAAGGACAGAATCACAATCTGCGTCAACAAATCCAATTTCACGCACGATTTGATTGCGGCATCAAAAAAATTTACCGTGTCAATCATCAGCGAGGCGGCGACTTTTGAACTTTTCAAACACTTTGGTTTTCAATCCGGAAAGGACGTTGACAAGTTCGCCACCTTCGACAAAGTGAAACGCACCGCCAACGGTACGCTTGCCATTACCGAAGGCACTAACGCCTACATCAGCGCAAACGTCATTCAGCAAGTCGAACTGGACACTCATTCAATTTTCGTTGCGGAAGTTGTTGACATGGAACAGCTTAGTGACGTGCCTTCGACGACGTACAATTTCTATCAATCGCACATCAAGCCGAAACCCCAGCCCGTCGGCAAAACTGCTGAAGGAAAAACTATTTGGCGTTGCAGAATTTGCGGCTATGAATACGTCGGCGAAGAAATTCCGGCAGATTTTGTTTGCCCAATCTGTAAACATCCTTCAACGGATTTTGAAAAAGTTGTTCCCGTCGTGGAAATTTCCACAGAGAAAAAATCTTTGAAGGGCACGAAGACTGAACAAAATCTGCGCGAAGCTTTCGCCGGAGAATCTCAAGCACGCAACAAGTACACTTACTTTGCGTCAGTCGCCAAGAAAAATGGTTACGAACAAATTGCGGCACTTTTCTTGAAGACGGCGGACAACGAAAAGGAACACGCAAAACTTTGGTTCAAGGCACTGGGTGAACTTGGAGACACGGCAGAAAATCTTTTGCATGCCGCTGAAGGAGAAAATTTCGAGTGGACGGACATGTATCCGCGAATGGCGCGTGAAGCCGAAGAAGAAGGTTTCCACGAATTGGCGGAACAATTTAAAGGCGTCGCCGCGATTGAAAAACATCACGAAGAACGTTACCGCAAACTTTTGAAAAATGTTGAAGTGCAGGAAGTTTTCAAAAAAGCCGGCGTGCAAATTTGGGAGTGCCGTAATTGCGGACATCTCGTCATTGGAACTGCCGCGCCTGATATTTGTCCCGTTTGCAATCACCCGCAAAGTTATTTTGAAATCACTGCAGAAAATTATTGAGTGGATCGTTGGATCGTTGGATCGATGGATCGATAGATCGATGAATTATTGGTGATTGAAATGGAAAATCTAAAGTCCGAACTTCAACAGTACATTGACGAAAATTTTATAGACGAAAATTTTGAAGACGCCCGCGCAGATTTTTTTGCACCGACAATATTATGTTTAGCGGCGTCCCCGTTGCCGTTGAGTAAAATAAATTTTCGCGAAATGTACGAAGAAGAGAAGGGCGAAACTTTTTCAACCATGTTGATGCGTTTGATTGACGAGAGCGGCGAAAAAAAATCTGACGTGTATAATCGCGCCAATATCGACCGCCGTCACTTCTCAAAAATCGCCAACAACGAAAATTATCGTACCACCCGCGAAACGGCACTTGCATTTGCTGTCGCGCTTAAATTGAATCTTGAGCAGACGAAAAATTTGCTGTCGACTGCCGGTTACACGTTGACGAATACAAATTTGGGTGACGTTATTGTAACTTTTTTCATCAAGCGCAAAATCTACGATTTGGTTTTAATCAATCAATATCTTCACGAGTACAACCAGTCTTTGCTCGGCGGTTGAAAAAATTTTTTTGTCGCCTGACAAGTGACCACTTCAAAAATTTTTCTGTTACAATGACATCATCAAACATTGGAGGTTGATTGTAATGAAAAATTTGACGGAAGTGGTTTTTATTTTGGATCGCAGCGGCTCAATGGGCGGTCTTGAGGATGACACAATCGGCGGCTTCAATTCGACGTTGGAGAGTCAGAAAAAAGTTGAAGGCGAAGTTTTAATCTCAACAATTCTTTTTGACCATGAATCTATCGTTCTTCACGACCGCGTTCCGCTCAAGGAAGTTAAGCCGTTGACGAGGGAAGATTATCAAGTTCGCGGCACGACGGCACTGCTTGACGCGATTGGCGACGCGGTTAAGCACATCAAAAACGTTCACAAGTACGCGCGCGAAGAGGACAGACCGGCTAAAACTCTTTTTGTCATCACGACGGACGGTATGGAAAATGCCAGCAGAAAATTTTCTTACCGTAACATAAAAAAACTTATTGAGGAGCAACAAGGAAAAGGTTGGGAATTTCTTTTCTTGGGCGCGAATATTGATTCAGTCGAAGTTGCCGGACGCATGGGCATTCATGCAAACCGCGCAGTAAATTATCACAACGACAAACTTGGTACGGAACTGAAATATCGCGCCGTCGGCGGTTTCATAAGTGCTCTTGCCGCCGCGCCGATCTCCGCAGTCATTGGCGATGCTTGGCGTGAAGAAGTCGACAAAGATTTTGAAGAGCGCAAATCGGACGGAAAATAAATTGCACGCTTGAAAAATTTTTGGTAAAATTTGCGCGGTGATTTTATGCAAGAAAATTTAATCGTCGGTCGCAATGCCGTGACAGAGGCGTTGAAGGCGGGACGAAGTATCAGCAAAATTTTTATCGCGCAGGGCAGTGAAGGTTCAATAAAAAAAATTCTCGCACTCGCTAAGGAGGCGGGGATTTTTTTTGAGTTCACGAATAGCGCGAAGTTGGACAAACTTTTTGACGGGCGTCATCAAGGAGTTATCGCAGTTGCCGCGCCCGTTGCATACGCAAGCATTGAAGAAATTTTAGCGGTTGCCGAATCGCGCAACGAGCCGCCGTTTATAATTTTGCTTGACGAATTGGAAGACCCTCACAATTTCGGCGCGATTTTGCGAACGGCTGACGCGGCGGGAGTTCACGGCGTGATAATTCCAAAACGTCGTAGCGTGTCGTTAAATTCAACCGTAGCAAAAATTTCTGCCGGTGCTGTCGAATACGTCAAAGTTGCTCAAGTCGTCAACGTCGCTCAAACTTTGGACAAACTTCATGAGTTGGATTTAAAAATTGTCGGTAGTGACATGGACGCCGAAGAAAATTTTTTTCAAGCGGATTTGACGGGCGGAATTGTTTTGATAATCGGCAACGAAGGCAAAGGCATGCGACGCTTGACGCGGGAAAAATGCGACGTGCTCGTAAAAATTCCTATGGCGGGAAAAATTAATTCGCTCAATGCAAGTGCCGCCGCCGCCGTTTTGATGTACGAAATTTTCCGGCAGAGAATTTGAATTTAAATTTGAGTTTGGAATTAAGCGAAAAAAATCCCTCGTCATTCAACGGGGGATTTTCGATTTATTACTTGCTGTTGATTTACTAAACTGGTGCGATTGGCGCGATTCGAACGCGCGACCTACTGCTTAGGAGGCAGTTGCTCTATCCTGCTGAGCTACAACCGCGTTTTTAGCCGGTAGGGAAAAATTATTTCAAAACCTACAAGCTACTATCTACAAGCTACAAGCTAAAAACTATTTTTCAGCTGATTTAGCTTTGTTCTCTTCGATAATTTTTTCAGCCAACTTGTCAGGCATCGGATCGTAATGCGAAAACTTCAGGCTGTACGACGCGCGCCCTTGAGTCTGCGAACGCAAATCCGTTGCGTACTTGTAAAGTTCCGATTCGGGAATCAACGCTTTAACTTCGGTAATTCCCTTGCCTTTGGGATCCATGCCAAGAATTTTTCCTCGCTTGGAATTGAGCTTGCCGATAATGTCACCCATGTAAGTTTCAGGCGTCAACACGGTAATTTCATCAATCGGCTCAAGCAAAATCGGATCTGCGGAGAGAATTCCTTTTTTAATCGCAATCGACGTTGCCATTTTGAACGCGGCTTCGCTGGAATCAACGGCGTGGTAAGACCCGTCGTAAAGGTTGACGTTGACGTTGACGACAGGATAACCCGCAATGACGCCGTCCGCCAAAGTTTCGTTCGTGCCTTTTTCGACAGCGGGGAAGTATTGACGCGGAACGCTCCCGCCAAAAATACTTTCGCTGAAAACGTTTTTGCCGTCCGGTTCTTTGTTCGGACCGATTTTCAGCCAAACGTGTCCGTATTGTCCGTGCCCGCCGGATTGTTTTTTGTGCTTGCCTTCGACTTCGACGGTCTTGCGAATGGTTTCACGATAAGCAACGCGCGGTTCGCCAAGTTGCATTTGCACGCCGAATTTGCGCTGAATTTTGTCGCTCAAAATATCCAAGTGAACTTCGCCGACGCCGCTCAAAATTGTTTGCTTAGTTTCCGCATTTTTGTAAAGTTTAATCGTCGGGTCTTCGTCTTGTTGACGGGCAATCGCGGTGTAAACTTTATCTTCTTCGCCTTTCTTCGTCGACGTGACAGCCATTGCAAGCATCGGTTCGGGATAATTCACGCGCGGATATTTTATTGCCGCAGATTTTTCACAGAGAGTGTCGCAAGTTTTTGCCGCAGAAAGTTTCGACGTAACGACAATATCGCCGGCGTGAGCAACGTCCATAGGAATTTGTTTTTTGCCCTGCATTGTGAAAATTCCGCTGATACGTTCCTGCCCCTCGTAACCGTCGCCGTAAAGTTGATACGTAGCGTCGCCTTTCATGTCGCCGGAAAAAACGCGGATGTATGACATACGCCCAACGAACGGGTCAACCATCGTCTTGAAAATCTGCGCGCTGAAACCGTCCGTGAGTTTGCGCTCAACTTCCTCGTCGTTGTTGGGATTGACGCCGAAATAATTTTTGTAATTAGGCGCGGGAAGATATTCTACAACGCCGTTTAAAAGTTTGTCAATAGCGACGTTTTGAAGACCGGAGCCGACGAAGACGGGAAAAACTTTTGCTTGGCTGACACCTTCGGCAAGAGCTTCGGAAATTTCTTTTTCGTCAAGGTCGTCCGTTTCGCCTTCCAAATATTTTTCCATGAGTTCATCATGAAATTCCGCGACGGTGTCAAGCATTTCAAGGCGCGCCTCTTCTACGGCGTCTTCGAGGTCTGCGGGAGTATCGCCTTTGACTTCTTCACCGAGTTTTGCATAAACTTTAATCAAATCGATAACGCCTTTGAAAGAACTTTCTTTGCCGATTGGAATTTGAACGGGGACGACGCCGTTACCGAATTTTTCGCGCAGTTCAGCAAGTACTTTATTGAAGTCGGCGTGTTCGCGATCCATTTTGTTGATGAAGAAAGCGCGGGGAAGGTTGAGTTCTTCGGCGAGTGCCCATGCTTTTTCCGTTTCGACTTCGACGCCTGCGTTTGCGGCAACGATTATCAGCGCGGAATCTGCGGCGGCAAGTGCGCCTTGAACTTCAGCAACGAAATCAGGATAGCCCGGCGTATCGATGAAATTTATTTTGTGATTTTTCCATTCAGTCACGGCAAGGGAATCGCTTATCGTCATTTTGCGTTTTGTTTCTTCTGCCTCGTAATCGAGAAGGCTTGTGCCGTCGTCGACTTTGCCGAGACGTTTTGCCGCGCCGCTGTTAAAAATGCATGCGTCAAGAATGCTTGTCTTACCCGTTTTGCCGTGTCCGACAACCGCAACGTTTCGTATAAATTCGCTTGCGTATTCCTTCATACAAAAAAAACCTCCAACTTTTTTTTCAAAACTTTGAAGGTAGTATTCTATTTAAAATTCTATAATCCTGCTTTTGAAAAGCTTATAGCTTGCAGCTTGTAGCTTGTAGGGAAAATTTTTCTATAGCCACTAATCATGGTAAAGCGGGAAGTTCCCTAGTGACGGCGGAATTGTGAATCAACTCTTCAATGCGTTGGTCAAGCGCAAGTTCCTGTTTGTGCAAACTTTCCGCAGTGTCGAACGCGGCGGAATTATCCTCAAGCAATCCGATTGAATAAAATTGCCAAGCTTGAATCGTCACGGCGGTTGATGCCTTGCGCAAGTTTGAAAGATACTCCGCGCCCTTCGGAACGTCGACTTTGTCCAACGCCTCCTGCCGATAACTCAACATCGGAATAATTGTTTTGTTAATGTAATCGGCAATTTCACTGCGGCGATCTTCGCTGATAATTCCCGTCGAAGTTCGTTGCAACTCAACAAAATTTGCTTGCTCATCTTGGAAAATTTCGTTGTAATGTTCGACAATTTCTTCCGTCGCGTCAATGTAATTTTCCAAATCTTTTTTCAGCGCAGGAGAGACGGCGTCCAAATATTCGCGGTAATTGTCGACGCGCGTAACTTTCCATTCGTTATTGCCGAGCTTGAAACTCACGCCCGAAATTTTAAAAGTCTTGCCGAAAAATTCAAAGTCCGTGTTGCCGATATTAAAACCTTCGCCGGAATTTTCCAGCGTCACTTTCAACGTGAAAGGTTGTTGAGTATAATCTTCGACAACGTGAACGTCCGCCGTCGCCGTTTCGCCAAAATGTTCAACGTTTTCGACAGAGACAATCGACGTGTGCCGAATTAAACTGCGCTCCAACAATAAATCAAAATCAATTCCAAGTTGACGCCCCTTCAACATTTCTTCGGGCAAAGTCCATTCGCCGGTATTCAGCCGCGTTTCGATAACTTTCACTGCGCCTTGACACATTCGCGAACGAATCAGCACGTAAAAATTTTCAAATACGGCGCGTTCGTGATCCGAAAGTTCTTTGTCGTACTTGAAAAGGTCTGATGTTAAATCGTCGTAGCCCGCGTGAGTGACGGCGGTAAAATCTACGTGCTCCTGAAAAGTTTTTGTGTCTTCGGAGTGAAGGGACGCCAGTGCTTCATTCATTGCGTAGCTTGGCGTTTTTGTGTAACTCGCCACGTACCAAATCACGCAACTTATCATTGCCACGACGAACATCACGGAAATTATTTTTTCGATTCGTCGTTGACTTCTGCGTTTCTCCAACCTCCGCTTCCATGTAATGTCGTCCATAATTCTCCAAACCGGTGAACAGTGCGCGTCACCAACTATTAACCGTTAATCATTCATCAAAACAACCGCGTTGTAAACGTCGCGACGGCTCATGTTAAATTTCTTCGCCACTTCACGAATGGCAACTTTTTTTTCCATGCCTTGCACCACAAAATTTTTGTACACGTCAAGGAAATTTTCATTCGGCGTTTGCAATTCGTCAGAAAAAATTTTTCCTTCCACGACGATAACAAATTCACCAATCGGTTCAGAAATTTTCGCAAGCTCGGCAAGTTCCCCGCGCAAAAATTCTTCGTGAATCTTCGTCAATTCTCGTGCCAAAACTGCGCGGCGGTTTCCGAAAACTTCAAGCATTTCATTCAGAATTTTTTTCAAACGGTGCGGAGATTCGTAGAAGATTAACGTTTCTTTGTGCGTGGAAAGTTCCGTCAAAACTTCACGGCGATTTTTTGAAGTCTTCGGCAAAAATCCGACGAAGGTAAATTTTGTCGTGTCCAACGCCGAACAAATCAGCGCACTCAACGCGGCATTCGCGCCCGGTATCGGACAAATTGAAATTTTTTCTTCGACGGCAAGTTTAACAAGTTCCGCGCCCGGATCTGAAATTGCCGGCAACCCCGCATCGCTCACACAGGCAACTGATTTTCCTTCGCGCAGGAGTGACAAAATTTTTTCGCCATGAGCTTTTGAAAATTCATCGTAGCGAATCAGCGGCGTGTGTATTTCAAAATGCGTCAAAAGTTTTCGCGTCCTTCTGGTATCCTCCGCCGCAATTAAATCGACTTCACGCAAAATTTTCACTGCGCGGAAAGTCATGTCGTCAAGGTTTCCTATTGGCGTCGCGCATAAGTATAAAATTCCTGTCGCCATAAAATTATCCCTACAACCTACCAGCTACAACCTACAAGCTGGAATAAATTTTTTTCACGTCGTCCGTATACGCTCCGTCGTCCTCGTGAATGACAAGCGGCGGCAAAATTTTCAAGTTACCGGCATTCCCACCGACAATCGCTTCAATCATCACAAGGTTGGCGTCACGATTTTTTTTTGGATAAATCAACTGCAAACGTTTCATTTCAAATTGATGCCGGTGCAACGCGTCGACAATTTCGCAAAGCCGCGCAGAAGAATGAATCATGCAAAAACTTCCGTGAAATTTTAATGCAAACCGCGCCGCCGTCACAACATCTTCAAGCGTCGCCGTAAATTCATGTCTGGCACGTGCAACGCCTTCCAATTTGTTGACTTCGCCGTTTTTTATCGGATAGTACGGCGGATTGGCAATCACTACGTCAAAACTTTCTGCGCAAAAAAATTTCCGTATTTGGCGGTAATCTCCTTCAACGACAGAAATTTTTTCCGTCAATCCGTTCAGTTCGACGTTTCGACGCGCCATTTCAGCCATCGCCGAATCAATTTCAATCGCGAAAATTTTTTCGACTTCGTCGGCAATCAGCAACGGAATAACGCCCGTGCCCGTGCCCAAGTCCAAAACTTTTTGGTGGCGTTTGAATTTTGGGAAGTGGGAAATTAAAACTGAATCCGTCGCGAAACAAAATCCGTGAACGTTCTGAATAATTTTTCTTCCCGACCTCATCAAGTCATCAAGCCGTTCATCTTGGCGCAAAAAATTTTCCAATGACATACCTCGTTAGCTGTTAGCTTGTAGCTTGTAGCTTGTAGAAAACTAACTGGCGATCTGGCGATCTAGCTAACTAGCTAACTAACTCCTAAAATTTCCTTTTGGACGACGAGGTTTGCGCGGACGATTTATCCACATTTTATTTCGCTCATCCGCAGAATCCGCCGCGTCTTTTCCCTTCGCCGAATCTTCGCCGCGAACAAATTTTTTGCGTGGAGATTTTGCGCCGGAAAATTTTGTCGTTGAAGGTTTTGTTTCCTGCGGCGGCTCAATTTCTTTTTCCTCGTCTTCGTTCGGAATTTCTTCATCGGGCTTGGAAAATTTCTGCGCGCCGTCATAATCTGCAGGCAATAAATCTTCCCAGCTCGACGTGACAGTTTTATTCCCGCCGATTAAAACCGTAGCGATTTTTCGCTGAACGTTGACGCTGACAACGCGCCCTTCGCCTTCGTCTAAAATCACGCGGTCGCCAACGTGCGGTTCAAAGACAGGATTATTTTTCATGTAGCATTCGTGGTAATATTCACTTTCAAATTTTAAACAGCAAAGCAAGCGTCCGCATACGCCGGAAATTTTTGCGGGATTGAGCGAAAGATTTTGTTCCTTCGCCATGCGGATTGAAACCTGCGCGAAGTCGCCCAAAAAAGTCGTGCAACAAAGTTTTCGTCCGCAACAACCGACGCCGCCCAAAACTTTCGCCTGTTCACGAACGCCAACTTGACGAAGTTCAATGCGCGTGCGGAAAATGTACGCCAAATCTCTGACGAGCATCCGAAAATCTACGCGCCCTTCCGCAGTGAAGTAAAAAATTATTTTGCTGACGTCGAAAGTGTAACGCACATTGATTAAGTTCATCGGCAGTTGATGTTCAGCAATTTTTTCGCGGCAAATTTCAAATGCTTGACGTTCCTTTTCGCGATTTTCTTCGACACGCACCAAATCGGCTTTCGTTGCCTTGCGGTAAATCCGTCTAAGCAAAGGAACATCTTCTGACAAATCATCAGCCGTTGGCAATTCACGAACGCCGACAACAACGCTGCCACATTCCAAACCGCGTGACGTTTCGACAATCACAAAATCTCCCGCAACTATGTCATCGTCGCCTGGATCGAACAAATGAATTTTTCCCGCCTGTTTAAATCTTACTCCTATAATTTTTTGCAATACAAATTCTTCCTTCAAAAATTTTTCGTGACATTATCGCATTTTTGGAAACTTAAAGCAAGAGTAGATCGATGGATCGATAAATCGATAGATCGATAGTTGATAAAATTTTTCGCCGGTGTTACCATGAAAAAAATTTTTTTCAACGTGGAGGAATTTTTCATGAACAAAAGACCGTACATTATTTGCCATATGATGATTTCGGCGGACGGCAGAATTGATTGTGACATGACAGCACAACTGAAAGGCGTCGACGAATATTACAGCACGCTTGACGCACTGGAAACCCCAACCGTATTGAGCGGCAGAGTGACGGCTATGTTGGAGTTGGCACTCGAAGGAGAATTTAAGCCGACAAATTATGAGCCTTACGGCAAGCAGGATTTTTCAAAAAAGAAAGACGCGTCAACGTCCGGCTATGAAATTATCGTCGACACAAACGGCGTGTTGCTCTGGAAAAACGACGAAGAGTACGACGCTCATCATCTCATCATCACTTCCGAAAAAGTCAGCAAAGAATATATTTCGTATCTCGACAGCAAAAATATTTCATGGATTGTCTGCGGAAAAGAAAAAATTGATTTGGTTAAAGCTGTAGAAATTCTTGCGGAAAAATTCGGCGTGAATCGCATGTCCATTGTCGGCGGCGGACACATCAACGGCGGATTTCTCGACGCGGGATTAATTGATGAAGTGAGCTTGCTTATCGGCGCGGGCATAGACGGACGCGAAGGCATGGCGGCTGTGTTTGACGGACTTCCAAAAAATCGAAAACCAATTCCGTTGAAACTCAAAAGCGTGCAAAGTTACGACAGCGGCGCAGTTTGGATAAGGTATTTAGTTTCTAGCTTGTAGCTTGTAGCTTGTAGCTGGTAGCTGGTAGAAAATATTTTTCTAACTAACTATCAATCTGGCGATCTATCAATCTAGCGATCTGACAAGTCTCATCAAGTAAGATTCTGCCAAAAGTCGAAGGTTCGCATTAGATTTCACGCGCCGTTGAGCTTGCGTGCCTTCGGCTATCATTTGGTACAAAGTTTTTTCCGGAAAGCGCATCCACTCAAATTTTTCTTTCAAGTCCTCGTTGTAAAGTTTTTTGCTCTTGATGAAAAAAATATCGCGCAAAATTTTTTGAACGTACGTCACGAACTCTGAAAAATTTTCGCGTGACCATTTCTCAAAAATTTTTCCCTTCGCAAAAATTATTTCTTCGTTCAATTCATGTGAAAAAAGTTGAGTGACTAAAGTCAATGCCTCGTTGCGCAATTCGTAACCGCCGGATTTTTCAAGTGCCAATGCCCGCCCCAAACTTCCGTCCGCAACTACCGAAAGTGTTTTTGCTTTTACGGCGTCAATGCCCTGCGACAAAAGCACTTCGTAAATCTGCGCGGTGGAAAGTTTGTCAAAATTTACCGTGATACACCTTGAACGAATTGTCATTAAAAGATTTGCGCGATTTGCCGTCAACAAAATAAATATCGTTTGGCTGACGGGCTCTTCCAAAGTTTTCAGTATGCAATTTGCCGCCGCCTTGTTAAAAAGTTCTGCGCCGTCGATAACCACAACGCGCCTTTCGGATTTCAGCGGGCGCAATGACGTTTCTCGTTGCAATTCACGGATTTGCGCAATTTTAATTACGCGCGTCGCTTTGGTGTCTTCGGGTTCAACTACATAAAAATCCGGATGATTGCCCGTCGCCATTGCAACGCAATTTTCGCAAGTGCCGCACGGTTCTCCGTCCGAAGGATTGTCGCACATCAAAACAGCCGCGCAGATTTTTGCGAACTCTCTTTTTCCGATTCCTTCAATGCCGGAAAAAATTACGGCGTGAGGGAATTTTTTTTCAGCCAAAGATTTTTTCAGCCGTGAAACTGTCGCGTCGTTGCCGACAAAATTTTTCCAGCTAAGTTTATTTTCCACGTTTCGACACCCGATTCATAATGCTTGGTCTTTCACATATAAAGATCGACGAGCATTCCGCGTATTGCGTCGTGACTTGCGACAACGTCCAATTTATCGGCGTGCCCCAAACGAATTTTCTCCGCCATTTCTTCCAACTTGCGATCTATTTTTCGCACGGTGGTGAAGACGCGTTGTCTGCCCATTCTGTCCCAGCCGGCTTGGGTATTTAATTCGTACATGCCGCTGACTGCCGCGCTGACAAAATTTTTTATCAACGTGCGATATTCTTTCAGTTCGTCATAAGTTGGCGTGCGGCTCAATCTTCCCGCCTGCTCGTCAATTTTTTTGAGCATAGCCTCCATTTGCCCGTGAGTGATGCTCTCTTCGTGTTGCTGTTCAAAAAGTTCATCAGAAAAAGATTGCGACGTTTCATGAACTCTTTCGCCAACGTCACGAACCATTTCAAACGGGGACGATTGCGCCGACATCACATTAATTTTAACTGCCATGTTTTTCCCTCTTCCCTACTTACTAATTCTCAAAATTATAAAGCCCTGTAGAAAAATCAGCAAGAGAAATTTTTTGTAATAAATTGATTAAAGCGCAATACTTTGATAAACTTAGACGCAAAAAATTTTTTTCAGGCAACGAATTTAGTACGAGGTGCGTTTTATGGTGAAACTTTTAAAAATTTTTCTACTCATGACAACGATTTTTGAATCGATTTCAGCAATTTGCAATGCAGAACCCAACGACGAATATGTAAGCATGACTACGGCGGTGGCGCAGGCAGAATCTTATTTCAGCGAACCGATTTTGAACACTCACCACGATAAAGTTAAAGTTGGATACTTGAAAGGCACTTCATTTGTCTACGAAGATATTCCGAACCACAAATCAGGTTACGGCTACGAATACATGGAGTATCTTTCAAATTACGCCAACTGTAAATTTGAATATGTTGAATTTGAAACTTGGGACGAGCTCGTAAAAAATTTTCAAGCCGGCGAAGTTGACATAATCCCCGATATGCCGGGCGATTACAAAAAAGTTGCCAACGCCAAGCGAACAGATCATGTCGTTGGGCGTTATCCAATGGAATTAGTCACGAAAGAAATAAAGCCGCAAATGAAAATCGGATACGCGCCATTTTTTCATTCGACGCCAACTTTGGTGAACATTGCCAGAGTTGAAGGATTCACTTACACGATGATTCCTTTTCAAAAAATTAACGACATAAAAAAAGCTTTTGATCACGGCGAAATTGACGGCTACATTGATGCGTTGATTGATCCGCGTTTTGCGACAAATGTTTGGGCGGTTTTCGACAGACAAAGTTACCGTTTGCTGATTCTCGAAAATCGCAAGGAACTTTACGACAGAATTAATTTCGCAATGGAACAGCTTTTGTTGTACCAACCAAATATTCGCGACACATTGAACTTGCGATATCTTCGCAAAAACGGATTTCCTTTGACGCTTAGCGGTAGCGAAAAAAAATATCTGGAGCAGAAAAAGAAACTCAAAGCGGCAATTTTTTTGGAGCACCGCCCCTTTGCCTATCGCAACGATAAAGGAGAACTCGTCGGCGTCGTTCCCGAACTCATAAGAAAAATGTCCGAAGACTTGAACATTGAAATTGAAATTGTCGAAGGAAAAAATTTTCAAGACATTAAAGACAGAATCAGCAAAGGTGAAATTGATTTTGCCGCTGATGCCGTCTGCGATTTCAGCTGGACCGGAGAATTTAACGCCGTGCCCGTTTCGCCGTACATGACGGTTGAATACGTCCCCGTAACTCGTCGCGATTACGTCATAAATTTGGAGAAACCGTTAAAAGTTGCGTGCGTAAGAAAACTTTATCACACGACGCACTTTGTCGAATCACATTTTCCGGAGTCTCAACGCGTTTATGTTTCCTCCTATGAAGAGGCAGTGCAAGCCGTCAATGAAGGGCGCGCAGATATGGCGTTGGTTCAGCGCAGTGCGGCAAATACAATTATCGATTCAACGGGAACTTATTCATTGGAAATTAAACCCGCGTCACTTTTTTCAGAGCCGCGCAGTTTGGGAATATGCGCTGACGAAGACCCGCACCTTTGGCAAATTTTGAACAAGGAAATTGGGCACATCGATCCGGATTGGATTCGTGACGTGATTAACACGAATCAACAATCGGAGGCGGAATTTTCTATTTCGTCAATAACTCATCATCATCCGGTAAAAACTTTTTTTGTTGCCCTCGCGATATTGTCGGCGATTGGCGGATTTTTCGTCTATCGTGCCAGAATGCGACATCGTCACTTTGAGCTTGTCGAACACATGGCGTACACTGATTTACGATACGATTTGCCGAATGTTCGTTGGCTGGAACGTGAAGTGCCGACAGTCATGGAAAATCTTGAATCGGGCATGAAAATGTTTTTCGTGGTTTTCTCCTTAGTTTCCAGTGCGGCGGCAACGAAGACGCAAGGGCACAGATTGGTTGACAAGCAGTTCAGAAAATTGGCGGCGAATCTTGCGGAGGAAAATCCCGTCGTGTTGACTGCGGCGGGCATTGACACGGACCACATAATTTGTTTTTGCAAAGCCGAATCGCTGGACAATTTGGTTGACTGGGCAAAAAGTATTATTGAAAAAAACAGTTACATGGACACTGCCGTTGACAGCGCAAAAATTGTTTTGCATACCCGCGCAGGTATCACGCCTTACGATAAATTTACCGACGTACAACAGGCGGTTGATCGTGCGCTGATTGCCTGTCATCAAAATATAAGCGACGAAGTAAAAGTTTTCGACGAAAAATTGCAAGCTACCTTGACGATGGATCACAATATCGAAGGACGCATGGAGCAGGCACTTATCGACGGAGAATTTCAAGCGTGGTATCAGCCGAAGTACGACATAAGGACGCGCGAAATTGTCGGCGCGGAAGCCCTTGTTCGCTGGATTAATCCTGAAATGGGATTTATGCCGCCGGGCGATTTCATCCCGCTTTTTGAACGCAACGGTTTTGTCATTCAAGTTGATTACTTTCTTTTGGAGCAAACTTGTCGTCTGCAACGTCAGCGTTTGGACGAAGGAAAAGAAGTCGTTCCAATTTCCGTAAATCAATCGCGCTTGCATATGACGGAGGAAGGTTATCTGGAAAAAATTAAAATGATAATGGACGCTTACGAAATTCCTGCAGGTTTGATTGAATTAGAAGTGACCGAAACGATGTTTGGGGACTTCGACGCGAAAGCAGGACATGACAACGCCGCCTACGTGATTGACGAGTTGCACAAAATGGGATTTCTTATTTCGGTTGACGATTTCGGTTCGGGTTACTCTTCGTTCATGATGTTGGGTTCGTTGCCTATGGACGTTATGAAAATTGACAGGTCGCTTTTGACGGGCGCGGATAAATCTGAACGCATGCGGAACATTTTGGCAAATGTCATTCAGCTGGGCAATGCGCTGAAGATGAAAGTTTTGTGTGAGGGAATTGAGACGCGCGAAGAAGAAGAATTGTTGTTGGAGCTTGGTTGTTACTATGGGCAGGGCTTTTTAAATTCAAAGCCGTTGCCAATGAAAGATTTCGTAGAATTTTTTGAGAAACGCAATGCGGAGGTTAGATCGATAGATCGATAGATCGGTGGATCGATAGAAAAATTTTACCATCGATCCATTGATCCAACGATCCATCGATCCAAAAGGAAGTGATGAAGATTTGGACGAAAATAATTTTTTCAAGGACAAGCAAAATCAAAGATCGTTCAAGCTAATCGCAGTTGGTGCTGTGATTTTGGCGGCATTGCTAATCTTCACGGAAATTTTGGTTAACCGCAACGCGCAGGAAACTACAAACGACGCCGTTAAGTCCGTCAATAAATTTTACCTTTCGGATTTGTCAGGACACTGCCGACAAGTTGTAGAGTCAAAACTGGACGTGACGACGGGCGTAATTCGCAATTCACTTTCCGCACTCGACGCGGCAAGTTCACAAAGTCAAGCCGCCTTGCAAAGTTGGCTTAGTCGTTTGGAATTTGTCAGCGGTGCTAACGAAATAATTTTAGTCGACGCCAACGGAATTTGTTACACTGCGCGGAAAATTTCCACCTTCGCCGAAAATAATCTTTCGATTTACGAAACGCCGCTTGTCGAAATAAAAATTAAAGCCGTGCCGTTCATGGACACGCAAATTGTCGCCGCATTCGTCAATCTCGACGTCGAAAATTTTTTGGACAAGAATCACATGCACGAAGACGGTAGCAGCGCGGTTTGCAATTTGTACCACAGAGACGGCGAACCCGTGACGCACAACGATAACACAAAATTTTCCGTCGAAGAGAATTTATTTTCCGCAATCCAAAATTTTACTTTCACAGACGATTATTCCGTTGACAAAATAAAAAAAGATTTTGCGAATGGCACGCAGGGATTCAGCGCGTTCAAAATTGACGGCAACGACGAAATGCTTTTGTATTCGCCGATAAAAAATACCGATTGGATTTTGATTTGTCTGATTCAAGAAAGTGCTGTCGCCTCAAAAATTGAAATTGTCAGCGCGGAAATCATGCGGAGCAGTTTGATTCAAATTGTCTTGACTATTGCGGTTATGGCGTTAATCTGCGCGTTCATCCTCAAGCAGGCGAAGGACACCGCGAATATCATTCACGAAAAAGAGCTTGCCGAAACTGCCAACAAAGTTAAGCAGGAGGAGATGGCAGAAAAATTTGCGTTGCAACAAAAACTTTTGGACGAAGAGCGTCAGCGCAGTCATCAAAACGAAATGATACGGGCGTTAAGTTCTGATTATCGTTCGGTTTACTACTACAATTTGGATTTTGACAACGGCGTTTGCTATCGTTCGCTGGAAGGCGTGACGAGTTATCGCGAAGGTGAAGAAGTTCCGTCGTTCAGCGGATTTATTTCACGCTACGTTTCAACTGTCGTGACGGCGGCGGACAGGGAAGGCGTCCAAAAATTTTTGTCCAAAGAAAATTTGCGTGAACGGTTGAAGAAAGAAGATATTATCTCTCACAGATTTTTAACAAATCGTGACGGACAAAGTTGTTACGAAATGATTCGAGTTGCCCGCATTGATGATTCAAAAGAAATTCACGCCGTAGGAATCGGATTTGCAAACGTCGACGAACAAACGCGCGAATCAATGGCGCAAAATGAAGCGTTGGTTTACGCGCTGAATCAAGCACAGCAAGCAAATATTTCTAAGACAACTTTTCTTTCAAACATGAGCCATGACATTCGCACGCCGATGAACGCAATTATCGGATTCACTACAATGGCGTTGAGAAATTTTGAAAATCAAGTGCAGGTTAAAGATTCTCTGGAAAAAGTTTTGACGTCCGGCAAACATCTTTTAGGTTTGATAAATGACATTTTGGACATGAGCCGAATCGAAAGCGGGCGCGTTGAAGTTCAAGTGGAAGACTGCAACCTTTCAGAAATCATCCACAGTTTGATTCACATAATTCAGCCGCAAATTACAGCGAAGGAACAAACTTTTCAGATTGACGCCGTGCAAATTCAAAATGAAGATGTGCTTGCCGGCAAGCTTAAAATAAATCAAATTTTGATAAATCTTTTGAGCAACGCGATTAAGTACACGCAGGCGACGGGCAAAATAAATTTCACCATCGTGCAAAAAAATTCCGATAAGGAAGGCTATGCTCAATACGAATTTCACGTCAAAGATAACGGCATGGGAATGAGCGAAGAATTTTTGAAACACATCTTCGATCCTTTTGAGCGCGAGGCGACAAGCACGAAGTCAGGCATTCAAGGCACCGGTCTTGGCATGACAATCACGAAAAAAATGGTTGAGCTCATGAACGGAACAATTTCCGTGACGAGTGAAAAGGGCAAGGGCAGTGAATTTATCGTCACGCTGGATTTAAAACTTAGTGAGACGACAATTCCAATTTCCGATGGCAACCTTGAGGGTCTTCGTGCGCTGATTGTCGACGACGATTTTCATACCTGCGATTCGTTGACGGAGATGTTGAACAATCTGGGCATGCGCAGTGAATGGACGACTTCGCCGCGTGAAGCAATTTTCCGCACGCGAAAAGCAGTCAACAGTAACGATTCTTTCGACGTTTACATTGTCGATTGGCTGATGCCGGAGTTGAATGGGATTGAAACCGTGCGACAGATTCGTAAAATTGCGGGAGATTCCGCGCCGATTTTAATTTTGACTGCGTACGATTACACGGATATTGTTGACGAGGCGAAGACCGCCGGCGCAACGGGATTTTGTATCAAGCCGCTGTTTCCTTCCGATTTGAAAAAAGCTTTGGCGAAGGCGGTTGGTCACGTCGAAGAAGAGAAGGCGGACGAATTATCGGAGACGAGTTTCAAGGGCAAACGTATTCTCTTGGTTGAGGACATTGAAGTTAACCGCGAAATTGCAAAAATGGTTTTGTACGAAATGGAATTGGAAATTGACGAGGCGGTTGACGGCGTTGATGCCGTTGAAATGTTTGAAAAATCCCCGCTGAATTATTACGACGCCGTGTTAATGGATATTCAGATGCCGAAGATGAACGGCTACGATGCGACGCGTGCGATTAGGAATCTTCCACGCGCAGATTCAAAGACGACGCCGATAATTGCGATGACTGCCAACGCTTTTGACGAAGATAAAAATAACGTTCTTGAAGCGGGAATGGACGATCACATTGCCAAGCCGCTGGATATTTCAAATTTGCTGGCGACGCTGAAAAAATATTTGAGTTAGTAGAAAATTTTTTTAAGCTATAAGCTATAAGCTACAAGCTAACAGCTAAAAAGGAGGAAAATTAAATGGCGATGATTGACAACGACGATAAAAATTTGGTGGAGAAAAAAATTTCCGGTGAAAGCGTTTTCGACGGCGTCCTTTTGCACGTGAAAAAAGATGACGTTGAACTTCCGAACGGTCATAAATCCGTGCGCGAATGGATAGATCATCAGGGCGCGTCGGCAGTAATTCCGCTTTTGCCGGACAATCAAATTATTTTGGTGAAACAATTTCGTTACGCGATTGGTCAAGTAACTTTGGAAGTTCCCGCCGGCAAACTCGACAGCAAGGACGAAGACCCGTTAGTTTGCGCGGTTAGGGAATTGTCCGAAGAGACCGGCTACACCGCAGGAAAAATTTGGAAACTCACGACGATCGCAACGACGGTTGGATTCAGCAACGAAGTAATTCATTTGTATGCGGCAACAAATTTGACGGCGGGCAAGCAACACCCCGATGACGACGAATTTATTAACACCGTGAAAATTCCTTTGACTGCCGCTATTCAAATGGTTGAGACGGGAAAAATCATTGACGCCAAGTCTATCATTTCGATTTTGCTTTTGGCTAAACATTTGGCGCGATGAAAATTTTTCGTTGAAATTTTGTAGGAGAGATTTTTATGGACAAGGAAAATATTTCTAAATCGGACGCCGGGAAAATTATTTTGACAAGTGAAAATGACAAAGACGTTGAGGAAAAAATTCGTCGTGCGTCAAAAATTCTCATGGAACGAAACAAAAAAGCTTATCGGGAACTTTCCAACAAATGAGCGCGAAAATTGAATATCAGATTGAGTTGGTTCTCAATGACGTATTGGAGTTTTATGCCGAATTAGAAAATTTCAAAGATTTTTCAACGGGTGTGGGTATCCGTGATTTTGGATTGATTGAATCAGCGGTCAATGCTCCGTTTCAAACTTTCGATGGTCAAGATTTATACAAAACAATTTTTGAAAAGGCGGCTCACTTAGCCTATGGTTTGGCAAAAAATCATGGATTCGTTGACGGTAACAAACGAGTTGCAATTCATGCAATGTTGGTTTACTTGATGATTAACGGCATTGATTTAGATTACACGCAGGAAGAGCTTGTGCAAATCGGGCTTGATATTGCTGAAAGTAAAATTTCACCGGAAAAGTTAGCTTTGTGGTTGAGAAGTAGAGAGAGGTTAACAAATGTTTGATGACTTTGGAGGATTTTTAATCGGCGCAATAGTGTCGTTGCCGGGAATTATAATCGCTATGGTGATTCACGAATGGGCGCACGCTCGTGTTGCTTATGCGTTGGGCGATTACACGCCGAAACTTGACGGGCGATTGACGCTGAATCCCGCCGCACACGTTGACATATTTGGGTTGCTGATGCTTTTTATCGTTCACTTTGGCTGGGCAAAACCCGTGCGCATCAACCCGAATAATTTTAGTAACCCGCGCAGAGATGACATTTTAGTTTCGTTGGCGGGACCGATGTCAAATTTAATCATGGCATTCGTGGCAATGGTCGTTTGGGTCGTTTTGCTTCGGCTCGGCGTGCCGCTGTCCGAAGGTGCGGCGTCAGTGCTCCAGCTGATTATGATAATCAACATAAACTTTGCGATATTCAACATGTTGCCGATTCCGCCGCTTGACGGTTCGCAAATTTTGAGAAATTTATTGCCGTACAAAATGGCTTATTATTTTTCGTACATTGAGCGTTACAGTTTTTTGATTCTGATAATTTTCTTGATGACGCCGATTTTGGGCTACGTATTTCTGCCGTTGCAAAGATTGGTTTTAGGAATTTTCCAAGCGATTATCGGAATTTTTATTTAGTGGGGAAAAAATTTTTCCTAATTCCCAACAAAGGAGTTTGAAAATTGGAATTAACTTTCATAGAAATTTTAAAGACAGTCATAATCGGAATTGTAGAAGGCTTGACGGAGTGGTTGCCGATTTCCTCAACCGGTCACATGATTTTGGTTGACGAGTTCATAAAATTAAACGTCAGCAAAAGTTTCATGGACATGTTTCTTGTCGTGATTCAGCTGGGCGCAATTTTGGCAGTCGTTGTACTGAACTTCGACAAATTGAATCCTTTTTCGCCTTACAAATCTTCAGGACAGCGCAAAGAAACTTTTCAGTTGTGGTACAAAGTTATCGTGGCTTGCGTACCTGCGGGCGTCATCGGAATTTTGCTGAACGATTACATGGAAGAACATTTGATGACAGCTCCGGTCGTTGCGGGCGCATTAATTTTCTACGGAATACTTTTTATCATCGTGGAACGTTTCAACCGCTACCGTACGCCAAAATTTTACAAGCTGGAACAACTCGACTACAAGACCGCGTTGATAATCGGAATATTTCAGGTGCTGTCACTCGTGCCGGGAACTTCGCGCAGTGGCTCAACGATTTTGGGCGGAATAATTTTCGGAACAAGTCGCGTCGTTGCCGCAGAGTTCACATTTTTTTTGGCGATACCGGTAATGTTTGGCGCGTCGTTGCTTAAGCTCGTCAAGTTCGGTTTCAACTTCAACGCCGCCGAAATGATAATTCTAGCCGTCGGCATGATAACCGCGTTTATCGTTTCGATTTTGTCAATAACATTTTTGTTGCGTTACATTAAAAAGAATGACTTCACGGCGTTTGGCTGGTACAGAATTATTTTAGGGCTCGTCGTGCTCGGCTACTTGTTCTTGATAGGAGACCCTGTTTAATGAAAATTTTTGTGGGGCTCGGCAATCCCGGCAAAGAGTACGCGACGACGAAACACAACGTCGGTTTTATGTTGGCGGACAAAATTGCGGCGGAACTTGGCGCAGAAAATTGGAGAGAAAATTTTAATGCGCAAATTGCTGAAACTTTTTTTGAAGGAGAAAAAATTTTAATCGTCAAGCCGCAAACTTTCATGAACGCAAGCGGAGAGGCAGTCGGACCGTTGACAGATTTTTACAAAGTCGACGCGAAAAATTTAATCGTGGCTCATGACGATATGGATTTGCCTGTTGGGAAAATTCGTTTGAGACCTTCGGGGAGCGGCGGCGGACATCACGGCATTGAATCGATAATTCAATTTCTCGGCGGAGAAAAAAAATTTCCGCGCGTGCGAATTGGAATTGGACGCCCGCCCGCAAATTGGACAGTCAACGGGCATGTTTTGAGTCCGTTCAATTCGGAAGACGCAGAAAAAATTTCTTCGACAATCGCTGAACTTGTCCCCGCCGTAATTTGCATTTTCCGTGAAGGAATTGATAACGCAATGAATAAATTTAATCCCAAGCGTAAGGAGGAAATTAAAAATGATGAGAGTGTTACTTGCTGAAGACGATAAGCGATTGGGCAGATTGATTGAATATATGCTGACGCAAAATCGAATACAAGTTGAATGGGTCGTCAACGGCGCGGACATTTACGAATATGCAATGTATTCCGAGTACGATATTTTAATTTTGGATTGGATGATGCCGAACGTTTCGGGGATTGACGCTTGCCGCGCACTTAGAGAAGCCGGCTACGAAAAAGCAATTTTGATGTTGACTGCGAAAGATACCGTTGAAGATCGCGTGACGGGCTTGGACGCGGGCGCGGACGATTATCTTGTAAAGCCGTTTGAATTTGAAGAACTTTTAGCAAGACTTCGCGCACTTGGTCGGCGTACCAGTCAACGAATCCAGCAAGAAATTGTTGAAGTCGGCGATTTCACGCTGAACCGTACGACAAAAGTTTTGAAGAAAAAAAATCAAGTCATACAACTTTCGCCGCGTGAATTTCAGCTTTTCGATTTGCTGTCGCAAAATTTGGGCGTCGTCGTGCCGCGTGAAATTATTTTGGACAGAATTTGGGGACTTGAACGCGATATCACTTCCAACAACATCGATTCGTACATGAAAATTTTGCGCAAAAAGTTGAATGAAGTCGACGGAAATATTTCAATCAAAACGGTGCGCGGAATCGGTTACCGTTTGGAAGCTTAGCTAGATCGATAGATCGATAGATCGATAGCTGGTCGCGAAAAATATTTTCTCCAAGCTAAAAGCTAGCAGCTAAAAGCTGAAAAGAGGTGTGAGCCGCGTGGAAATTTTTCAGAGTAGCCGCCTGCGTTTAACGCTGGTATATTCAGTAATCATGGGAATTTTTTTAATCCTACTAATTTTTCTGGTTCATCTTTCAATGGATTGGGCGATGTTCTCCGAACAGGCACAAGAAATTTCCGACGCGGCTGACGACGTTGCAGAGGCGCAGGCGTACCACATTCATCATCCCAACGCGATTGTTGATGAAAGTCGCTACTACAAAAATACCAACGACAGATTATTTTTCTACGTCTTCACGCCCGAAGGTCAACTGCTGGATTTTGTCCGCGCGTCTTTCCGTATCGAACCGTTTGTTTTGGAATTTATGTCGCAGGAAAAATTTGAAGGCGCAGAAGTCCAAGTTTTTGATTTGCCCAGCGAATCAGGACGCCCAATCAACGTAATGATGACTTGCAAAGTTATTCAAATTGACGAAACCAATCAAATTGTTTACGTCGGCAAAGACGTGACGGCGTTGTATTCCGGCTTGCAAAAAGCGACGAACATGCTTTTAATTTTGGGCGTAATTGCGCTGGTAATTGCGTCGGCGTTCGGTCACATTATGGCGGGGCGCGCGATTATTCCGTTGCAGGAGGCGTACGAAAAACAAAAACAATTTGCCGCTGATGCCTCTCACGAATTGAGGACGCCGCTTTCAGTCGTCATGGCGTCTGCCGATTTGCTTTTGGCGGACCCGTCGATACAAGAACCGTTTTTGAAAGAAGTCATCGGCGACGTGAAGAGCGAAGTTAAAAAAATGACGAAACTCGTCAGCGATTTGCTGATGGTTGCGCGAAGTGACAACAACGCGCTGAAAGTTAAAATTCAAAAAGCGGATTTAGGAAAACTTTTGAGCCAAAACGTTCGTATGATGACGCCGCTTGCCGAAAAAAAAGAAATCCTCCTTGAAGGGGAGGATTTTAGAAAAGTTATGATTGACTGCGACGAACAAAAAATTAAGCAATTAATTTTGATTCTCGTCGACAACGCGATTAAGTACACGCCGAATGGCGGACGCGTGAAAGTAATTTTGGGCGACGCTGACGAACAGGCGGCGTATTTTTCCGTTCAAGACAGCGGAATTGGAATTGCGCCTGAAGACCAGAAAAAAGTTTTTGAAAGATTTTATCGCGTCGACAAAGCGCGTTCAAGAGAAATGGGCGGCAACGGTTTGGGTTTGTCAATCGCTACGGAAATTTTGCGAATTCACGAAGGAAATATTTCTGTGGAGTCCGAGCCGAATAAGGGAACGAAATTTACCGTGAAGTTGAAAAGAGTTTTGGTTAAGTGATTTTAGCTTGTAGCTTGTAGCTTGTAGTTTTTAGTTAAACCATATCGTAAATTTTTTTTCTTCGTCGAAGGGAATTAACTCTCCAATCTTCGGCGTCAAAAGTTCGTAGGATTTTCCTGCGCTTGCCAAAATTAAATCGTTGTACGGTTCATTCCAAGCGTGACGCGCCAACGCAAATTTCCCCGAATGAATCGGTACAACTTTTTTTGCGCCAATGTCAACCGATGCCGCCGCCGTTTCGTTCGGCAAACAATGTATCGCGTGCCAAGCCAAATTGTATTGCCCATTTTCCATGAATGCAAAGTCGAATCCGCCAAATTTTTTTCCAATGTCCTTGAAGTGTGGAGAGTAGCCGCCGTCACCACTGCAAAAAATTTTTTTGTTCGGCGTCACGAAGGCAAACGCGCACCATTCAGTTGGATTTTGCGTCGTGAATCTGCCGGAAAAATGTTGACTCGGCAAAATATTTGCTTGAAGTCCCGCGCCAAAATCAACCGCCGTGTCCCAATCCTCTTCAACAATATTTTCAACGTCGAAACCCCATTGCTCGAAATATTCTCCAACGCCAAGCGGACAGAGAATTTTTTTTATTTTCGGTTTCAACGCAATTACCGAAGGATAGTCCAAGTGATCCCAATGGTCGTGAGTTATCGCCAGTATGTCAATCGTCGGGAAATCGTCCGCCGTGTAAACGTTGCTGCCTTCAAACGCGCGATTGATGAAAAAAATCGGCGACGCGTACGCGGAGAAAACAGGATCGATTAAAATTTTTCGTTCAGCCAGTTGCAAATAAATCGTCGAATGTCCCATCCAAACCGCGCAGTTTGATTTTGGATTGAGCGTCAACAAATTTGTTTTTTCCGTCGTAAGCGGCGCGGGCGGCAACAATTCTGATTTATCGCCGAACAAAAATTTTGCAGTGGCGACGATACGATTTTCTTTTTCCTGAACTTCGTTTGACATTACGGTTACGGGCGTCAAACATTCAAAGTGATCTGTAAAATAATGCGGCGACGCCAAAATTTTTTGAAGACGTGCGCCTTGAGGAAGTCTTCCAAATTCCGGACGATGAATGAAATAGTACGCGCCGCCACCCGCCGCCGCCGTCACGCCGACTAAACCTAAAAGCATGTTTTTTAAAAAATTCCTGCGGTTCATTTCCAAATTAATTTGTCGTACTCTTGCGCGTCGACAGGTTCGCACCATTCGGTAGATTTTTCTGCGCCGTCGACTTCAACCGCCAGATGTTGGAACGCAGAATCTTTTGCCGCGCCGTGCCAGTGTTTGACGTTCGCGGGAATGTGAACGACGTCGCCGGGCTTGAGTGCCTGCGCGGGTTTGCCGAACTCTTGATACCAACCGCGCCCGCAAGTCACCAAAAGAATTTGACCGCCGCCGCTTTTCGCGTGATGAATGTGCCAATGATTTCTGCAGGCGGGCTCGAAAGTCACGTTGCCGATAACGACTTGATCCATTGAAATCATGTTCAAGTAACTTGTGCCGTCAAAATATTTTGCGTAGTTGACATTTTCTCCGCCGACAGGAAAAATACTTTCGTTTTTAATTTCTTCCAAAGTTTTTTTGTCTGCCATGATAAGTTCTCCATGTTAGCTTAAAGCTTGAAGCTTAAAGCTTGAAGCTTAAAGCTTTTATTCCGCGTAAACTTCCTTAGCCATGTTAAACGCCGCCCATGCTTTTGGCCAGCCGGTATAAAATGCCAACTGCGTGATGACTTCAACCATTTCTGCTTTCGTGACGCCGTTTTTCTTCGCAAACTCCAAATGATGCTTGAAAGAATCGTTCACAAGTCCCATGCTCATCAACGCCGAAACCGTGATTAAACTTCTGTCGTGCATTGAAAGAATATTGTTGCGCGACCAAATTTCGCCAAAAAGAACGTCGTCATTGTAACGCGCAAACTCCGGCGCAAATTCTCCCAATCTGTCACGCCCCGCCGTCTGCACAACTTTCACGGGAACTTTCTTTTCATTGTCCATGTCTTTTGCCTCCGTTGCTGAAAAATTTGTTACCAACAAGCCGACTGCAACAGCCGCCGTCAAAAATTTTTTAAACATTAAGCACACCTCAATGAAATTATATTTCACGGCGAAAGTTATTTCAAGTTTTTTTTCGGCGCGTCTTGCTTGTCTTTAGGCGATAATTGCGTTAATATTAGGTAAGTTTTGTTATGAAGGATTGACGGACGAGGTGACGGGATTGGCGGACGAGAAATTGAGTTGGCTGGTACTCGCTGAAAAATTTGCGGCAAATGGCGATCCCCATTCAATGCGTGGTGCTGCCCGTGAAATTTTTGATTTGGATAAAAACTCGGCTGAAGGTCCTGCAATTATGGCTGAATCGGCTCTCTACTTGGGGAAGTTGGACGAAGCGGAAATTTTGGCGCGTGACGCTTTGACGCTTGACAAAAATAATTTGCGCGCCCGTTTCGTACTTGGCGGAGTCGCGGCAGAAAAATTTGAACTCGTCGACGAACTGAAAATTCTGCGCGGCGTTATCGATGACGCTCACAAAATTTTGGACACGTTAAATTCAATTCCCAACGGCGGCAGATTTAAAATTCTTTTCGCGGACGACAGAAAACTTTCCGAAGACGACGAGAAAAAAATTTTTTTGACGACTTCAATTCTATACAAAACTCTTTGCCTGATATCCAACGGACTTTATCTCGCCGGTGACGCTCTCTCCGCGTCGAATGCCTTACGTGAAGCAAGCACATTGACGAAGGATAATGAGCAGGCGGCTGAACTTTATTCCAAGCATTTATTTTTGAGCAACTATCGCGAAGTTTCGTCCAACAAAGTCAAGCAAGCCGTCGAAAAGTACGACACTTTTTTTGCGGGCATCACGAAATTTTCTCACGACAAAATTAATTACGCGCCGGAAAAAAATTTGAAAATCGGTTACATCTCCCCCGACTTCAGACAGCACGCCGTAGCAAATTTTATTTTGCCGTTGCTTAAAAATTTTGACGCAAAAAATTTTTCCGTCACTTGCTATCAAACGGGGCGGCGCGATTTCGTCACTGATAAGTTGAAACGTTTCAAAGTCACGTGGCACGATGTCAGCAGATTGCCGGCGGAAAGAATTGCACGCGTCATAAACGAAGACCAAATTGATATTCTCGTTGACTTGTCGGGGCATTCGCAAAATAATTGTATGCCCGTCATGGCGCGTAAACCTGCGCCGATTCAAATTTGCGCGATTGGTTACACGGCGTCAACGGGATTGAACGCGATAGATTATTTTTTGTCGGATAATATTTGCATGCCGGAGAAGGGCGAGCCGTTGGACTTCACGGAAAAAATTTTGCGCGTTGACGGCTGTCATCTCTGTTACGCGCCGGGAATTATTCAAAAAATTCCTGAACCGGGTTTGATTGCGCCCGTTTTCAAAAATGATTTTGTTACGTACGGCAGTTTCAATAATTTTGCGAAAGTAAGCGACGGTGTCCTTTACGCGTGGCGTGCGATTCTTGAGGAAGTTCCAACCGCGCGGCTTGTCATCAAAAATAAAATTTGTAGCGTTGAATCCGGCGTGGAAATTTTGACGAGCCGATTAAAAAAAATGAGTTTTCCACTTGAGCGAATTGAATTTCGTCCGTACAGTCCGGATTATTTGGAACAATACCGCGACATTGACATTGCGTTGGACACTTTTCCGTACACGGGCGGGCTGACGACGTGCGAGGCGTTGTACATGGGCGTTCCCGTGATTGTTCTGCGCGGAAAATCTCATGGCTCACGGTTCGGCAGTTCGATTTTGACTGCCGCAGATTTGACTGAACTCATCGCGATAAATCCAATGGAATATATCAGAAAGGCAATTCAAGTTGGAACTCAACGGGCGTTTGTCGCGGGTTACCATGCGGGATTGCGGGGGCAACTTGCGAAGTCAAAACTCATGGACGCAAAAAATTACATGCTGAATTTGGAAAAAGTTTATCGCGAAATTTGGCGGAAGTTTTGCAAGGAAAAATTAGAGCAACGGCGGTTCAATCGGCTGAATTTAGAGATCGATAGATCGATAGATCGATAGAATTTTTCAAACTACAAGCTACAAGCTACCAGCTACCAGCTAATCAGGAGAACTTTTGAATTGATTGACGAAAAAATTTTAAACTTAAAAGCGGAAGTTTTGCGCGACGTGGAAGAAATTTTTCAGCGCGTCGACGAAATTTCAACCTTCAACACAAAAAAAGTTTTGGACGCCATGCGCGAACTTAAAATTTCTGACGCGCATTTCAAAACTTCAACGGGCTATGCTTACGGCGACATCGGGCGCGAAAAGTTGGAGGAACTTTTTGCAAAAATTTTCCGCGCAGAATCAGCGTTGGTGCGGACGCAATTTGTTTCGGGAACTCACGCGTTGGCAACGGTTTTGTTCGGCATCCTCCGCCCAAACGACGAAATGATTTCCTTGACGGGCGCGCCGTACGACACAATGCAAACGGTAATTGGTCACGCCGTCGAATCGAAAGGCTCACTAAAAGAATTTGGCGTCGGCTACCGCGAAATTGAATTGACGGACGGAAAAAATTATTTCGACGAAATAAAAAATTCCGTGACGGCGAAAACCAAGTTGGCGTTGATTCAAAAATCACGCGGCTACTCCACGCGAAAAACTTTGACGAACGTCGATATCGAAAAAATTTGCGCGGCGGTGAAGTCAGCGAATCCGAACTGCACAATTTTTGTGGACAACTGCTACGGAGAATTTGTCGAACGTTGCGAGCCTACGGAAGTCGGCGCGGATATCGTTGCGGGAAGTTTGATAAAAAATATTGGCGGCGGACTTGCACCAACGGGCGGATACGTCGTCGGGAAAAAAAATTTAGTCGAACTTGCCGCGTACAGGTTGACAGCACCGGGCATGGGCGCGGAACTCGGCGCAAGTTTGGGGACGCCGCGTCTTTTGTATCAAGGATTATTTCTAGCTCCTCACGTGACGGCGCAGGCGTTGAAGGCGGCAATTTTTGCGTCGGGAATTTTTTCACGGCTCGGCTACAAAACTTTTCCTGCCGTCGACGAAACACGCGGAGATATTATTCAAGCAATCGAATTGAACTGCGCGGAAAAATTAATTTCGTTTTGTCGCGCGATACAAAAATTTTCTCCCGTCGATTCGTACGCCGTTCCTGAAGCGTGGGACATGCCGGGCTACGAAGATAAAGTTATCATGGCGGCGGGAACTTTTGTACAAGGTGCGTCGATTGAGTTAAGCGCGGATGGACCTTTGCGCCCGCCTTATGCCGTTTACTTGCAGGGCGGTTTGACTTTTGAACACGCGCTTATTGCACTTTTGGAGGTAGTTGGATCGATAGATCGATAGTTAGTAGATCGATAGCCCTCCATCGATCCATCGATCCATCGATCTAGCGATCTAACATGGACAAAAAAATTATTTCAAGTTTAATCGGTAGCGTACTCATCGCCTTCGCATTTATTTTCATCGCTCCAATTTTGTACGCGGCACTGGTCATGAAATCTCTTTACGCAGTCGCAATTTTTTTATTACCGGCAATTTTTACGTTAAACTTTGGAATTTCTCTAGCACGTTTTGGAAAAAATCATCGGCGTCGGCTACCAATCATCGAATCTGCAATTTCAATGCTGATTATTTATCCAATCGTCGCGTTAATCGGAATGATGCCGTTCTGGTGGACGGGTTGGTTGCTTCCCTTCGACGCATTTTTGGAAACAATTTCCAATTTGACTTCGGCGGGCTTGTCGCTGATTCCGGTAAACGCGCCGTATCTTCTCACGCTGTGGCAAAGTCTGCTGATGTGGTTCGGCTCGCTACTTTTTCTAGTGATTCTCGTCACAATCATGCCAACGGTCGGCGGATGTTTCGGCTTGACTATGACGTTGCAGGGCGGGCAACTTTTCAGTCCGCTCTTCGGGCAAATGAATGCAATTTCGCAACGCATGATTAAAGTTTATTCGCTGTTGACGTTGGCAAGTTTTTTTCTGTTCAAGTTGGCGGGCTTGGACGTGGAAAATTCTGTTCTCATGGCGTTGCGTTGCATTTCGACGGGCGGAGGAAAATTTTTTCCGTCAAGCTCAAATATTTATGTTGAGTACGCGGCAATTTTTTCAATGTTGCTTGCCTGCGGAAATTTTTTGTTGTACTACCGATTGATTCAAACTTTGCCGCCGCCGCGCACGGGTGAAAAGGAAAAATTTTTTGTCCGCGCGATTAATTACGTGAAAAGATTTCGGCAAAATTTCATTGACAACGTAAAAAAATTTGCGTCGAACTCTGAAGTTAAAACTTTAGCCGTAATAATTTTATTTTGCACGTCCACAATTTTTTGGTTGGCGGAGTTCCGCGACAGTGAACTTGATTTGCATGAAAATTTTCGTCACGCACTTTTTCACGTTGTTTCGTACATCAGCACGACGGGAATAAATTTGAACTACGGCGACGAATTGCAGAGCGACTTCGACAAATTTTTAATTTTCTTCACGGCGATAATCGGCGGTTGCATGGGTTCTGTGACGGGCGGCTTGAAAATTGTCCGCGTGCTTGTCCTGCTGAAAACTTCTGCGGTTGAGTTGAAGAAAACGATTCATCCGCACATGATGCCGAGCATTAGGGTAAACGGTAGCGCAGTGCCGCCGGAAATTGTCGGAAGGATTTTAGGATTTTTTTTCTTGAGTTGCTTGACGCTTTTCGTAAGTTCGGCGTTGTTGAGTTGCACTGACCCAAGTTTTTCT
Source organism: Selenomonadaceae bacterium (assembly GCA_017444245.1). Taxonomy (GTDB): domain Bacteria; phylum Bacillota; class Negativicutes; order Selenomonadales; family Selenomonadaceae; genus Quinella. Next base: position 5,285 of record JAFSXD010000053.1, on the reverse strand, counting down.
GAATCAGTTGCGATGTCCGCCGTTTGTTTGACGAACGTGGGAATTTTTCCGCAAATCGTTGAGCCGCATGATTTTTTGGCATTGTCCAACGTTGCAAAAATTTTTTGCGCGATAATCTGCGTGATTGGACGACTTGAAATTTTTGCGTTGCTGATAATTTTTGCGTCCGCAACAAAAAAATCGCCGACTTTCAAAGAAAAAAGTTAACGACGATTTTCATTCATAGATGATTAATTAGGGGCGCAAGTTACTAGCGATCTAATTCCTGACAACTTGAGTGCCGATACCTGCGGCGGTGAACAATTCCAAAATTATCGAGTGAGGAAGTCGCCCGTCAATGATGTGCGCCTTGTTCGCGCCACTTGACAAAGCGTGAAGGCAAGCTTCGACTTTTGGAATCATGCCGCCTGAAATTATTCCTTCCTTGATGTAATCGCGCGCATCAGCAGCAGTCAACGTCGACAGAAAAGTTTTTTTGTCCTCAAAATTTTTGTAGACGCCGTCTGTGTCCGTGAGCAACAAAAGTTTTTCTGCGTGCAACGCCCCCGCAATGTCCGCCGCAACATAATCCGCGTTGATGTTGTAACTTTCGCCGCCTTCGCCCACTCCGATTGGCGCAACGACCGGCACGTAATTATGCGCGAGCAAATCTTCAAGTATTGTGATGTCAACTTTCTTTGACTTGCCGACGTAACCAATATCAACTTTTTTCTTGTCGCCTTGTTCGTAAACGGTGGCAAGTTTTTTTTCTGCCTGAATTAATCCCGCGTCCTTTCCGCTAAGACCGACGGCACGAAGTCCGCGACGATTTAACAGCGTGACAATTTCCGAATTAACTTTGCCGTCGAGAACCATTTCAGCAATTTCTACGGTTTCTTCGTCCGTGACGCGCAGTCCGCTGACGAAAGAACTTTCCTTGCCAACTTTTTTGAGAAACTGGGTAATTTCCGGACCGCCGCCGTGAACAATTACAACACGCAAGCCGACGTACTTCATCAACGCAACATCTTGCATGACTTTTTCTTTCAATTCGGCGTTAATCATTGCGTTGCCGCCGTACTTGATGACGATTGTCTTGCCGTAAAATTCTTGAATGTACGGAAGAGCCTCAACGAGAACTTCTGCTTTCTGCGCGGCACTGAAATTTTGTACTGATTGCGCGTCTTCGTTTGGAAAATCGGTTTTGTTGAATTTCTCTGACATTTTTATAATTTCTTCGGCTTTACCTTCGTCGTCCGCGTCTTCGCTGATGCCAACCGTGCCGAGCAACTCCATTGCCAAGTTGTACAAAAATTTTTCGTCAACTTTCGCGTCTTCAAATAAATCTTCCGTAGAAACTTTTCCGGAAGTCTTGAAACTTTTCAGAATACGCGCAGTCAATTCGTCTTTCAATTTATCTTCGTTAATCATGAAATTTACCTTTCTACCTACTATCGATCCATCGATCCATCGATCTATCGATCCAACCTACTTCCTTCTTCCGCAACAATTTTTGTATTTTTTCCCTGAACCGCATGGACAAGGATCATTACGCCCAACTTTTTTTCCGTCAGCATTTTTGGGAACTTTTTTAGATTCAGCGGGAGTAGCATCGCCGCCGTGTGACGCCGTAGCATTTTGTAAACGGTCTTGAAGTTGGTCTTCTTCACGCTGGACAACGGAGACATGGAACATCAACGCCGCAATTTGGTCTTGAATCGCCGCTTCCATTTCTTCAAACATTGCCAACGCTTCAATTTTGTATTCGACGAGCGGGTTACGTTGTCCGTACGCGCGCAAATTAATTCCTTCGCGGAGCATGTCCATGTGGTCGAGATGTTCCATCCATTTATTGTCGACGACGCGCAACATTATAACTTTTTCAAGTTCACGCATCACGGGTTCGCCAAAACTTTCTTCACGGTCGCGGTAATTATCTTCAGCCGTCTGCTCTAAATATTCGCGCAGTTCTTCACGGCTAAGCTTTTCCATTTCTTCCTTGTCCAAATCTCCTTCGCCGGCGTAAATTTTTTCAGCGTCCTTGATTAATTCATCGAGTTGCCATTCTTCGGGATAAAGTTTTTCGTCGGCGTACTGATTCAATTCCTGTTTGATTATGTGCTTGACCATGCCCATGACATTTTCGCGCAGATTTTCGCCGCTCAAAATCTTTTTCCGTTCGCTGTAAATAATTTCGCGTTGCTGATTCATAACGTCATCGTATTCCAAAACGTGCTTGCGAATATCGAAGTTACGAGCCTCAACTTTTTTCTGCGCGTGCTCAATCGATTTTGTAATCAGCGTGTGTTCAATGGGTTCGTCCTCTTCCATGCCGAGCTTTTCCATGATTTTTGCAACGTTGTCCGACGCAAACAAACGCATCAAATCATCTTCAAGCGAAAGATAAAAACGAGATTCGCCGGGATCTCCTTGACGCCCTGAACGTCCGCGTAACTGATTATCAATGCGCCGTGATTCATGGCGTTCAGTGCCGATAATGAAAAGCCCGCCGAGTTCCGCAACGCCGTCACCAAGTTTTATATCCGTGCCGCGCCCCGCCATGTTCGTCGCAATGGTAACCGCGCCGCGTTGTCCCGCGTCAGCAACAATTTGCGCTTCCTTCTCATGAAATTTTGCATTCAAAACGCTGTGGGGAATGCCGCGCTTTTTCAAAATGCTGCTAAGCTCTTCGGACTGCGTGATTGAAGTCGTGCCGATTAAGACGGGCTGTCCCTTCGCATGAATTTGTTCGACGGCGTTACCAACCGCCTTGTACTTGGCGCGTTTGTTCTTGTAAATTACATCGGGATGATCCACGCGCTGAACGGGCATGTTTGTGGGAACGACGACGACGGGCAACTTGTAAATTTTTAAAAACTCATCTTCCTCTGTCTTCGCCGTGCCTGTCATGCCCGCAAGTTTTTCATACATGCGAAAATAATTTTGGAAAGTAATCGTCGCCAACGTTTGGGATTCGCGCTGAATTTTTACGCCTTCCTTCGCCTCAATCGCTTGATGCAAACCGTCAGAGTAACGACGCCCCGTCATCAATCGCCCCGTGAATTCGTCGACGATAATAATTTCGTCGTCACGAACAACGTAATCGCGATCCCGTTTCATCAACGCCTTAGCTCTCAATGCCGCGTTAAAGCAATGTGACAGTTCAATATTTTCAGAGGCGTAAAGATTTTGAATGCCCAATTTTTTTTCAATCTTTGGAATGACTTCATCTTTCGGCGCAACGGTTTTTTGTTTCTCGTCAACGGTGTAATCTTTTCCTTCGACTAACCCTTCAACCGCCCGCGCCATGACTGCGTACATTTCCGTAGACTTCGCGCCCGGTCCGGAGATAATCAACGGCGTGCGTGCCTCGTCTATTAAAATTGAATCAACCTCGTCGACAATCGCGTAATGCAACGGACGCTGAACCATTTGTTCGCTGTGAATTACCATGTTATCGCGCAGGTAATCAAAACCAAATTCGTTGTTCGTGCCAAAAGTTACGTCGCAACTGTAAGAAAATTTTCTTTCGGGGAAATCCATGTCATGGACAATCAATCCGACAGTCAAGCCGAGAAATTGATACAGCCGCCCCATCCATTCGCTGTCACGTTTTGCAAGATAATCGTTGACGGTTACCATGTGGACGCCTTTACCTTCGAGCGCGTTCAGATAAACGGGGAGCGTCGCCACGAGGGTTTTACCTTCGCCGGTTTTCATTTCGGCAATTTTTCCTTCGTGAAGACAAATTCCGCCGATAAGTTGAACGTCGAAATGGCGCATGCCCAAAACTCTGCGCGACGCTTCACGACAAACGGCGAAAGCTTCAGGCAAAATATTTTCGAGGGTTTCGCCGTTTCTTAGGCGGTCACGAAAAATTTCCGTCTGGTCGGTAAGTTTACCGTCGGTGAATGTTTGGTATGTTGATTCAAGGGAATTTATTTTGTCGACGATTTTTCTCATGCGTTTAATTTCTTTTTCGTTATCGTCTCCGAAAAATCTTTTCAGGAATCCGAACAATTTTTTCTCTCCTTTCAGGTTAGCTGTTAGCTTCAAGCTTCAAGCTTCAAGCTTTAAGCTTCTATCGATCTATCGATCTATCGATCTAAATCACAGGAATAATTCCTTCACTGGCAAGCATCCACATAATCGGATCTAAAACCCTATGCGGACGAATCCGCGCCAATCTTTTCTGCGAATCCGGCGGGTTTCCAAAACTGGATACGCCAAACACACGCACATTTTTAAAATTCGCGTCAATCGTATTCAAAAAAGCAATTTCTCCTTGACGTATCAGCCAATCCCTAATTTCCAAATCAACCATTTTACTGTCTGCGTCAACAAAGCCTTTGCTCTTCAAATGCGGACTTTCGCGGTTAATCGTCGAGTCAGGCGCAAATCCGTTTACCGTGTCCCTCAACGCGTCAAGTTTCGTTAAAACAACTGCCGCTTGCGCTTCGATTCGTTGACCGGGACTGATATTGCAACTTTGCTTTATGTAATTGACGAGCGAATTTGCCATGCTTACCATGTTCGTCGGCGCGGACTCCTTGCGTTCGTGAGCTATGGACGAATACAAAATTTCCGGCGGAACTTCATTTTGAACACTTGACAAAATTAACGGATCGAACATTATCAAAAGCATGCGCGCCCCCGAAATGTATCGGCTGATTTTCGCATCAATCGGCGTGTAACCGATTTTTTCGCAATCTTCTCCCGCCCCGTCGTAAAGCGTCAAAGAGTACGTCGGAATTTTGTGTGTGTCTTTGGAATTATCAAGGATTGTCCAAAATTGCGGGCGCGGCGACACTCCGGAAGTCGTACCCGTCAAACAATTTCGTGCCTCATAAACCAATTTTTCGTTCAACAAAGCAACTTCCGTTGTCTCCGTGTCCATTGCTTGAAGTATGTACGGCAAATCCGAGTAGCGCAATTCATGAATTACCGTCGTGACGTAGCTGGACTTGCCCGCACCCGCGACGCCAACCGCACAAAAACTTAAATATTTGTCGTGAAACAAAATCTGCGCGGGCAATTTCTCTTCGCAATATCTGCAAGTCACTTCGCGAACAGTCAAGCCATGATTTCTGCAAAATCGCCTTGTGCAAGTCGGCAGACGCTTAAAAAATCTGTCCGTGAACGAAGGGCGGACTTCATGGCGGTTTTCTTCTTCGTCCACGCAAAAAAATTTTAAGTCACTGAATTTTATTTTTCTTAAGCAAAATGGACAGTACGTCTCTTTGCGAGAACCAAACATTTCGCGGCACTCCTTTGTTAGATCGATGGATCGATGGATCGATGGATCG
>JAFSXD010000052.1 GCA_017444245.1 Selenomonadaceae bacterium | reverse complement strand
TCAATTTTATTCATAAGCTCTCCTTTTAACTCTTAACTTTGACTGTTTTAATTTCATTTTACAAGTTTCCTTTCAACTTTTCAATGACAAAAATTCCGCCGACGCTGTCTTCAGAAAAAATTTTCTATACAAGCATGAAACAAAATTGAACGTTTCTTTAAACGTATGGAAGATAACAGACGAATTGCCACTAGTTACAACAGATCAGATTGTGTGTCCTTACCTTCCGTTTATTTTTCTGCCAACTTTTTTGGATTCTTCAATTTGCAAACATATTCTAAGCAAAAAAATTTCAGTAGTGGTGAATGTATTTTACAACATTTTATTTCATTTGTCCCTAGCAGATTTATAATTTTGACTTCAAGAGAAAATTTTTTCTGAAGACAGCGTCGGCGGAATTTTTGTCATTGAAAAGTTGAAAGGAAACTTGTAAAATGAAATTAAAACAGTCAAAGTTAAGAGTTAAAAGGAGAGCTTATGAATAAAATTGAACGCAACAAAAAAAATATCGAACGATTCAAGGAGTGCATCAACTCCAACGACAAAATTCTTGCTGAAGAGTTGATAGACGCAAAGGCGGAGTTTGCAAGTCTTATCTCGGAGGAAAAACTTTTCGGCGGCGCGGGTTATCTTTCCGTAGTGGAATTTATGCGCAAAAGTTTTTCGGACATTCATTGGGAAATTGTCGACACGGTGACGGAAGAAAATAAAATTGCCGTAAGTTGGATTTGCTCGGGCACGCACGACGGCGATTTCATGAATTTTCCCGCGTCCGGAAAAAAATTTTCTTTCAGTTGCATGAACTTTTACTACTTCAACGAGGACGGAAAAATTATCAAAGACGTTGCCGCTCAAGGAATGATAGGTTTGTTTCAATCTTTGGGGCTTGGTTAAGGTTGAAGAATCAGGATTTTTTCTTCAATCTGAAAAAAGGAGAACGGGATAATGGAGCAAGCGCGAGTCGTCATCATTGGCGGTGGTGCAACGGGCATAGGAATTTTGCGGGATTTGTCAATGCGCGGAATTGACGCTTTACTTGTAGAAAAACGCGATCTCATGAACGGTGCAAGTTCACGCTATCATGGACTTTTGCACAGCGGCGGACGTTATGCCGTGAAGGATAAAGAGGCGGCAAGAGAATGTATCGTGGAAAATGAAATTCTGCGGAAGATTGGAAAATCTTGCGTCGAATCTTGCGGCGGAATGTTTACGCGGTTGAATATTGACGACGAAGATTACGAGCAACAGTGGTTGAAAGGTTGCAAGGACAGCGGCATTGAAACGACGCCGATAACTCTTGAAGAGGCGTTTAGGCTTGAACCTCTTCTTTCAAAAAAGAATGTCGTCTCCGCCTACTTAGTTCCCGACGCGGCGATTGACGGTTTCAGAATGGCTTGGCAAGTTATCGACTCCGCCAAACGTTACGGCGGCAGGTTGAAAACTTACACTGAAACGATTGGCATTTCAACTTCAAACGGAAAATTGAAAAGCGTAAAAGTTCGCGATGCCTTCACAGGAGAAGAATACGAAATTGAATGCGAAATTGCCGTGAACGCGGCGGGCGGCTGGGCGGCTAAAGTTGCCGAACTTGCAGGTTTAGAAATTGGCGTCCAACCGGACAAAGGAACTTTGATTGCCTTCAATCAGCGAATAGTTAATCGCGTCGTCAATCGCCTGCATAAATCTTCTGACGGAGATATTTTTGTTCCGCACGGCTCAATTACAATTTTGGGAACTTCTTCAATGAGCGTTCCCGACCCCGAAGACACTTCCACTTCACGTGAAGAAGTCGAAAACCTTTTGAAGATTGGCGAACAAACTTTTGAAAATCTTCGTGACTACAGAATTTTGAGAACGTTCGCGGGGTCTCGTCCGCTGTACATTCCGCCCGGCGGCGTCAAAGGTCGTGGAGCGTCACGCGGATTCGCAATCGTCGATCACGCCAACGACGGCTTGAATGGTTTGTTCACAATCGTCGGCGGAAAATTTACGACGTATCGATTGATGGCGGAAAAAATTTGCGATCAAATCTGCGCGAAGTTGGGAAATAAAATTTCTTGCCGCACTGCCGAAGAACCGTTAGTGCCGGAAGTTGACGCCGCCGATAAAGAACGTGCAGGAAAATTTTTCCCGTCTTACGGCGTTGAATTGGCGGCTGCTCGTTTAGGGCAAGAGAAATTTAAAAAAGTTTTGGCGAAATTGGAAAGCGACGCGGAAAGTCGCGAACTCGTCTGCGAATGTGAAAACGTTACTCGCGCAGAAGTTGAGGAAATTTGCAAAGAGCCGACGAGTTTTATCGTGAATGATGTTCGCCGCCGTACGCGCATTGGTATGGGAACTTGTCAGGGAAATTTTTGTGCGTTGAGGAGTGCGGCGATTTTTTCAAAATTCGGCGCGACAAAAAATTCTGCGGATTCTCTGTCAAGAATGCGTGAATTTGTTCAAGGACGTTGGAAAGGGATTCGTCCGGTACTTTTTGGGCGTGCACTTCGCGAAACGGAAATGACGCGTGCAATTTACGAATTGTCGTTGAACGTCGTGGGAGGTGTGCCGCGTGAATAAATCGGACGTTATTGTTATCGGCGGCGGCATTGCGGGACTTATGGCGGCGAACGTTGCCGCGAAACATGGAAAAAAAGTTACCGTGATTACTTACGGCTCGGGGTCTTTTCCACTTTTCAGCGGCGCATTTGATTTTTTTGGACGCGACGCGGAAGGAAATTTTATCTCTTCGCCCGCTAAAGGAATTGAAAATCTCCCCGCCGCACATCCATACAAAAAAATTGGAATGAATTACGTCACGGAGTCGATTGATTTTTTTAAAGAGTTGACAAGCAAGTACAATTTGCCGTACGTTGGCACGATTGAAAAACAAATTCCAGTAGTGACTGCCGCAGGAACTTTGAAATATTCTTGTCTTGTGCCGCAGTCTATGGACGCCACAAATCTCAACAAGGCGAATAAAATTTTTGTCGTCGCGATAAAAGGCTTGAAAGATTTTTACGCGGAGATGATTGCGGAGAATTTGAAAAAATTTTTGCGAAAAGAAATTACTGCGGTGGAAATTGATTTGAATTTTCTCGGCGGGCGTGACATTAATTCTTACGACGCCGCGCAGTTTATGAGCGATGATGCCTTGAAAGATTTTATTGGTCAGTTGAAAAATTTCGGCAGTGGCAATGACGTTGCGTTCATTATCCCGCCAATTCTCGGCATTGAAGGCAATGCGATTTACAACGCGGTGAAAAGTTCCGTCGGCGCAGAAATTTTTGAGACGACTTGTCTGCCGCCTTCGCCCGTCGGCATGAGAGTTCAAAAAGTTTTAGTGAATGCGTTGCAGGACAGCGGCGTAAAAATTTTTGAAAATACGAAAGTTCTCCGTGCCTTGAAAGAAAATGATAAAGTTACCGGCGTGGTTGTGCAAACCGCAGTTCGCGAAAAATTTTATCGTGCAGAAAAAATTATTCTTGCGACGGGAGGATTTTTCGGCGGCGGAATTGTTATGCGCCAATTTGAAAAGCCGCAGGAAACGGTATTTGATTTGCCCGTTTACTTTGTAAAAGGCGCGGAGAATTGGAGCAACGAAAATTTATTTGGCGCAAGTCCGCAGGGATTTTCGATGACGGGAATTTTGATTGATGAAAATTTGCAGCCGTTGGACGTGAAAGGTTTTGAAAATGTTCGTGTAGTTGGAAATAATATTGGCGGCGCAGATTTTATTTTTGAACGTTCGCTTGGCGGAATTGCGCTTGCGTCGGCGTACAAAGTAGCTGTTAGCTTGTAGCGAACCATCGATCCATCGATCTATCGATCCATCGATCTAATTAAGGGAGTTATTAATATGAAAAAAGAAATCGCCGCTTTGACCGGAGATTATTGCTTGTCGTGTACCGCGTGCATGGCGAATTGTCCCGTAATGGCGGCGGCGAAGGAGTACAGAGGACCAAAACTCGTTGGACCGGCGCACGGGCGCATGCATTTTTCGCAGGAAGATGTTGAAGACTCATTAGAATTTTGTTCCAACTGCAAAAATTGTGACAGAGCGTGTCCTTCCGGCGTGGCAGTTTCGACGTTGAACATGCTCGCCCGCGCGAAATATTTTGAGACGCATGAGCACACACACAGCGAAAATATTTTGGCGCACACGGAGAGAATGGCAAAACTTGTTCGGAAAATTCCTTTCGGCGCGACGTTCGCAAATTTGGGAATGAGCGTTGGAAAAATTTTTGGCATTTTCAAAATGATTGGCATTGCGGGCGAACGAGATATGCCGCGTTATGCGTCGATGCCTTTCAGAAAAAAATTTCGTGACATCGTTCAAAAGCCCGCCGATAAAAAAGTTGTTCTCTTCACGGGCTGCTACATCAACGACAATGAACCGCAGGTCGGTGATGCCTTCGTTAAAGTTATGCAGGCGAATGGTTACGAAGTTTTAATCGACGAAGAATTTAATTGTTGCGGGTCGCCACTCGTCGCTATGGGATTTTTTGATGAAGCGCGGGAGCATGCAAGTAACAACGTCCGCAGAATTTTGGAATGGAAGAAAAAAAATATTCCCGTCGTCACGCCGTGCACCAGTTGTTCATTGATGTTGAAGGAAGAGTACCACGAACTTTTTGACGAAGAGAAAATTTTTGAGGCGGCTACGAATGTTTATGATGCGTTTGAATTTCTTGACATACTTGATGAGCGCGGCGAACTCAACAGAAATTTTAAGCCGCTGGATAAAACTTTTTTGTACCACGTGCCGTGTCATTTGAAGTCGCAAGCTATCGGATTGCCCGCCGCTGAAATTTTGGAAGAGATTAATGGCGTGAAAGTGAAGTTGGCAGACGCGGGTTGTTGCGGAATTTCGGGCAACTACGGATTCAGAAAGGATCGCTACGAAATTTCCATGAAGGTTGGCGAAAAACTTTTTAAACGCATTGCAAGAAAAGATTTTGACGAAATTATTTCGGATTGCGGGACGTGCAGAATGCAAATTAATCACGCTACGAAAATTCAGCCCGTTCATCCGCTTGAAATTTTGGCAAGAGTTAATTTTTAGATCGATAGAGTATGATAGAGTATGTTTACAAAGTGACAAACCGCCTAAAATAAAGTAAAATTTAGCTGGTGATGAAATTGAGATATATGTTTACGAATGAACAATGTCAAAAGATGGAAAAATATTGCCAAAGCGTAAAACCGGCACCCCCACAAAAACATTCGTTCCATTGTAAACGGCATCTACCGGATAATGAAGAAACAAAATTGAACGTTTTTTTAAACGTATGAAGGATAACAGACGAATTGCCACTCGTTACGACAGATTAGATTGTTTGTTCTTATCGTTAGTTTATTTTTTTGACAACTTCTTTGGATTTTTATTGTAAACATACTCTAGGGACAAATGAAATAAAATGTTGTAAAATACATTCACCACTACTGAAATTTTTTTATGGCGGAGGAAACATGAAGAAGTATTACACAATCGGTTTAGTACTGGTTTTGATGTGCGCCGTTGCTCTAATCGTTTACGGAACATACTTAAACCGAACGGGAGAAAACAAAATTACTGAACGAATGGAAAATCGATCCATTCCGTTGCATGGAGAGAAGGCGCGTTTCCGAAGTATTCAGCCGACTTTTGTTTTGGATACGATTAATTTTTACTCCGAAGAAATGGCGGACGCCGTTGCTCTGATTGACGGACAGATTGTAGAAATGTCCGTAGAAAAAAATTCAAAAGTTTCACGCGGTCAGCATTTGTTCACGTTGCAAAATGACGACATTCCGCTAAAAATTCAACAGGCGGAAAGTAACATCGCCCGCGCAGAAGCTCAACTTGCCAACGCAAAATCTTCTTTCGCACGATACCAGCGGCTAATGGAAAAAGACGCCACATCCAAAGAAAAATACGAAGAAGCTCAAATGCAATATCTTGCGGCGGAGGCGGCGTTAAAAGAATCAATAATTGTTCGCGACCAATACAAAGTTCAAGCGGGGCGACAAAGCATCACTGCGCCGATTGACGGAGAAGTTTTGATTCTCTACAAGCAAATGGGCGGATTCGTCACTGCGGGAACTCCCATTGCGCTCATCGGCAACTTCAGACGATTATATTTTTCCATGCCGCTTGAAGATCAATTCGCAAGTCACACAAGATTAAATGAAACTTTCGAGTTGCATTTCAAAAATACCAATTCACTTAGAAAAGCTTATGACACGGAATTTGCGGCGGGCAACAAAGGCGACGCACAAATTTTTTCTGCGCACGTTTTGGAAATTACTCCGCCGTTGAATGAACCCGCCGAAATGCGAAAAATTGTTTGGGAAGTGGACAACAGCGTTGGACTTTTAGAGCCGCAAACTTATAACGGAGTTATGTTGAAAGTTTCGACGCCGCGCCGCGCATTGACGGTACCGTTGGCGGCAGTCACGGGGCAGGACAGAAATTCTTTGTTCGTCGTGACGCAAGACAATATTCTTGAGCGTCGCGCAATTAAAACCGGCGTTGACGACGGCACTTACGTTGAAATTACGGCGGGACTGCGCGAAGGTGAAATGGTCGTGACAAGTGCCACAACCGGACTTGAAAGCGGCGTTAAAGTCACAATTACCACGATTGACGAATAGTCATTACATTACTATCGATCCATCGATCCATCGATCTATCGATCCAAAAAAGAAAGGAAAATGCAATGGCAACAGCACACGAACAAGGCAAGAATCAAATTTTCAGCAAGGAAGCGTTGGACAAATTACGTTCCCCTGAAAAATTGGACGCGATGTTGCCGATAACTACGCCGATAACTTGGATGGCGTTGGTGGCAATTTTAATTTTACTCTTCTCTGTCGTCTTGTGGTCAATCTACGGCGCGTTTACGGTTAAAGCCGACGGCATGGGCATGATCATGGATTCGGCGGGCGTGATGAACATTTCGCACGTGGCGACGGGAAAAATTGCCCGCTTGTACGTCAAGCCGGGCGCGACAGTTAAAAAAGGCGACTTGATTGCGCACATGGAACAAGCCGAACAAATCGCCGATACGCGAATGGCTCAATACGGCATGGGGTTGGCGTCAAGTGATCGCGACGCAATGAGACAAGCTCACCAGTACGACGCTAAACGTTACCAGCAGGACGTTGCTCAAGATATTTACAGCGACTACGACGGAATTATTGATGAAGTCATGGTAACGGAAGGAACGCTTGTAAGTGCGGGCACGCCGATTTGCAGCGTTCGCTTAACTCAAAATCGCGACGAACTTTTGGGCTTGCTGTACATTCCTTTGGACAAAGGAAAGAGAGTGAAACCGAACATGACGATTCAACTTGCGCCCAATGGCGTTGACGTTTCACAGTCGGGAAGTTTGATTGGCGTCGTCAGAACAGTTTCACAATATCCGATAACGCCGCAAGGACTTCAACTTCACTTGGGCAATTCGCAACTTGCTCAAGTAATTTTGCAGGCGAATCAAGGCGCGGTTATGGAGGTGACTTTTGATTTGGTTAAAGACCCCGACTCTGAATCAGGCTACCTTTGGACTTCGACTGTTGGGGAACATAAACCGATAACTGCGGGAAGTTTTTGCACGGGCTCAATCATCATTGAACGTCAGCCGCCGTTGCAAAAAGTTTTCTACAAGTTAAGTCAATGGTTGCGTAGCAGGTAATTTTTACTGGGGCTGGAGTAAAAAAAATTCTCTAAGCTACAAGCTAGCAACTACAAGCTACAAGCTACAAGCTACAAGCTTTTTTGAAAGGTGAACTTTATGAGTAACGTGAATGAAACAGGAAGATTTTTTTCCATACCGATTTCGCGCAGAGATTTATTCAAATTGGCGGGCGTGACTGCGGCGGGAATGCTTTTGAGCGGCGCAGAAGATACTCACGCGGAGGCGGCAAAAAAATCAGCGGCAACGATGATTTACGCGGGAAAAGAAATTCCAATTTTGTACGACGTTGACGTTTGCGTTTGCGGCGGCGGACCAAGCGGTACGGCGGCGGCGGTAAATTCTGCACGGAAAGGCGCAAAAACCGTTTTGATTGAACGCAGTATTGCACTCGGCGGGCTCGGTGTAATCGGTTGCGTTTACCCGTTCATGGATCCTCACGCGCCGAACAGTGACACGCCATACCTTACGGAATTGAAAACTCGCTTGAGAAGTTACGGCATTGAACCTTTCGACGGAGTAACTCAACAGACGTGGCACAATCCTGAAACTTTGGCGTTTATCCATGACGAAATGTGCGAAGAGAGCGGCGTAAATATTTTGTATGAAACTGTCGTCGTCGACTCAATCACGAAGAAAGATAAAATTTCTGCGGCGATTGTACAAACCATTGCGGGACTTGCGGCGATTAAAGCGAAAACTTTTATTGACGCGACGGGCGACGCCTACCTTTCAAGAATTTCCGGTGTCGATTATGAGCGCGGCTATGAAAAGACGGGAAATAATCAGCCGTTGAGTTTTCGTTTTGAAATGGGCGGCATTGACATGGAAAAACTTTATCAGTACGTCGTCGTGGAATTGAAAGAGGATTGGTGTAAATCTGATTTGCCGTATTTTGAAATTGCGGAGGCAATGCACAGGAAACAGAGATACAAGCTTGAAGAGTTCATGGCACGCGGCGTCGAAACGGGCGAACTCACGCAAGAAGAGGCGGAGTACATGCAAGCTTACGCGATTATCGGAAAATCCGGTGTCATGTCTTGCAACTTCCCTGAAATTCCCGTAAAATTTAAATCGACTGATCCGATTGAATACAGCAAGGCGGTTACCTACGGCAGGAAGATGATGCGCAACATGGCAAATTACTTGATACGACACTTGCCGGGCTTTGAAAAGGCGTACATCAGCCGAGAAGCCGCAATGTTGGGTGCGCGCGAATCGTGGAGAATCAAAGGAAAATATTACTTGGTTGAGGACGATTACCACAATCAAAGTCGTTTCGTCGACGCGGTTTGTCGTACGGCGTGGTTTATCGATGCGCACGGCGAAAAAGTTTCAGAGAAATTGCCGAAGGGCGGTTACTATGAAATTCCCTACCGTTCGTTGATAACGGATAAAATTTCAAATTTGATTGTCGCGGGACGCTGTATCAGTGCAAGTTTCATTTTGCAGGCGTCGATGAGGATTCAGCCGACGTGTATCAGTATTGGCGAGGCGGCGGGAATTGCGGCGGCTTACGGCTTGAAAAATAATATTGCGGCGAATCAAATTGATTGGGCGAAAATTCCTGCAAGTCAGCGTAGTTATACGAGTGCAGGTTGAGTTAGCTACTAACGATCCAACGATCCATCGATCTATCGATCTATCGATCTAATTTCAGGTTTGGTAAATGGAATTTTTAAAAGAACTTTTAGAACGAATACTAAATTTTTTCCGTAGCAAGAACCGCGTCAAAGTTCCGACGATTTTACAAATGGAGGCAACCGAATGCGGCGCGGCGTCACTGTCCATGATTTTGGCGCATCATAATCTTTGGTTGCCGCTGGAAAAATTACGTCAAGAATGCGGCGTCAATCGCGACGGCTCAAAGGCAAGTTGCGTAATTCGTGCGGCGAGAAATCGCGGTTGCAAGGCGAACGGTTACAAGTGGAATGCTGACAGGTTGATTGAAGTCGGGCATTATCCGCTGATTATTCACTGGGAATTTAATCAC
>JAFSXD010000051.1 GCA_017444245.1 Selenomonadaceae bacterium | reverse complement strand
GAAGAGTGGTTGAGCCGGTAGGAGTAGGAACGCGCTGTGCCGCGCCGATGAGTTTGCCTTTGAGTTCAGGAATAACGAGACCGATAGCTTTTGCTGCGCCTGTGCTATTCGGAACAATGTTGCATGCGCCTGCGCGTGAACGACGAAGATCGCCTTTGCGTTGCGGTCCGTCCAAAATCATTTGATCGCCCGTGTATGCGTGAATCGTTGCCATAATGCCGCTCTGAATCGGAGCAAGGTTGTGCAGAGCCTGCGTCATCGGTGCGAGACAGTTTGTTGTGCAAGATGCCGCTGAAAGAACTTTCACATCAGGCGTCAAGGTCTTGTGGTTGACGTTGTAAACGATTGTCGGGAGATCATTGCCTGCAGGAGCAGAAATGACAACTTTCTTTGCGCCGGCTTCGAGGTGAGCGGATGCTTTTTCTTTGCTGGTGTAGAAACCCGTGCATTCGAGGACGACATCAACATCATGTTTGCCCCAAGGAATTTCTTTCGCATCTTTCACAGCGTAGATGATAATCTCTTTGCCGTCAACGACGATCGAATTTTCTTTGGCTTCGACGGTGTGTTTTTCTTCGCCGATTTTGCCTTTGTAGCCGCCCTGCGCGGTGTCATATTTCAGAAGGTGTGCAAGCATCTTCGGGCTGGTAAGATCGTTAATCGCAACGACTTCATAACCCTCAGCGTCGAACATTTGACGGAATGCGAGGCGACCGATACGACCGAATCCATTGATAGCAACTTTTACAGCCATTTAAAAATACCTCCCTAACTCTTGTAAAAAAAACACTTGGATTGATAACCCTTAAGCTAACAGTAATGGTACAACAATTCTGAAAATGTGTCAATAAAATTTTCCGAACATTTTAAAGTTCATTGATTTTTCAGATAGTTGCGTTAGAGACTAGGGGCTAGTAAAAATTTAAATGCCTAAAAGCTAGCAGCTAACTAAGAAACAACGGCTCATTAATTTTGTCTGCGGCGCAAACTTTCAGCAAATGAAAACCGTGCAGGAGTGCGTCAACCGTGATTTGCGTAATGCAATGCGGCTTGTTCACGCGGCAACCCATTGAGTCGTACGGCTCGGTAACTTTGCACTCGTCCAAAGCATGCTTCGGTTGAACAATCACGCTCGGCACATGGTACGGGCTGAAAAAATTTACATAGTCCGAACGTTTACGCGGCAAGTCGTCAGCAAAACAATTCGGCGAAAGTATCGGACGCTTAGCCGCCGCCGCAATGTGCATCGCCCCCGTGTCGTTGCCAATGTACATGTCGCTCAAAATTATAATCGACGCCACTTGTCGAATGTTCAACCTATTCGTCGTGTCAGCAACGCGTGCATTAAAAATTTCTTCGCCGAGTGCCGCCTTGAAAGCCGCCGCAGAATTTACATCAGCGTCGCCGCCCCCAACAAGCACAAACGTTGCCGTCGGTTCTTCCCTCAAAATTTTTTTCACAAGTTCAGCATATTTTTCCGGCGGATAATGTTTCATGAACTCTACGCCGCCCATTGACATCACGTATATCGGGCGTGTCAACTTCGACAAAAAAACTTCAGCACTCGTCATGTCAACTGCGGTACACCAAATTTCCAATTCGCGATTGGCAACGGGGGCTTTCAAAACATGATCCAGCGGCGCAAATAATCCGTCTACCATGTGAGTTGCTCCGTATTCAAACATTGAAACAAATTCTGTTGCAAAACGATTCACTGAACGTAAAAGATCGTTCGGCTTGGACATCAAAAAAACTTCTTCAATTTCCTCCGCCCTGTAAGTAATTCTGATTCGCGCTCCGCTCATGTACATCAGAAACGGCGTCCACGCTCTGTGAATGAAAGCGTAACAAATATCTTGACGGGAAATTAAAACTTTTCTAGCCATTTGTGCGCAAGCCGTGTACATTTCCACGAAACCCGCCTTCACTTCGTCAAGCACAATGACTTCGTCGACGTAGGGGCAACTTTCCGCCAAAGGAAGTGATCCGCCGTTGACCATTAGCGTGATGTGTGCGCCCGAATACAGTCGACGAATTTCACGAATCGCGCCGGATTGCAAAACAAAATCGCCAATACCCGCGTCGTGAATTATGAGCACGTTTAATTTTTCATTTGCTTTCGGTAAATCTCTATAGCCCGCCTCCGAAAATTTTTTCTCCATTGCGGCTATGAAATCGTCCAGACTGAATGAGCCCTTCTTCATGGATTCTTGCATGAACCCTTCAAAAGACTTCATGATAAATTCGCTCGGTTGATTCAAAATTTTTCGCTCCATTCTAGTTTTTAGCTTGTAGCTTGTAGCTTGTAGAAATTTCCATCGATCTCCGTAGCTTTAAGCTTTTTTAATCGGTGATGAAAAGCGGCTCAATATTTTTTTTCGCAATACGCTCTTTCAAAAGTTTGTAGCCCTTGAAAACAGTTTCAGTTTCAATTTGCAAAATGCAATGGGCTTTTCCTTCGTGACAACCATAGGGAACGTAAGGAAAATTTACTTTGCAACCGTCAAGAGCATGCGCCGGCTGAATCGTCACGCTGGGCACATGGTACGGGCTGAACAGTCGAACGTAATCTGCGCGGTTGTGTGCAATGTCAGCGGCAAAACAATTCGGCGTAAGCACGGGACATTTCGCCGCCGCCGCCACGTGCATTATCCCCGTGTCGTTGCCAATGTACATGTCGCACAAAGTTAAAATCGCCGCGCTCAATCTGTAACTTATTCTGCTTATCAAACTGAATACGTGTCCATTGAAAATTTTTTCGTCAAGATTTTCTTTGAAAGTCTGCAGGGAATTTTCGTCGTCCGAACCCGCGCCCAAAACCACAAACGTAGCCGTCGGGTCTTCTTGCAAAATCATTTCGACTAGCCGCGCATATTTTTCCGGCGGAAAATGTTTTCGCTTTTCTCTGCCGCCCATTGCCAGCGCGTAAACCGGTCGCCGCGCAGGATTCAAAAATTCTTTTGCCTGTGCAAACTCCGCCGGCGAATACCAAATTTCAATTTCCCTGTTGAAAGTTCGCGCGCCCAAAATGTGATCCACGAATGAAAGATGAATGTCAACAATGTGATCTCCGTACGCGTACATTGAACAAAGATGCGTCATCAATCCGTCAATCGTTGAACGCATTAAAGTATTGCCGTCGAATTGCGTAGCACTTTTATTCGGATCATAGCCGAGCGTGAATGTTCCGAGAACGTCTTCAGAAAGATTTGCCACGCGAACCTGCGCGCCGCTCATGTATGCAAGCATTGCAGTGTTGGGGCGATGAATGAAGGCGTAGCAGATGTGATAGTGACGTTGCAAAAAATTTTGCGCAAATGAAACGTTCCAAGTGTAAAGTTCATTGAAGTTGGTGGGGTCGTAGCGTTGTTCGTTGTGAAAAATTTCGTTGACGTACGGACAATATTCACCCAGAACAAGTGAACCGGCATTAGCCATCAGCGTGATGTGTGCCGTCGGATACATTCGACGAAGTTCACGAATCGCACATGACAGCAAAACAAAATCTCCAATCGCCGCGTCATGAATTATCAGGATATATAATTTTTCTCCAAACTTCGGCGGATTTCTGTAACCCTCCTTGATGAACGCCGGCTCAAAGAAATTTTTCATCTCGTCAATAAAAAATCCCCGCGTCTTACTTAGATGCGCCAAATATCCGTCCATTGCGTCAATGACATCTTTTACCAAATTTTTTTCTCCTCTTCGTTAGCTTTTAGCTGGTAGCTGGTAGCTTGTAGTTTCCATGTTTTGGAAAATTTTTCCATCGATCCATCGATCTATCGATCCATCGATCCATTCAGCTTTTGAAAAAATTTTCCCTCAACGATTTTAATACTTTCCAAATGTAAAACTTCTTTTCAAATTAATTTTCGTCGATTATAATGTAGCGGTAAAAATTTTTCAATCTCAAATAATTTCGCACTCAATCCAAAAACTTTTTTTCACGGAGGCTAACTAACAGCCGAAGAAAAATTATAATAAGTTACAAGAAGGTGATAAAAATAAAGCCTTATTAATCGGTTATGAGGTCTGTGCTTCACCTAGTAGTTCATAAGATGTCGCTGCAGTCATTGAAATAGATGACGAGAACGGGAACTGCCACCGCGACCCGGCGTAAACAAGAGCGAGAACCAAGCGATGACGGTTT
>JAFSXD010000050.1 GCA_017444245.1 Selenomonadaceae bacterium | reverse complement strand
TGAAGTCGCCGCAGTTTTAATTTTCCCGCTGATATGGGGGCTGAACGGCATCTGGTTTTCAATGGTCGGCGCGGAAATGATGGCGGTCATCGTTTCGTTTGCATTGCTGAAATTTTATCGCAAGCGTTACAAGTACTAGGGGCTAGAAAATTTACTGTTCCCTAATTGCTAAAATTGTGGTAGAATTTTTCTAAACTTTTGGGAGACAGGTGGTAAAAATTGAATTTTTTATCGGCGGCAGGAATGACTACAGAACTTTTGCAAGAATTTGAAGAAAATTTGCGTCGTTCAGTTTCCGAAGACGATTTCATAAAAGAATCTTGCACGCCGCTCATTCAAGGCGGTAAACGGTTGCGACCGATGCTTTTTTTATTGTGCGCAAATGCTCACGAAAATATTTCGCCGGAAAAAACTCTTCCGCTTGCTGTGGCACTTGAGCTGATTCACACGGCAAGCCTCGTTCACGATGACATACTGGACAATTCAAAGAAACGGCGCGGCACTGAAACGGCTCATTCGTTGTACGGTTCACAAATCGCGGTTTTGATTGGCGATTATCTTTTCGCAAAAGCGTTTCAACTTGTCGCGGAAAATAATTACGGCGATGAAGTGGCGCAAATTTTGTCCGACCTCGTGAAAAATCTTTGTCGCGGAGAAATTTCTCAAGACCTTTCGCTTTTCAGCGTGCCGACAATGAAAGATTATTACGACCGAATTAATTTGAAGACGGCAATTTTCATTTCCATTTGTTGCAAGCTCGGCGGGATTGTCGCGGGGTTGAATCGTGACGAAGTGCGCGGCTTGACAATTTACGGCAATTCTATGGGGCTTGCCTTCCAAATTGTTGACGATCTTTTAGATTTTTTTGGCAACGAAAAAATTACGGGGAAAAATTTGGGCGGCGATGTGAAAAGCGGCGTCATAACCTTGCCCGTAATTCGCGCGCTCAAAGTCAGTGACGAATCAAAAATGTTGCACGAAATTGTAACTAATCAAGAAATTGCGCAACGGGAATTTTCCTCCGCCGTAACAATCGTGAGGACAACGGACGCGTTCACTTACTGCAAATTGCGGGCACAAGCTCACGTTGACGCCGCGATAATCAATCTGCCGACGGAAATAAAAAATTCTGTCCGGCGCACTCTTGAACAAGTTGCAGACTTCGTGGTAATGCGAAATTCCTAATTCGTAGTGACCAAGCCCAAATTCGGTATGGCATTTAAATTTGGCGGCGCGAAATTTTTTATCAGCGATTGATAGTAGCCGCGACACGCGATCATTGCGGCGTTGTCCGTGCACAAAATTTTTGATGGGTAAAAAAATTCAAGACCGCGTTTCGCACAAACTCCGCGCAGATTTTCTTCAAGCGACGAATTAGCCGCGACGCCCCCCGCCAAAATAATTTTGTCCAGCTTAAATTTTTCTGCGGCGGCAACTGTTTTGTCAATCAGCGAATCGATTACCGCCCGCTGAAAACTTGCCGCAACGTCCGCCTTGTCGATTTCTTCGCCTTTCATCTGCGCTGTGTTGAGATAATTTAAGACGGCAGATTTAAGCCCGCTGAAACTGAAGTCGAAGTCAGAAACTTTTGCGCGGGGAAAATCAATCGCGTCGGCATTTCCGATTTTTGCAAGCTTATCAATTTGCGGACCGCCGGGATATGGCAAGCCCATGACACGCGCAATTTTGTCGAACGCTTCGCCCGCCGCGTCGTCACGCGTTTGCCCAATCAGTTCAAAATTATTGTAGTCAATCATTTTTATCAGCGAACTGTGCCCGCCGGAGACAACCAGAGCCAAGAACGGCGGCTCAAGATTCGGGGAACTTAAAAAATTTGCGAAGATGTGCCCTTCAAGATGATTGACGGCAATTAGCGGAACTTTTAAGGCGAACGCTAAAGTTTTTGCCGCCGACACTCCGACGAGCAACGCGCCGACTAAACCGGGTCCGTAAGTCACGGCAACTTGATTAATTTCGTGGAGTTCGACGCCCGCCGTATTCAACGCTTCATCAATGACGGGCATGATGTTGATGATGTGTTTTCGTGAGGCAATTTCGGGAACGACGCCGCCGAATTTTTGGTGTACAGGAATTTGCGTCGATATGACGTTGGACAAAATTTCTCGTCCGCCGTTGAGGACAGCCGCCGCCGTTTCGTCGCAACTTGTTTCAATGCCGAGTGTCAAAATTCTTTTCATAAATAATTTTTCCTTGTGGTAGATTGATTAGAAAGATTCTACCACTTTTTTTTATTTTAGGAAAGAGTTTTACGTAAACAAAAAACCGACGACAGCCGTCGCCGGTCTCTTGTCAGCCGTTAAGCTGAAATTATATTTCAGAATTTATTTCCTAAGCTGTACGCCCTACGCTAAACGCCTTACTGGAGCAAGGACAGCACCGCGCTGGAATTTTGGTTAGCCTGCGCGAGCATGGATTGCGCCGCCTGCAACAGGACGTTGTTCTTCGTGTAGTTCGTCATTTCTTTTGCCATATCGGCGTCGCGGATTGTGGATTCTGCCGCCGTTACGTTTTCGCTTGAAGTCGTCAAGTTGCTTGCCGTGTAGTCGAGTCTTGCGGAGATAGCACCGATTGTCGTCTGCTGATCCAGTGCCTTGTTAAGCGCGTTATCGAACGCCGCGATTGCCGCATTTGCCGCCGTACGAGTGGTGAGCTTAATCGTCGTGCCGTCGCTACCCTTCAAGCCGAGAGCCTCTGAGCGCATATCCATCAAGCCAACACGTACTGCCTGATTCGCCGCAGAACCGAGCTGGAATGAAACTGTTCCGTCTGCCGTTTTGTTGGAAGCGTAAATAGTAGTTTTGAAAGCGTCCAAAGCAGTGTTGGTTGCCTTCTTGACGTTGCCTTCGCTATCGGTTACGCTGATTGACAGACCTGCGATTTGCCCTTCAAGTCCCGCTGTTGACGCTGTCAAAGTGATAGCAGTCGAACCGTCATGAGTGTAAATTACTTTGCCGGCAGCATTCGTGCCTATGATATTCGACGGATCACCCATATCAGCGGCAAAGCCGCCGCCTGCGGCTGTCACAGCAGTGCCAGCATTTTCGGCTGTGTTCAGCATGCTGTAAATATCACTGAATGCACTGGATGAGGCAACAGACGTCATGACAGAAGTGTAAGTTTTGCCCTGATAAACAAAAGAAACAGTGACCTTGTCGCCGGTGTTGATTTCGAGAATTTCACCGTTGCGGTTGCGGAGAGCCGTGAGCGCAGAACCGGAGGCTGTATCGGTAGCGAGGTTGCTGTTAGTCATGTGCGTCACTACAGCATTACCCTCTTGAGCACGCGAACCTTCCAAGAGATACTTGCCGTTGAAGGTGACTAATGCGTTGTCGTCGATTTGGTCAATGAGCTGATCCAATTCTTTTTGAATGGTTGCGCGGTCATCGTCGGTGTTGGTGTCGGTTGCCGCGTCGATAGCTTTTTGTTTGAGCGTTCTGAGAATGTCAACAGTTCTTTCGACAGCACCTTCAGCGATTTTCATCAAGCTGGATGCATTTTGAGAGTTTTGGGTTGCCTGATCGAGTGAGCGAATTTGTACGCGCATGCGCTCTGAAATAGCATAGCCGGAAGCGTCGTCTTTCGCCGTATTAATTTTAAGTCCGCTGGCGACCTTTGAAAGGCTTTCCTGGAGCGAATTGTTGTTACCGTTCAGGGTAGAGAGCGTGCGCAGTGCGCTCATATTGTTTTTGACTACCATTGCCATTGTAGTTTCCTCCTTGGTTTTTATAAATCGTTTTAATCCTTCTGACGGTATCCTTGCCGTCGTCGTAATAAGCAGACATCTCGGCGGAGACTGACCGTCGCCAATTTCCAAACGTACCGTCACGCGCACAACGAACGACGCCGAAATGGTGCGTTACTGCCGCCTACAAAAAACTCCAGTCGAAATGTTCTGTCCAACTTTACATTTTTTATCGACGTTTAATTCTCAATTCTTAAGCAATTATAATTGCCGCCATTAAAAAAATCAATCTTTTGCCGAAAATTTTTTTCGTAAATGTGTAGGGTTGCAACGCATTCACTAAGGAATTGAGGGAGAAATTTTTGTTCGGTTACAATTCGCGTTTAACAATCTTGCATGCGCAAAAATTATTTTCGTGTTATAATCAGCGGGAAAATTTTTTCGTGCGAATGGAGAGGACGACATGCCAAACGTCGTGACGATAACGGGCGTGAAAAAACTTTACATAATGGGCAGTGAAATTGTCGCGGCACTGAACGGCGTCGATTTGAAAATTGATTCGGGGGAATTTGTCGCGCTGATGGGTCCTTCCGGATCCGGAAAATCCACGCTGATGAATATTTTGGGTTGTCTCGACCGTCCAACCGAAGGATCGTACAAACTTTTGGGAAGAGAAGTCAGCGGACTTTCGGACGACGAACTTGCCAAAATCAGAAATGAAACTATCGGCTTTGTCTTTCAAAATTTTAATCTGTTGCCAAAGTTAACCAGCATTGAAAACGTCGCATTGCCCGCCGTTTACGCCGGAATGAATACGAAGAAACGCATGGAGTTGGCATTTGACGCGCTGAAAAAAGTTTCTCTTGAAGACCGCGCAGAACATTTGCCCAGCGAACTTTCCGGCGGACAACGTCAACGCGTGGCAATCGCACGGGCAATAGCCATGAAACCTTCCATTATCATGGCGGACGAGCCGACGGGAAATTTGGACACGAAGTCGACGGGCGAAATCATGGAAATTTTTCACGACTTGCACGCGACAGGCTCTACAATAATTTTGGTGACGCACGAACCCGATATCGCTCAAGCCGCCGAACGTCAAATTCTCGTTAAGGACGGAAAAATTACCAAAGATATTTTAACTGCAACTTCCGAAGAAAAAATCGACATCGTTTAAAATTAAGAATGGAGGAAAAAATTTGCGCGAACTTTTAACGCGAATGCATGCGTGGATGACGAATTACATGAAAAGTTTTTATACCGACGATGAAGAAGTTCAGCGCGGCATTTTGATTAAGGAACAACACACCGGTTACGTCACCGCCAACTGCATTGAGCTTGCAAAATTTTTGAATTTCTCACAACACGACACGGAGCTTGCCGAAATGATCGGGCTCTTTCACGACGTGGGAAGATTTTATCAGTATCAAACTTACAAAACTTTCAACGACGCGCAGTCCGAAGATCACGCCGAGCTTGCCTTTAAAGTTATCGACAAATTAGATTTTTTTCATGAACTCAACGCGGAAGATTATGACGTTTTGCATTTCGCAATTCAAAATCACAACAAAAAATTAATTGCGCCGACGGACGACGAACGTAAAGAAATTTTTGCAAAATTAATTCGCGACGCAGATAAACTTGATATTTATCGAGTGTTGCAACCTTACTTCGCTCAAGAAAATGCTGACAAGTTGCCGAACTTTATCACGGGACGTTCTCCGGAAATTAGTCCCGATTTCTTAGAAAAATTTGTTCGCGGCGAGCAAGTAGATTATCGCGAAATTCGCACGAACGGCGACAGAAAACTTGTCCGCTTGATGTGGGTTTACAACGTTTATTTCAAGTGGACGATGAAAAAAATTTTGGAACGCGGCTACATTGACGCGATTGTAGAAAATTTGCCGATGAACGAAAAAGTTGCCGAAGGTGTACGCAGGTTGAAAAAGTACGTTGAAGATTTTGTGGCATGAATTTTTTGTACGTTGAAATTTTCGTAACGAAGGGAGAAAATTTTTGTGGTAAATTTTATTCAACAGGAAATTGAAAATGATTTGAAGGCGGGCAAGTACACTGACGGGATTCATACGCGTTTCCCGCCTGAACCGAACGGTTACTTGCACGTCGGGCATGCAAAATCTGTTTGCTTGAACTTTGGACTGGCACTTTTCAACGGCGGCATTTGCAATTTGCGTTTCGACGACACAAATCCGAGTAAAGAGGATGTTGAGTACGTCGACTCCATTCAAGAAGATATTAAATGGCTGGGATTCGATTGGGCGGACAGAAAATTTTACGCGTCGGATTATTTTGGAAAACTCTACGATTACGCCGTTGAATTGATTAAACGCGGGCTTGCATACGTCGACGATTTGAGCGCGGAAGAAATTAAAAAATATCGCGGCACATTGACGGAGGCGGGCAAAGAAAGTCCGTACCGCAACCGCAGTGTCGAGGAAAATTTAGATTTGTTTACGCGAATGAAGGCGGGCGAATTTGCCGACGGTGAAAAAGTTCTGCGCGCAAAAATTGATATGGCGTCGCCGAACATCACAATGCGCGATCCAGTAATTTATCGAATCACGCGAACGCGCCACCACCACACGGGCGATGATTGGCTGATTTATCCGATGTACGATTTTGCGCATCCGCTTGAAGACGCGATAGAAAATATTACTCATTCGGTTTGCACTTTGGAATTTGAAGACCACCGCCCGTTTTACGATTGGCTTTTGGATTCGCTGGGTTTCGACGTGAACACGCGCCCGCGTCAAATTGAATTTGCGCGATTGGATTTGACGAACACGATAACGAGCAAAAGAAAATTGCGTCAGCTTGTGGAAGAAAATCATGTTCGCGGCTGGGACGATCCGCGTATGCCGACGATTTGCGGTTTGCGTCGCAGAGGTTATACTCCGGCGTCGATTAAAGATTTTTGCGAAAGAATCGGCGTTGCGAAAAGCAACAGCGTCGTCGATATTTCCATGCTGGAGCATTGCGTGCGCGAAGATTTGAACGAAAACGCCGATAGGGTTATGGCGGTTTTAAATCCGCTGAAAGTTGTCTTGACGAACGTCGACGAAGGCGCGGTAGAATTTTTGACGGCGGAAAACCATCCGAAACGCGGCGGCATGCGTTACGTGCCATTCACGCGGGAAATTTTTATTGAGCGTGAAGATTTCATGGAGGACGCCCCCAAAAAATATTTTCGCCTGAAACCGAACGGAGAAGTCAGATTAAAGCATGCTTACATAATTCATTGCGACGAAGTGATTAAAGATTCGGAAGGAAACGTCGTCGAACTTCATTGCACGATTGATCCAACGTCGAAATCCGGCGGCGCGACGGCGAACAGAAAAATTAAGGGAACAATTCATTGGGTTAGCGCAAACTACGCCATTCAAGCGGAAGTTCGTCTGTATGATTATCTTTTGAAGACGGACGAAAACGGAAATATTCCCGAAGATTTTATTTCTTCGCTCAATCCAAATTCATTGGTTGTTGTGGAAGACGCGCTGATTGAGCCAAGCGTAAAATGGACGGCGGCGGGAACTCATTATCAATTTTTGCGGCTGGGTTACTTTGTCGTCGACCCGGACACGACGCCGGAAAAATTAGTTTTCAATCGCGTTGTCGGCTTGAAAGATTCTTGGGCGAAAGCAAAAAAAAATGACTAACCGATTGAGATTAGCCGTTTGAATTTGAATTTGTTTCCGCGTTATCGGAAGTGGAGTTATCGGAAGTGGCGGCGTCTTTCAGTTCGACAGTCACGGTAACTTCTTCGACGTTAATTTTCGTATCGTTGGGGACAATTACTTTTGTCGTCGTCTTGTAATTGTTCAAGCCGGCGGGAACTGTTATAGGAACAGTCTGCAACAATTCTATTGGACTTACAATATCTTCCGCGCCTTCGATTGTCGCATTGTCGGGGTCTACAGAAACTTTTGAAATTTCTTTTCCGTTCGGAATCGTCACATCAGCGACGAGTGGGACGGATTTTTTCATGCTCCTGACAATTTCAACGAAGGCGTCGACAGAGTCGGGAACTTCTCGAATGCCTTCAATGTCACGCCCATTTTCGTCAAGCGAATTTATCGGAACGTTCAGCGTGAAACTTTCGCTTTCGCCGGAGATCACAACGAACCCATGAACTTTGTTAACCCGTGCAATTTTTGATTTTGGTCCGATAATCACGATTGTATTGGGTACTTGAATACTTCTGACTGTCGTATTTGGCGCAGGCGCACCGCTGACTGTCAATTCAATATCCTTCTGCAATTCCAGTATCGGCTCAATTCTGGCGTGCACTGTCGTTGGAGTAATTTTGTTGAGTTCAAAACCTCTGGGATAAGTCGCCTCGATAGGAATATCGTATTCCCCTTCGCCGTAATCGGAAACATCAATGTAAGCTTGTATGTCGCTGTCTTTGTAATCCACGAAGTAGGAACGCGGCGCACTCAAAGTTACGCGGGCTTCTGTCGCGTCAAAAAAAACCTCGTACTTTGTCGAATTATTTTTCAGATGAACTTTTGAACGGTAGCTGTCTTCAATTACGGGATTCTGCGCGCCCATTACGTAAACCCAAAGAGCCATTGAAAGAACCAGCGCAATAATTTTTTTTGTGGTATTTCGGCTCAATCTGTCTTTCAGTTGTTCCAGAAATAAAAGAAACCCTTTCAACTTTTCATTTTCCAACGATAGAAATTCCTCCCTTCAAAAATTTTCACTCGACAATAAATCTTTGCTCGTTGGTGAACCAGCTAACGACTTCCTGTGCACTTCCGCGAAGGCAGAACAAAATTATTTTGTCGCCATCCAAAAGAACTGTATGACCGTTTGGAATTGCGGCAACACCTTTTCTTACGTACGCGCCAACCAAACATGACTTCGGCAATTTCACATCCATTAATTTTTTCCCTTCAACCTTCGTGCCCCTCTGAACGATAACTTCAACCGCCTCCGCCTTCGCGCCTTCCAAAATTGAAACTCGCGTCACGCCGCCGCGCCGCACAAACGCCAAAACTTCACTTGCCGAAAGTAACCGCGCAGAAATTACTACGTCGACGCCAACTTTTTCTATCAAATCAACGTACTCCACGCGGTAGACGCGCACGACGGTTTTAAGCGCGCCCATGTGTTTTGCCAAAAGTGCCATCATTAAATTTAATCTGTCGTCTTCCGTCAAACAAACTACCACGTCCGCCGACGCAATTCCTTCCTCCGCCAGCAAGTCAACGTTTGTGCCGTCGCCGTAAATTGCGATGCTGTCGCCGCGCAGAATTTCGGACATCTGCTCGCAACGTTCCCTGTCCTTTTCAATGACTTTGACGGAAATTCCCGCGTCCATTAAGTGAACGACCAACGCCCGCGCAATTCTTCCCGCGCCGATTATCAGCACGCGTTCAAGCGGACGAGTATTTTGGCGAACCAAATTTGCACTGAATTTTTCAATCGCGTCAGGAAAGCCGATAAAGTACGCATTGTCATGAACTTGAAAGGAATCGTCGCCGTGCGGAATAATCATTCGATGATCCCTGTGAATCATTCCCGCCAGAACGCCCGCCGGCAATTTCAAATCTTTCAACGGAATATTTGCAAGTTGACTTCGCCGATTAACTTTTGTTTCAAAAAGCCTAATCTTTCCTTCAGCAAAATCGTCTACGTTCAAAGCGGCAGGCGTCGACAAAATCCTATAAATTTCATTTGCGGCGATGAGCTCGGGATTAATTATCAAGTCAATATCAAAATGTTTCTTGACGTATTCCCGAGCTTCGCCCATGAATTGCATGTCACGAATGCGGGCGATTGTGTGTTTGATGCCATGTTTTTTTGCAAGGATACACGCAACCATATTTACTTCGTCCGTCGATGTCACCGCGATAAAAATATCTGCGCGGTTAATATCGGGGTCTTCAAGAGTGGTTGGATTCGTACCGTTTTTGTTAATCGTCATAACGTCGAGAGTTTCTTTGACAGCTAAAAGTTGACTTTCGTCCTTATCGACGACGATAACTTCAATTTGTTCACTGCTCAAAAGTTCGGCGATGGTGTAGCCCAATTTCCCCGCGCCAACAATCACGACACGCATAATTTCTCCTTGAAGCTTAAAGCTTAAAGCTTGAAACTTAAAGCTTAAAGCTAAAACCTAAACTTTAAATTTTCCGATAGCCGTTTGCATATCTTCGGCAAGGTGTGACAAAGCTTGAGCCGCCGCCGCAATTTCTTCATTGGACGCAGATTGAGTTTCCGTATCAGAGGAAATTGCTTGTGTGCGCTGATCCGTCGTACGACTTGCTTTGTCGATTGAGTCAACCGCTTGAACAATTTGCGCCGCGCCGTCCGATACAGTTTTCACTGATTGATTGATACCCGTGATTTCGTCTTTTATGCCGTCAACCATGCGCATAATTTCTTTGAACTGAATGCCGACTTCCTTAATTGCATTTGTGCCGGCAACAACGTCTTGAGTACCGTTTTTCATGGAAACGACAGCCTCTTCCGTCGACGCTTGAATTGATTCAATACGTGCACGAATTTGTTCAGCTGATTCTTGTGATGCCGTCGCCAATTTGCGGACTTCTTCAGAAACGACAGCAAAGCCGCGCCCGTGTTCACCTGCGCGCGCCGCCTCAATAGCCGCGTTCAATGCCAACAAATTTGTCTGGTCGGCAATTTCGGAAATTGCCTCGACAATCTGTCCGATTTGTTTGGAACTTTCGCCGAGACGTTCGACGACTTCGGCACTGGCAAGGACGCTCTTTTCAATGCTGTTCATCTTGGAGATAGCCTCTTGCATGAGTTGTTCGCCGGTTTGTGCGGCTTTTGCGGTGCTTTCGGAAGTCGACGCAACACGCAAGGCTTTATCCGCAACAATTTGAATATCGCCTGAAACAACGTCAATACTATCTTTCGCGCCTTCAATGTCTCTCATCTGTTGGGTAATTTCGCCGCCGACTTCAGCAACGGTTTCCGCAACGTGCACAGCAGTATTTGCCGATTGGGTTGAACTTGCCGTAAGCTCTTCGCTGGACGCCGCAAGCTGTTCGGAAGTCGTCAACATTTTATTTATCAAGTTGCGCAGATTATTACTCATCGCGTTAAAAGCTTGCGTCAACGATCCAATTTCGTCCGTGCCGTCAAATATAATATCCTTCATCCGCAAATTGCCTTGCGAAAGTTGTTTTGCATGTTCCTCAAGCTGAAGAATCGGATCAGTTATCGCGTTGGAAATTCTTATGCACATGTAAGTAATTATGATTACGCAGATTATTGTTATAACCGTGAAATTTATTGCCAAGCTGGAAAGTACACCGAAGGCGGCACTGTAGGGAACGTTAATTCCGACAATCCAATTTGTGCTGGGGATTCTTGCGTAGCCGAAAACATATTTGCCGCCGCCAACGTTCAGTTCAAAATTTCCCGCGCTTTCATTTCTCATTTTTTCAATTTGTTCAGGGAGATTGATAACATCCTTGATATTTGCCGCGCCTTGAAATTCCGGCGTGGACGTTGCAATTATCGTTCCGTCATGGCTCATGAAAGTTGCCGTGCCCACGTCGTGATATTTGACGCCGTTGACTTTTTCTACCAGAACGTCAAGGGCTATATCTTCGCAGACCGCGCCGATAAAATTATTTCCATTTTTTATTGGGGCAATGATTGATACCAACGTTTGGTTCGTGTTGGCGTCTACGTAAGGTTCAGTAACATTGTACGCACTGCTTGAATTTTTCATGTCTTTGTACCAATCGCGAGTGCGCGGATCTAATTTCGTTAAACCGAGTGCGTAGCTGGTGTAAGTGCCGTCCTCAAGTCCTACGCCGATGTCAACAATAAATTTATCGTAGGAGGCAAGCGACATATTTTCTTTAGCTTTCATTCGGTTATAATCGCCGTTGAAATTGCTCATCAAAGTTGCCTGCGATTGCGCGACTGCGATTCTTTGCGAAAGCCAATCGTCCATGTCAATGGCGGCATGTTTCATTGTCACGACAACTTCAGTGTTCACACTTTCTTTCAACGCCTTATCCGTGTGAAAGTAACCGACACATGAAACGACAATCATAGCCATTGCCACTAAGCCTGTCAGGATTATAAATTTTGATTTTATGCTGATGTCCTTGAATCCCATTGAGTACACTTCCTTTTCTCTTTAGTTCGGAGTTTGAAAAATTTTTCTTACGCCCTACTTGTTATTCACCATTCACTGAAGAACCATTTGGTCAAGGCGTTTTCCGCCCGGCACCATTGGCAAAACATTTTCATCTTGCGGAACGTAAACGTCGATAACCGCCGCGCCTTTGGAAAATAAAATCTCCGGCAAATCCGCCTGCAACTCTTCAGCCTTTGTCAATCGATAGCCGCGAATGCCCATTGCTTGAGCAATTTTCACAAAGTCACGTTTTAAATTCAACTCCGACGCCGAATAATGATGATTGTAAAAAAGCCGCTGCCATTGCCCGACCATTCCCAAAATAAAATTGTGGACAATGACAACTTTCACGTCGATATTGTTATCGGCAATCGTCGCCAACTCTTGAACGTTCATCATAATTGAGCCGTCGCCCGTGAAGAGGACAACATTTTTTTGCGGACAAGCAAGTTTCGCGCCCATTGCCGCAGGAAGTCCAAAACCCATTGTGCCGAGTCCGCCGCTCGTCAAAAAATTTCTTGGTTTCCAAATTTTAAAAAATTGCGCCGCCCACATTTGGTGTTGTCCAACGTCCGTGACGACAATCGTGTTTTCGTCGCAAACGTCGCTAATCTTCGTGATGAGTGCGCCGGGTTTGATAACGTCGCCTTCCGATTTGTAGCTGAAGGGATGTTTGGAACTTTCGGCGATACAATTTTCTTTCCACGTCTTAAATTTTTCTGTAAAGTTAATCGAGGAGAATTTCAATTTATCCAAGAAGATTGGGAGGGAATATTTCAAGTCGCCCAAAACTTTGTAATCGGCTTGAACATTTTTATTGACTTCGGCGGGGTCTAATTCAAAGTGAACAATTTTAGCATTTGGCGCAAACTCTGCAACGCGTCCCGTCACTCTGTCGCTGAATCGCATGCCTATCGCCAAAAGTAAATCGCAATTTTGAATTGCCATATTTGCGCCGTACGAACCGTGCATGCCCGCGAAACCCAAGTAACCTTCTCTGTTCGGCTCAATCGCGCCAATTCCCATGAGCGTCGACGTTGAAGGACAGCCCAGTTGATTTAAAATTTTTCTTAGCGTTGAGGAAGTGTTTGAAGAAATTACGCCGCCGCCGGCAAAAATCAGCGGACGTTCAGAATTTTTTATTGCCTTAACGACTTTGTCAATTTCTTTTTCGTTAACGGGATTGTGCCCCGTGTACCCGCGCAGATTTACTTGCTCGGGGTATTCAAAATCAATTTCCGTGTTGAAAACGTCGGCGGCGATGTCAATACAAACGGGACCGGGACGACCTGTCTGCGCGATGAAAAAAGCTTCCTTGACGATACGCGGCAACTCGTTTGCATTTTTCACAAGATAATTATGTTTCGTTATCGGCGTGGTAATTCCGTAAACGTCGACTTCTTGAAAAGAATCTTTGCCGATAGCGGGATTGGCAACTTGCCCCGTGATGCAAACCAGCGGAATTGAATCCATGTTCGCGGTGGCAATTCCCGTGATTAAATTTGCCGCGCCCGGTCCTGAAGTTGCGATGACGACGCCAATTTTCCCTGACGCCCGCGCATAACCGTCCGCCGCATGAACTGCGCCTTGTTCATGTCCAGTCAAAATATTTGGAAACTTTGACTTGTAAATTTCGTCGTACAGTTTCAAGACGACGCCGCCGGGATAACCGAATACAAGATCAACCCCCTCAAGTTTCAAACTTTCTAAAAGTGCTTGCGCTCCGTTAATCCTCAAAAATTTTCCCCCCAGTTTAATGCAATCAGTCACAAAATCAATTATAATAGATCGCCAGATCGCCAGATCGCCGGTCAATCAGCTATCTAGCTATCTGGTGATCTAGCGATCCGACTACTTAGTTTAGCAAACAAATTTATGGTAGTCAACGAATTTTCTTTCAATTCGCTAAGGTAGGAGACAAAATGTTTAACAGAAAAATCACGCGACAAATTTCAGTGGGCAATGTAAAAATCGGCGGCGGTGCTCCCGTCAGTGTTCAATCCATGACGAACACAAAAACTTCGGACGTTGCGGCGACCGTTGCGCAGATAATTCAACTTCAAGCCGCAGGTTGTGACATTGTGCGCGTTGCCGTGCCAGACATGAACGCCGCAAAAAAACTCCATGAAATAATTTCAGCCGTCGACGTTCCGATAGTCGCAGATATTCATTTCGATTACAAATTGGCGTTGGAGTCAATCGCGCAAGGCGTGGCGGCGTTGCGACTTAATCCCGGCAATATCGGCGGCGCGGATCATGTCCGTGAAGTCGTGGCGGCGGCGAAGGAAAAAAAAATACCGATACGAATCGGCGTCAATGCCGGTTCGCTCAGCAGAAAAATTTTTCAAAAATATGGCGGCGTGACTGCTGAAGGGCTCGTCGAATCCGCGCTGGAACACGTAAAAATTTTGGAAGACGAAAACTTTCACGATATAAAAATTTCCCTCAAGGCGCATGACGTTCCCTTAACTTTGGCGGCGTACCGCTTAATTTCGTCGAAGGTTGATTATCCTCTGCACGTGGGAATAACAGAAGCCGGCACAGTCAACAGCGGCGTCATAAAATCTGCGGTGGGAATTGGCGCGTTGTTGGCGGAGGGAATTGGCGACACCATCCGCGTATCGTTGACAGGAGATCCCGTCGTTGAAGTGAAAATCGCCAACGAAATTTTGAAATCGCTCGGCTTAAAAAATTTTGGCGTGACGTTCATTTCTTGTCCGACTTGCGGGCGAACTCGAATTGATTTGCCGAAAATTGCCGCGCAGGTTGAAGAGCGATTGGCGCACGTCGACAAAAAAATTACCGTCGCGGTTATGGGTTGCGTCGTCAACGGACCGGGCGAAGCGCGCAACGCCGATTTTGGAATTGCCGGTTCTGACGGCGTGGGAATAATTTTTCGTAAAGGAGAAATTTTGCGCAAGGTTGCCGAATCTGAATTGGTTGAGGAACTTTTCAAAGAAATTAACGGCAGTGATTGAGTTGCGGAATTTTTTTCAATTTGCAGGAAAAATTATTCACGCGGCGAAAAAGTCTCCGATAAAATTTTAGGAGGTTGTGCTCGTGATAAAAAAAGTTTCGTTACTGGTGGTGGCATTGCTGATGATGTCTTTAAGTCAGGCGTTTGCGGAAAATGAAAGTGAAATTGAATATAATTTTCCGCCCGATTACGCGATTTACGGCGGCAGTGAAAAAAATTTTGTTGCGGAATTCAACAAGGCGGCTGCAACGGCTGGAATTTTTCAAATTAAAAACGCTGAACCTTTTGCAGACATAGATGGCGATCCTGTTTACGAACTTGCCTTTGAAGGAGTCAGCGAAAAGGTCGGCGCGGCGTTGCAGCAGAATTGCACTATTCGTGAACTCAAAATCGGCGGGCTTTCAAGAATTTCTTTCACTACTTTTGATCAAAGCGTTGCGGAAAAAATTTTCAAACTCATGCTCCCAATGCTGAATCTTCCGGATATGCCTTTTGAGGAAATTCAAAATAATATCGTTCAAAATCCTTCCGGCAAAGACGTAAGCATTACCGTGTTGTCTTTTGAGGACAAGGACAATACCTCCATTTATATGATTCAGTTTCTTTGCAATAACTAATCGTCAACTTAGATAAAATTTTTTTCTCCGATGAAAATTCGTCGGAGATTTTTTTCTTAACAAATTCCGCCGTTCACGTTCAAAATTTCTCCCGTGATGAATGAAGACGCAGGCGTTGCCAAAAAATAAATCGCGTCGGCAACTTCCTCCGCCGTACCGATTCTGCCCAGCGGATAAAATTTTTTCAAATCGTCGACGCTTTCGCCCGATTGTTCCAACTGCTTTTCAGTCAACGGCGTCAAAATATCTGCGGGCGCAACACAATTCACGCGCACGGGAAAACTTGCCAACTCCAACGCCAAAGATTTTGTGAAGGCAACGACTGCCCCTTTGCTTGCCGCGTACGCCGAACAAAAATAATTTCCGCGCAAGCCTGCATCACTGGCGACGTTCACGATTGTGCCGCGACTTTTTATCAGCTCATCAATCGACGCCTTGCACATGAAAAAAGTTCCCTTCAAATTAGTTTTTATCACCGCGTCAAAATCCGTCTCGTTCACAAAATTTATTGCGCCTTCAAGATAAATTCCCGCGCAGTTTATCAGCGTGTCGACGCCGCCAAAAATTTTAACCGTCTCCTGCACGACGCGAATACAATTTTCAACTTCGCCGACGTCCGCAGAAATAAATTTTACAATTTCGTTTCGTGAAAAATTTGCGTCACGAAATTTTTTTTCGCTCCGCCCGACGAGGACGCAATTAAAATTCGCCGCCAAAAATTTTTTCGCCGTTGCCAAACCAATGCCGGAAGTCCCGCCCGTAATTATTGCCGTCTTCAAAAAAATTTCCTCCCCAAAAATTAATCTGAAATTAATCTTAATTGCTAAAGTTGCGCTCAAAAAATTTCGATAACTGAATAAATTTTTCAAAAGCGATTCTCAAAAATTTGAAAGGAAGTTTTTTTATGGCAGATTATAACCTGTTTCAATCAACCGTGACAAGTGATCTCGTTGAGGGCACGGAGAACGCGGACAGCATCAGCGTTTATGGAAATCATTCGACAGTTCAGGCAATGGGCGGCAGCGACACAATTTCGGTTAACGGCGGCAGACATGACAACGGCATTTGGATTGGCGACGAAGATAATTTGATTTTTGCGGGCGCGGGCAATGATTCAGTTGCGATTTATTCGCGCGGCGTCACAGTTCAAGGCGAGGCGGGCAACGACACAGTCAGCGTTTACCGCGATCACACTTTTGCGAACGGCGGCGAAGGCAACGACTATTTGAGCATTAGCGATCAATATTACAGCAGAAAACTTTCAGACGTAACACTAACCGGCGGCGAAGGCGCGGACACTTTTGCAGTCACGCCTTACTATTACGGCGCAAATCTTGGAGCAGTCGTCACGGACTTCACGAGCGAAGACGCTTTGCGCGTGAACGACGACGAAAGACGCATTCTTACCTACACCGAAAGCGACGGAAATGTTGTCATCAGCGATAGCAAAAAACGTTACGTCGAATTTGTTTCCAACGTTGAGCCGCAGTTCAACATCACTTTGCAAGGCGTTTCCATGAGTGACATTGCCGACGCAAAATATTATCACTACAACAGCGCGGGCACAGTTCCCGATTCTTACGGCACACTCGGCGAACTTTTCGGAATCACTTCAACGCCTTCAACAACTGAACCGCCGCAACAAACTTCAACGGAAACGGCAACTCAACCCGTTTCAACCCCAACCGAAACTTCAACGACGACGACAACTCAACCGCTTGTGACACCGCCTCCGGCAAATACAACTACCACAACTCAACCTGCGACGACAGGAACTTCAGAAACAGAAACCGGCGGGACAACCATTATCAACAACTATTACGGCGATTATTACAACGTCGTCGGCAACAGCGGCACTGTTCTTGTAGCCAGCAGTGTCGAAGGCGGCATCGGCAACACGTACAATTACAGCGGCGGCGACAAGTCCATTGAAAATTACAAAGAAGGCGAAGTCGTACAACTTTCAAGCGATTATCAGGGAATCGATTTAAAAGAAAATAGTTTCTTCGTCAATTCAAGTTCTGGGCATCTTGAAATTAAAAATTCGCGCGACAAATTTATTGGCTACAGTGCCACGAACACGGACGTTATCGCTTATTCTTACGTTGCTTCGGGAAGTGGCGTCGTCGACGGGCGCGGCAAATCGCAAGCTGAAATTATGATCGGCGCGGACAACGGCAACAATCAAATGTACGCGGGCAACGGCGATTCAAGTTTGTGGGGCGGCAACGGCGGCAATGACACTATGTTTGGCGGCAATGCCTACACGGAATTTTTCTACACGGGCGGCAACGGCAACGACGTAATTCAAAACGCTCATTCGACGGACATCGTGAACCTTTTGGGCGTTTCGCTGAATCAAATTTCGAGTTACAGTTTCAGTGAATCGCATGTCAGCCTGCAGTTCAACGACGGCGGAAGTTTGCGCGTGAATGGCAATTCAAATATCGGCTATCGCGTCGAAAATCAAGTTTACGTTTGCAATCAGTCAACCGGGCAATGGACAACGCGGTAAAAATTTTCCTGCGAAAGAATTTGAAAAAGTTTGAAAGAAATTAAAAATTTGCTCCAAGCATAAACTTTGACACACCAAAAAATTTTTCTGCTATCCTTCGGGGTAGCAATTTTTTTATCCGCGCAGATTTTTGTGAAATATGTGGAATATTTTTCGCAATAAAAAATCCCCGCCAACAACGGGGACTTTCATCAATCGGCAAATACCTAATCTCCCAAGTCGTTTCCAACTCAGTACCTTCGGCGTTTAAGTGCTTAACTTCTGTGTTCGGTATGGGTACAGGTGCTTCCACTTAGCTATCTTCACCGATTTCCAGCTTCAAGCTTAAAGCTTCAAGCTTAAAGCTCAATGAATCTCTCTTCAAGATTCTTTCAAAATTGCACAGGTCTTACATTAGATTTTTAAAGTGAAACTTTCGACTTATTAGTATCGGTCCGCTCAACGCCTCACGACGCTTTCACTCCCGACCTATCTACCTCGTATTCTTCAAGGTGTCTTTGATAATTCATCTTGAGGCAGGTTTCACGCTTAGATGCTTTCAGCGTTTATCCCTTCCGAACGCAGCTACTCAGCTTTGCAACTGGCGTCACAACTGATACACCGTAGGTTCGTCCACTCTGGTCCTCTCGTACTAGGAGCAGCCCCTCTCAATTTTCTTTCGCCCGCGATGGATATGGACCGAACTGTCTC
>JAFSXD010000049.1 GCA_017444245.1 Selenomonadaceae bacterium | reverse complement strand
CAGAAATTGCCGGCGTCGACCTTAAAGAATACGGCTTGGCAATGCTCCGCGCGGGCGCAGGTATCGGCGGAAAATCTCCTACAGAAATTGCAAAGAACGATTTGAAAGAATTTAAAATCGGCGACTACAGAATTATCGTCAGCCAAATTTCTGTCATGGACCCGAAGGAAGTTTTGGATATTGAAGATAAACTTATCGACGTGATGAAAGAAAATTGTGAGCGCGAAGGTTTCGATATGCACCTGCTCATGGTCACGGATATTTTGGAAGAGGCAACGTACCTGCTTTATGCCGGGTCTCCGCGCACGCTGATTGGCGAAGCGTTCAAGAAAGATGCCAGTGGTTCGCACGTTTACTTGCCGGGCGTCATGAGCCGCAAGAAACAAATCATTCCGCCGCTGTCCGAAGCCGTCAAGAGAATTAAGCCGCAATAGATCGATGGATCGATAGATCGATAGATCGGTAGTAAAAAAAACCGTCCGCAAAATTTTTCTCTGCAGACGGTTTTTTTGTGCCGCGATTCAAACGGCTAACGATTTATTTTCCGAAATAATGTTTAAGCAATCCCGCAAAACCTTTTCCATGACGCGCTTCGTCCTTCGCCATTTCGTGAACGGTGTCATGAATTGCGTCAAGGTTGAGTTTCTTGGCGAGCGTTGCCAAATCTTTTTTGCCTTGACATGCGCCGTGCTCTGCCGCAACGCGTTTTTCAAGATTCTCTTTCGTCGACGCGGAGACAACTTCTCCAAGC
The DNA here is from genome assembly GCA_017444245.1 of Selenomonadaceae bacterium. GTDB lineage: Bacteria > Bacillota > Negativicutes > Selenomonadales > Selenomonadaceae > Quinella. The sequence goes on along the minus strand of JAFSXD010000049.1, from coordinate 14,999 downwards.
AATTCAGCGAATTTAGCGGCGTGTTCTGCCTCCTCAAGTGCATAACGGCGGAACGTCTCGCCAATTTCCGGAAAACCTTCACGGTGTGCGGCGCGGCTCATCGCCAAATACATGCCGACTTCGCAACATTCGCCCGTAAAATTTTGGCGCAAGCCTTCAATAATTCTTTCGTCAACGCCCTGCGCGACGCCGACAACATGTTCGTCAGCAAAAACCAATTCGCCTTCCTGCTTGTTGAATTTTTCTGCAGGTGCTTTACAAATCGGACATTCATCCGGCGGCGCATCGCCCTCGTGGACGTAACCGCAAACAGTGCAAACATACTTTGCCACAGCAAGCCCTCCTAAAAAATAATCAAAAAATTTTCCTATATGCTCTCTTTCGTGCATGCTATCACAGTATTACAATTTTGTCAAAGTTTATCTTACGAACATGAAAGTTGCACGTGGACAATTTTTTTTGCCACTACCTGCGATTTGTGATAGAATTTCCAAAAAATATTTGGAGATAAACTAATGGAACATTGCGGAAAAATTTCAATCGTGGGCATTGGTTCAGGAAAAATTTTTGAGATGACGCCGAAAGCCCGCGCCTTAATCGAATCGGCGGACGTAATTGTAGGCTACAAAACTTATACGGAATTGATTGGCGAATTGTTGACGGACAAAAAAGTTTTGTCATCGGGCATGCGCCAAGAAGTTCAACGCGCACAACTTGCCATTGACGAGGCGCAAAAAAATTTAAACGTTGCAGTAATTTCAAGTGGCGACGCGGGAATTTACGGAATGGCGGGGCTTTTACTTGAAATGATTTTAAATTTACCGGAAGATCATCAACCGAAATTTGAAATTGCGGCGGGAGTTTCTTCATTGAATTTGGCGGCGGCAATTCTCGGCGCACCGCTCATGCATGACTTTGCCGTTATCAGTTTGAGCGATTGGCTCACATCGTGGGACGTGATAAAAAAGCGCGTGGCTCTGGCGGCGCAGGGAGATTTTGTAATTGCTCTGTTCAATCCGAAAAGCAAAAGCCGCGTCACGAACATTGAGGAAGTTCAAAAAATTTTGCTGAACTTCCGCGCAGAAAATACGCCCGTCGGTATCGTCACGAATGCCGGACGCCTTAACGAGAAAAAAATTATTTCGACGCTTGCCAATTTCACAAAAGAAGAAATTAATATGTTCACAATCGTTTTAATCGGCAACTCAAATACTTTTGTGAAGTCAAACTTTATGATAACTCCGCGCGGCTATTCACTGAATCGTTAGCCAAAATCACGCGCCCAAAATTTTTTAAATGCGCGGCGTTTTGTTTCGGAGGATTTACTTTTGAAGAATTTATTTTCAATGGAAGAGTACCATGAAAATTGGGATATACTGCGGACGGGCAAGAAGAACGATTTTATTTTAATCGCCGCCGTCGCTTTAATTTTTTTAATCGTCATTGCAATGAACATTCGTTTAATTTTTCAAATGACATTGCGCCAAACGGAAGAGATTGGGCAAATGCAACTTGAAATTATTCGGAGCGATCTTCAAGAGACGATTGCAAAAGCTGAAGGCGTTACCGTCCGCATGGCGATGCTTTCCGAGCAACTGATAAATTCCGGCGCAACTTATGAAGAGCTTGAAACTTTTTTCTATCAAAAAAAGGCTGAACAAATTGCGGTAACCAACGGCGTTTGTTTCAACGTTTACATTGCGGGAAAAGATTGGACGATTATTCCCGATTTCGACATGCCGGACGATTATCACGCGACGAAACGTAATTGGTACAGAGGCGCGCAAGAAAATCCTGACAAAATTTTTATAACCGAACCGTACCGCGACGCGTACACCGGCGACATGTGTTTCACTATTTCAAAAGTTTTGCCCGACGGTGAAACTGTCGTCGGCTTGGATTTCACTTTCGCAGACGTTCATCAATCTATCACGCAAATGCGTTCGACGGGAGACCACACGGCACTGATTGCAACCAACAACGGAAGAATTATCGGATATACTGACATGTCTTTGGTTGGCGAAAAAGTTTCAAAAGTTTTGCCGGAGTATGAAACAATCCTTTCGCGCGTGGTTCAATCTTACGAATCCCGCGAAAGTTTTACGGCGCAGATAAACGAAAAATCTTACACAATTTTCAGCGCAGAAACGAAAAACGGTTGGCAAATGATTTTGAGCGTCGATAAGCTTTCGTTTTACAAAGACAGTTATCGACAGATTATGATAACGACTTTGGTAAGTCTGCTGATGCTTTTGGCGATAGTTTATTTGTACTTGAACGCACTCAAACATCGTCTTCATGCCGAAAGGGCACTTCGTGTCAAAGAAGAATTTTTGTCCCGCCTTTCCAACAAGTTGAAAAATCCGCTGAAAAATATTTTGCAGATTACGAGCATGGAAAATTTTATTGCGGCTCATGAAAAAAAAGATGTTGCCGGCATACTCGATTCCGATTCCGAAAAAGTTGCGCAGGTTCGTGCGTCGGCAATGCAACTTTCCGATATGTTGGACAATCTTATTTCCTTTTCAACGATTGTTCACAGCGAAAAGCACGATACAAACGAAGAAGTTTTAATCGACAAGCAAATCATTTCAAAATTCAGCCGCAACGCACGCGTGGGAATTTTAATTGTCTTTTGCATGGCAATTCTTTTCAGTTTGTTTCTTTGTGTCAGCACGACGTTCAGCTGGGGAAATACGAAAATGAATCGTGAAGTTGATCTCTATGAACATCAACTTTCTAATTGGACGGAAAGACATCACAGCATAATTACCATGTTCACAAATTTAATTTCTGAACGCCCCGAACTTATGGACGATTACCCCGCCGCAGTGAAATTTTTAAATGACATCGCGCGTAACTATCCTGAAATTTCTGCGTGCTACTTCGCAAACCCCGACCGCGCTCATCAAGTCATCATGAATAGCGGCTGGGAGTCCGAAAATGAAAATTGGCGCGTCGAACAACGTCCATGGTACATCGACACGATAAATTCAAAGGAAGGTTTCAGCGTTTCTGCGCCGTATTACGACGACCAAACCGGACTTTATTGCATAACTCTTGCGCAAGTTGTTTACGGGCGCGACAAAAAATTTTTGGGCATCTTCGGAATAGATTTTTACTTGGACAGATTAATTCAAGTTCTCGGCGAAAGTTACACGGCGGACAGTTACGCTTTCCTCGTTGACAGAAACGGAATTATCATAAATCATCCGAACAATAATTATCAGCTGTCCGTTAATCGAATGACGGAAGTTTTCGGCACGGAATATTCAAAAGTTTATTCAAGCAATGACGTTGTCACGCTGAAAGATTACGCCAACAATTACGTGGCTTGTCTTGCGAAAAGAAATTCCGTCTCCGAATTCACGATAATTGTCGCCAGCAGTTGGTGGAATATTTACGGCAACATTTTTATCTTGACGGCAATTTTTTTAGTTCTCCTGATGATTTGCACGGTAATAGTCAGCACTTTGATAAATCGACAGCTCCGTTGGCAAGATGAAGTTAATGCAAAACTCAAGGACGCTTCCAACGCGGCAATGGCGGCAAGTCAAGCAAAATCCCAATTCCTCGCGCAGATGTCTCATGAAATTCGTACGCCGATTAACGCCGTGCTTGGCATGAACGAAATGATTTTGCGCGAAAGCAAGGACAACGATATTTTAGATTACTCCGCGAACATTCGCAGTGCAGGGCGAACGCTTTTGTCCCTAATCAACAGCATTTTGGATTTTTCAAAAATCGAAGATGGAAAAATGGAAATTACGCCCGTTCGCTACGACACTTTAACTTTGATTGACGAACTCGTAAACATGATTTCAGAGCGCGCGGCGAAAAAAGGACTTGACCTTATCACGGAAATTGATTCGTCGTTGCCAAAAAGTTTGTACGGCGACGACATGAGAATTAGGCAGATAATCATGAATCTTTTGACCAACGCCGTCAAGTACACGCCCGCCGGTTCAGTGACGCTCTCTGTCTCCGGAAATTTTGTCGACGAAAATAATTTTGAATTGCGCGTTCAAGTTATCGACACGGGAATTGGCATTCGCGAAGAGGACAAGGAAAAACTTTTCACTTCGTTCCAGCGTCTTGACGTTGAAAAAAATCGGAACATTGAAGGCACGGGCTTGGGCATTGTCATTGTTCAAAAATTGTTGAAGATGATGAACAGTCAACCGGAAATTTCCAGCACGTACGGCAAGGGCTCAAATTTTTCTTTCAAGCTCGTGCAAAGAATTATTGATAAAACTCCCATCGGAAATTACAATGAACATCAAGCGCAACGCCTTCACGACACGGCAGAAAAACATTTCTTGAAGGCGACGGGCGCAAAAGTTCTTGCGGTGGACGACAGCTCAATGAATTTGAAAGTAATCAGCGGCTTGCTCAAGAGAAACGGAATTGTTCCCGATTTGGCGGAAAGCGGCAAGCAGTGCATTGAAATGGCGAAGAAAAATTTTTACCACATAATTTTTTTGGATCACATGATGCCGGGCATGAACGGCGTCGACACTTTCAAATTTTTAAAAGATAATCACATTGTGGACGACAAGACGGCGATAATTATGTTGACTGCCGGTGCCATTGCCGGAATGAAAGAAAAATATCTGCGCGACGGTTTCGACGATTACCTTTCCAAGCCGATTGAAGTCGACGAACTCGAAAAAATTTTGGCGGCTCATTTACCAAAAGATTTAGTTACTTTTGAAGTCGAACACAAAGAAAATATTTCCGACGAAAAAATTTCTCACGTTGAAGAAGTTCCACACGCTGAAGAAAAAATTTCAGAAGAAGAAGTTCCAAACGTTGAAGAAAAAATTTCAGACGACGAAGAAAATATTTTAGACGAGAACGAAGACGACACATTCACTGATGAAGAGCGTAAAATTTTCGCTGAAATTTGTCCTGATGTTGATTTGAATACGGGATTGACTTATTGCATGGAAAGTAAATCTTTCTTCGTGGAAATGTTAAACGAATTTGTCACGGACGACAAGCCGGAAAAAATTCAAACGGCATTCGACGCGAAGGATATAAAGAATTACCAAATTTTTGTTCACGCCTTGAAGAGCGCGTCATTTTTAATCGGCGCAATGAATTTGGGCGAACTTGCCAAAAGTTTGGAACTTGCGGCGAAGGACAATAACGTTGACGAAATTTTAAACAATCACGGCAACTTGATGGCGGACTACAAAAAAATTCGCAATCAAATAACGGCATGGTTAGAGGTGAACACGTAATGCAAAAAATTCTTATTGTGGACGACGAAAAAATTATGCTGATGTTGGCGCGCCGAATCCTTTCAAAAAAATATGCAGTTGTAGTCGCAACGTCGGGTTCGGAGGCAATAAAACTTTTTGAAAGTGAACAGCCCGATTTAGTTTTGTCCGATTTACTCATGCCGGAAATGGACGGCTACGAATTGCATAAAACTTTGCAGGAGAAAAGCGAAGAGCCCGTACCGATAATTTTCATGACGGCTGACGAAAGCGCGGAGAGCGAAAGCAGAGGTTTTGAAGTCGGCGCGGCAGATTACATTCGCAAACCGCTGAAACCTGATGTGCTCTTGCGGCGCGTCGGAAATATTCTCGACAATCTCGACAAGATACACGGTTTGAAAACTGCGGCGTCGACGGATCAACTTACAGGTTTACTAAACAAGCATGCCGCGCAGGACGAAATTTCAAACTTGCTGGAGAAAACTACGGGCGCACTGTTGATGTTGGACTTGGACGGCTTTAAACTCGTCAACGACATTCACGGTCACGCAATGGGCGATAAAATTTTATCTCGCTTCGCCGATCTCATTCGGAAAATTATTCGCGAATCGGATTTAGCCGGAAGAATGGGCGGCGACGAATTTGCCGTTTACTTGCAGAATGTTCACGACGAAAAAATTTTGCGCGACAAAACGATTTACCTCAACGAACAACTTTTAGCGGCGGCAAAAAAACTCATGGGAGAAGATATTCAAATCCCGTTAGGTGTTTCAGTCGGCGTCGTTTTTTGTCCTGACGAAGGAAGAAATTTTTCCGAACTGTACAAAAAAGCTGATGCGGCGTTGTACAACGTCAAAAAAAATTCTAAGCACGGCTACGCGATTTACGGTTTTAATCACGCCACTCAAACCGCGACGGAAAATATTTCACAGCTGCGAATGATTTTGAATGAACGTACCGTTGAAAAAGGAGCGTACTTCGTAGGCTTTGAAAGTTTTCAAACGATTTATCGCCTGCTCGTTCGCATGGTTGACAATTATCAAAAAGGTTTGCAGTTGATTCAGTTCACTGTTGGCGAAGAAAAATTTGTCGACCAATTCAAAGAAATTTTGACGAACTCTCTGCGAAAAAGCGATTGCGTGACACAAAGCGGCAAGTCAACTTTCCTTGTCCTTTTAATGGAGGCGAAGTCCGAAGAATGCGAGATTGTGAAAAATCGTATTCTTGACAAGATAAAAAATGTGACTGACTTTGAAATTTCTTACAGCACTGAAAAAATTTTTTAGACGAGGTGGTTTTATGGAAAAAAATTTTGAAACGGATACAAAAACTTTGAACGCTGAAACGAATGAAAAAAAATCTTCGGATACGCCGCGAATAATTATCGTGACGGGAATGAGCGGTAGCGGAAAAACTCAAGTCTGCCGTTTCCTTGAAGATTTGGGATATTTTTGCGTTGACAACTTGCCGCCAATTTTGATTCCGAAATTTGTGGAACTTTGTGCGCATGCCGTCAACAGTGTAAGTCATTTGGTTTTCGTCGTCGACACGCGTAGCCGTGAATTTTTTGATACGCTGTTGCAAGTTCTTGAAGACATGGACAAAAACGATCGCGACTACGAATTAATTTTCATGGACGCCTCCGACGACACGATTATAAGACGTTACAAGGAAACGCGCAGAAGTCATCCAATGGCGTTGTCTTCGCGAATTTCTGACGGCATTGCGAAGGAACGGGCGCGGCTTGAATCAGTGCGCGGCAAGGCGACGTACATTATCGACACGTCGAATTTAACAAAATCAGTCCTGCGCGAAAAAATTAAACGACTTTTCGGAATCCACGAAGGCGCGGAAATGAATATTTCCGTTTTGTCATTTGGTTTCAAGTACGGCATGCCGTTAGATGCGGACATGGTTTTGGACGTTCGATTTTTGCCGAATCCGTTTTACATTGAAACATTGCGGAGAAAAAGCGGGGCGGTGGCGGAAGTTGCCGCGTACATTATGGAAAAATCCGTGACGCAGGAATTTTTGAAACGTCTCGACCCGCTGATTGAATTTCTTACGCCGCAATATGTAAGCGAAGGAAAAAGCCAACTGGTTATCGCGGTTGGTTGCACGGGCGGAATGCACCGCAGTGTTTTCGTTGCAAAACATCTTTACGAACTTTTGAAGAATAAAGGTTACGCCGTCAATCTGGAACATCGCGACTTGATGAAAAACGACGTTCAAGAAGTTGGTTAGAAAGCTTAAAGCTTGAAGCTTGAAGCTTAAAGCTTAAAGCTAAAAGAAAGGAGCGTGAGTATCCTGCACCTTTTCAAATGGTTTTATCCGGGAATAAAATTGAAACGTTGGTTTTTCATTTTCGCGTTGGGCGTGATGCTCGTAAGTTTCGGCTTGGCACTCGTCTTTAACTATGAATATCTTGGGCGCGTCGAAGAAGAAATTTTTCGGCTGATATATAAACTCTTCGGCAGTTATGATTACGGCTACTTGCTTTTGACGGGTATAGGAATTGTCGTCGTCGGCTCGTGCATAATGCTGTACTCGACGGGCTCAATAATTCGTTCCGTGATTGCGGTTTTGATTCCGGATAAATCGACGCGGCTGATAGATTTAATTTACCGCGAAAGAAAATTGGGGCGAGGTCCCGCAGTTACCGTGATTGGCGGCGGGCATGGTTTATCCGTACTTCTGCGCGGAATAAAATCTTCGACAAGCAACGTTTCAGCTGTCGTGACAGTTGCGGACGACGGCGGCAGTTCAGGAAGATTGCGTGAAGAGTTGGGAATAATTCCGCCGGGCGATTTGAGAAATTGTCTCGTGGCACTTGCCGACACCGAACCGCTCATGGAAAAACTTTTTCAGTATCGATTTGAAGGAAATACCGTGCTTGCGGGGCACAGTTTTGGAAATTTATTTATCGCGGCAATGAATGAAGTCACGGGCGACATGGAAACTGCGTTGAAGGAGTCGTCAAAAGTTTTGGCAGTCAAGGGAAGAGTTATTCCCGCCAGCAAAGAATCCGTACGACTTGATGCCGTTATGACGGACGGCACTGTAGTTGAGGGCGAATCGCAAATTCCGGAGGCACACAAAAAAATTCGGCGCGTGCAACTTTTTCCGCGAAAGGTTGAGGCCGTGCCCGCCGCCATTGAAGCGATTGAAACTGCCGACGCGATAATTTTAGGACCGGGCAGTTTGTACACGAGCATAATGCCAAATCTTTTGGTTGACGGTGTCGCAAGGGCGTTAAGAAATTCTAAGGCGATAAAAATTTACATCTGCAACGTTATGACGCAGGCGGGAGAAACCGATAATTATTCGGCGTCAGCTCATGCAAAGGCGATATTGGATCACGCGGGCAAAGGCGCAATCGATTATGTTTTGGTGAACTCCGCGCCAATCCCGCAGGAATTTTTGAAAGCAAATAAAGCAACCGCCGTAGAAGTTGACGAAGACAAAATTAATGCGCTTGGCATGGGTTTAGTCAAAGAGGATTTGGTTAGCGAAACGGACGCGGGAAGGCATGACCCCGACAAACTTTGTAAAGCCGTGATAAAAATGATTTACGAGCTTGGAAAGAAAGGTTAATCGTTAATTGTCTTCAATATTGGCAAATTTTTTGAAGGAAATATTTTTTCAGCGTAGAAAATGAATTTGAGTTAATTTGTACTAATTTCATCAAGGAGAAGAGGAAGTGGTTATATGATTGAACAAATATTGCATTCGCCGAATTTTAATTATCTCCCGCGTGCAATGACAGCGGCAACGATGCGCCATGAAATTGTTTCGCAAAACATTGCCAACGTCAATACGCCGAATTATCGCAGGAGTGTTGTTGACTTTGAAGATGCTCTGGCAAATGAACTTTACGGCAAGGAAGAAGACACCGCCGGCAAGTTGAAAATGGTTCGTACGCGGGATAAACATTTGCCCGCCGAAAGTTTGCCGAAACATGCAATGCCAACCGTAGTTGAAGACACCACAACGATAATGCGGACGGACAACAACAACGTTGACATTGATATTGAAATGTCTTCAATGCTTAAGAATCAACTTTATTTCAATGCGCTTGCAGGGCAATTTAGAGCGCACGTCAATAAAGTTCGTAACGTCATCACAAGCGGACAAAGTTGATAGATCGCTAGATCGCCAGATCGCCAGTTAGTTAGAAGCTTAAAGCTTGAAGCTAAAACGAGGTAAATTTCATGGGAATGTTTATGGGAATTGATACGGCGGCATCCGGCTTGACTGCCGAACGTCTTAGAATGGACGTTATATCAAACAATATCGCAAACGCCAACACCACACGAACAGAAAACGGCGGCGCGTATCGTCGTCGCTACGTTGTATTCAGCCCGCGTACACGTGAGCCAATGTCTTTTGAACAAACTTTAGCTCAAGCTACCGGCGGGAAAAAATCTGTTGGCGAAGGCGTCCGCGCAGTTGCAATCATGGAAGATCAACAACAAGGTCCTATGGTTTACGATCCGGGACACCCCGACGCAAACGCCGACGGCTACGTTGAAAAGCCAAACGTCAATATAGTCAGCGAAATGGTCGACATGATAACTGCCCATCGCGCCTACGAGGCGAATACCACTTCGATTAACGCGGCTAAAGCAATGTTTTCAAAGGCACTGGAAATTAACAGCTAACCTTTGAAAAAACTTCTTGGACTTATAATTTTTTCTCCACTGAATAATTTGCCGTAAAAAAATTTGGTTGACGCTAAATTTTTGTGGAAATTATTTCTTTGAATGTTTATAATTGAATCAAAGTTTATTGCTCGAATTATTTTCTCTAAGCTTAAAGTTCTAAGCTCTAAGCTCATCAAAGTAAATGCGTAACAAAAATTTTAGCTAGGGGTGATGTAATGGAGATTACGCCACTGGAAATGACATCGGTAAAACAAGTAAGTATGAGTGCCAAAAGTCACTTAGGCGAAACGAAGGAAGAAAAGCCCGTCAAAAATTTTGGTGAAATGTTGACGGACGCATTGAAGAAAACAAATGAACTTCAATTAGATGCAGACAAAATGAATGCCGCGTTGGCGGCGGGGAGAATAGAGGATGTGTCTCAAGTGATTGTGGCGGCACAAAAAGCTGACCTTGCCATGCAACTGACACTGCAAATAAGAAACCGTGCTACTTCAGCATACCAGGAAATTATGCGAATGCAGGTTTAATAAAGATTAAGCTTCAGGTATCTGCACAGGGAAGGAAAAGACCTGAAGGCTGATCACAGGCTGTTCGAAAGGACTGAGTTTATTTGACAGCTTGGAAAGAGCGATTCCTGGAACTGTGGAACAGGTACACAAAAACGCAGCGGGCTATTGCAATAGGCGTGGTCATTGCCGTGTTGGCGGCACTCGTGGGACTAAGTCTTTGGTATGGTTCTAAGCCCGACATGGTTCCGTTGTACACGAATCTGGAAACAAAGGACGCAGGCGACGTAGTAAACAGCTTAAGGGAATCGGGCGTTCAATACAATATCGAAGAAACAAAAAGAGGTACTACCGTTTTTGTTCCGGCAACTCAAGTTCACGACGTTAGGTTAACCCTTGCGTCGGCGGGTTTGCCCAGAGGGAACAAGGGCTTTGAACTTTTTGACGACTCCAAGCTTGGCGTTACGGAATTTCAAAACAGAATTAATTACATTCAAGCTTTGCAAGGCGAATTGACGCGGACGATTGAACAAATTGCCGTCGTGCAAAAAGCAAGAGTTCATATCGTTTTGCCGGAAGATAGTCTGTACAAGAAAAACGAAAAGCCCGCAACTGCCTCGATAATGTTGATGTTGCAAAATGATTCCGTCTTGAGACCCGAAGAAGTCAAAGGCATCGTCAACTTGGTAGCACACAGCGTTCAAGGTTTGACGCCGGAAAATATCACGATAGTTGACGAGGCGGGAAATATCCTCAACGAAAACGAAACGGAGGATAACGCCAAACTTCAACGCAATAATCAAAAGGCACTCAATCAAATTGAGATGACAAAGCAAGTTCGTGACAGTATCCAGCAAAATATCCAAACTCTTCTCGATAATTCATTGGGGCGCGGTCAAGCGTTCGTGCGTGTCAGTGTCGAATTGGATTTCGACGAAAGGCAAACAGACCGTCAAACGTTTACTCCGGTGGTGGACGAATCGGGCATCATTCGCAGTCAGCAAGACGTTAGCGAAACTTACAGCGGGCGTTCGAATATTCCCGGCGGACCTGCAGGAGTTCAAGGAAATGTTCCAGGCTACGTTGCCGAAGACAGAAACGCCAACGCTGATTACGAACGCAAAGAGTCAACGAAAAATTATGAAGTCAACGAAGAAAATCAAAAAATTATTTCGTCGCCGGGCGCAATAAGTCGCTTGACTGTCGCCGTCTTGGTAAACGATACCATGACAGATTCGCAACGAGATAATTTACTTCGTGTAGTGAGTTCGGCGGCGGGAATTAACGAGGCGCGCGGCGATTCGATTTCTGTCGAACCTCTGCCGTTCAGCACGGAGGCGCGTGACAGACAAGCTGCCGAAGAAGCGGCGGAACAAAAACGCCAAGACAGGATTCTTTACATGGAATTTGGAGCATTAATTTTACTCACCGCACTTTTGCTTGGTGGTTTCTTGATGTATCGTCGCAAGAAACAGCAGGAACGCGAAGCTGAAGAAGCCGCGATTCGTGCCGCTGAAGAAAAACGTCTTGCCGAAGAAGCCGCCGCCCGTCGTGCAGAAGAGGAACAACGTGCGCGTGAAATTGACGAAGACCTTATCGATGAAGCCGGTCTCACGCCAACTGAAAAAGCTCAACGCGACGAAAAACAGGCTATTCTTAAGATGATTGATGAAAAGCCCGCCGATGTTGCAATGTTGATTAAAACTTGGTTGGCTGAAGACGAGTAAGTTTTAGATCGCTAGATCGCCAGATCGATAGATTTTTCGATTGTGGCGGTCTAGTGTTTTTTTCTAACCTCTAACACCTAACCTCTAAAAGGAGTGATTTTTTATGCCGGCAATGCCTGATATGTATGGTGAACCGCGCGAAATGACGGCGCACGAAAAAGCGGCTATATTCTTCATTGCGATTGGTGGAGAATACGCCGCAAAACTTTTTGAACATATGGACGATGATGAAATTGAAAGTATCACGTTGGAGATTGCCAACAACAAACAAGTCAGTGCCGAACTAAAAGCGGAAGTCATTTCCGAATTTTACCAAATGGCAATGGCAAGCGATTACATTTCTACCGGCGGTCTTGAATACGCGCAGAATGTTTTGGAAAAAGCTCTCGGTTCAGACCGCGCTATGGATATTCTCAATCGCTTGACGACCAGCCTGCAAGTTCGTCCTTTCGATTTCTTACGCAAAACAGATCCGTCACAACTGATGACTTTCTTACAGAACGAACACCCGCAAACCATTGCGTTAGTCATGGCGTACCTTGAACCGGATCAAGCAGCTATCGTCATGAGCGGACTTGCGCCGGAGTCTCAAGCCGACGTTGCAAAACGTATTGCGATGATGGACAGAACTTCGCCTGATATAATTCGTGAAGTCGAACGCGTACTTGAGAAAAAACTTTCTGCAATGCTCAATCAAGATTTCACTATGGCGGGCGGTATTCCTGCTGTCGTGGAAGTTTTGAACCGCGTCGACCGCACCACAGAAAAAGCGATTATCGAAAGTTTGGAAATCGACAATCCTGAACTTGCCGAAGAAATCAAAAAGCTCATGTTCGTTTTCGAAGATATTGTACTTTTGGACGACCGCTCATTGCAAATGGTTCTGCGCGAAGTCGACACGAAAGATTTGTCCCTTGCCATGAAGGCGACGCCGCAGGAAGTTGCAGAAAAAATTTACAAGAACATGTCCAAGCGCGCCGCCGATATGTTGCGTGAAGAGTTGGAGTACATGGGACCCGTCAAGATTCGCGACGTAGAAGAAGCGCAGATGAAAGTTGTCAACATCATTCGTACTCTTGAAGACAAGGGCGATATTGTCATTGCTCGCGGACAAGGAGACGAAATGCTTGTTTAGATCGATAGAGGGTTAAGATTTTTTCTATTGATCTAATTCATTGCCTCTGCCATTTTTCGGACAAATTCGCCGACCATTGAAACAGAATCTTTTCCATGTTGCGCCAAAATTTTTATTATCGCTGAACCGACAATCACGCCGTCAGACAAACGCGCCATTTTTTTCGCTTGCTCCGGCGTCGAAATGCCAAAGCCGATAGCGCATGGAATATCCGTATTTTCGCGAACGATTTTTATAATCGGTGCTAAATCCGTCACAATTTCATTTCGCGTCCCCGTGACGCCCAAACTTGAAACAATGTACAAAAATCCTTCGGCTTCACGGGCAATTTTTGAAATTCTGTTCTCTGAAGTTGGCGCAATCATCGAAATTAAATCGACGCCAAATTTTTTGCACGTCGACAAAAATTCTCCCTTCTCTTCAAAGGGAACGTCCGGCAAAATCAATCCGTCAATGCCGATATCCGCGCAAGTCGAAATAAATTTTTCCGCACCGTAACCGAAAACGACGTTGGCATAAGTCATGAAAACCAGCGGAATTTTTACATCGCGTCGCAAATCTTTCACGAGTTCAAAAACTTTTTCGGTAGTTGTTCCACCATTCAAAGCGCGTAAATTTGCCGCTTGAATTACCGTACCTTCAGCAGTCGGGTCTGAAAAAGGAATTCCCAATTCAACCAACGTTGCGCCGTTTTTCACCATCTCGCGGACACATTCGGCGGTAGTTTCCAAATTCGGATCGCCGCACGTTATGAAAGGAATAAACGCTTTTCCATTTGCGAAGGCGTTTTTTATTTTACTCATTCAAAATTACTCCCCTGTACTTGGCCACCGACGCGCAATCTTTGTCGCCACGTCCGGAAATTGTTACAACGACAATTTTTTCTTTTGACATCGTCGGCGCAATTTTCATGACATGAGCAACGGCGTGCGCCGATTCAATCGCGGGAATAATTCCTTCCGTGCGCGAAAGATATTCAAAGGCGTCAACGGCTTCAGCGTCGGTTATCGGAACGTATTCTGCGCGTCCGCTGTCATGCAAGTAAGCATGTTCAGGACCAATGCCGGGATAATCCAACCCCGCAGAAATTGAATAAACCGGAGCAATTCCTCCAAATTCATCTTGGCAAAAATAAGATTTCATGCCGTGAAAAATTCCTTGCCGTCCTGTGGTAATTGTCGCCGCCGTCTCGAAAGTGTCAACGCCTTTTCCCGCCGCCTCACAGCCGATTAACCGAACATTTTTGTCGTCGATGAAATGAAAAAATGAACCGATAGAATTTGAGCCGCCGCCGCAACAAGCTACAATCGCGTCCGGTAACTTCCCTTCCGATTCAAGAATTTGCGTTTTAATTTCTTTTGAAATGACGGATTGAAAATCGCGGACAATCGTCGGAAAAGGATGCGGACCCATGCAAGAGCCTAAGCAGTAATGAGTGTCGCTGATTCGCCGCGTCCACTCTCTGAAAGTTTCGCTGACTGCGTCTTTCAAAGTTGCCGTGCCACTTTTTACGGGAATGACGGTCGCGCCCAAAAGTTTCATGCGGTAGACGTTCAACGCTTGACGCCGCGTATCTTCTTCGCCCATGAAAATTACGCATTCCATGTTCATCAAAGCGGCAGCCGTCGCCGTTGCCACGCCATGTTGCCCCGCGCCCGTCTCTGCGATTAACCGCGTCTTGCCCATTTTTTTTGCCAGCAACGCTTGACCGAGTACGTTGTTGATCTTGTGCGAGCCGGTGT